>NZ_LPWE01000011.1:0-300000 GCF_001723355.1 Methyloceanibacter stevinii | reverse complement strand
GGGATCGCGGCGCGACTTGACCTGGAAGATCGCCTCTGCCGCCAAGCGGCCAGAGGTCATGGCGAGGTTCGAGCCTTCGCGATGGATCGCGTTGTTGAGCTGCGCGGCATCACCGACCATGACCCAGCCGTCGCCATAGAGTTGGGGAATGGCCTTGTAGCCCCCTTCGGGAATGAGGTGAGCGGAGTATTCCTTTACCTCGGAGCCCTCGATGAGCGGCGCGACGGACGGATGTTTCTTGAAGCGCTCGATCAGGTCGTAGGGCGTCTCGCCCGTGCTCTGGAAGTCCGAAACGAGGCAACCGATCCCGAGAGAGATGCATTCCTTGTTCGTGTAGATGAAGCCCATGCCGGTCATGCCTTGCGAGATCGTACCGGCGGCTTCGATGACGACGCCTTCGTCGCCCTTGAGGTTGAAGCGCGCCTCGATCGTCTCGCTCGGCAGGAAGTGCATCTCCTTCACGGCAAGCGCCACCTTGTCGGCCTCCGGCCGGTCGCGGAGCCCTGCGCGCGAGCCGAGCAGACCGCTGACGCCTTCCGCCAGCACCACGACATCAGCGTGCACCTCGCCATCGGCGCGGTCCGTCTTTACGCCGATGACCCGGCCCTCACCGTTCTGCACGAGCCCTGTGACGGTCGTCTCGCAGATCACCAGCGCACCGGCGTCGCGCACCTTCTGAGAGAACCATTTGTCGAACTGGGTGCGGATGATGGTGTAGCGGTTCGGCTTCTCCTCGTTGAAGTCGTCGGACCGGTACTGCATGCCCGTGTGGGAGCGGTCGTCCATCATCCAAAAGCGCTGCTCGACAAGGTGCCGCTCGAGCGGTGCATCCTCGCGGAAGTTCGGGATGATCTTCTCCAGCATGTCCGCGTAGAGAATGGCGCCTTGGACGTTCTTCGCACCGGCGTACTCACCGCGCTCGAGCTGCAGAACTTTGAGTCCGCGCTCGGCCAAGGTGTACGCCGCAGCGTTTCCCGCCATGCCGGCTCCGACAACGATTGCATCGAATCTCTCGTCGATCATGTCGCTCTCCTAACTCGCCAGCTTGTCGCGGTTGTGGGGCGACAGCCGCCTGCGGAACGCCTCGGTCAGCGCCGGCAATAGCTTGATGGCATCCGCGACGAGGCCGACATGGGCGAAGTCGAAAATGGGCGCGTTCTTGTCCGTGTTGATCGCAACGATGAGGTCTGACCCTTCAACCTCGACCCGGTGCTGAATCGCGCCCGATATGCCGGCAGCGATATAGAGCTTGGGGCGGATGGTCTTTCCGGTCTGCCCGATCTGCCGATCGCTGGGCACCCAACCCTTCTGCACGAGGGGACGGGAGCAGCCGTATTCGGCGCCGAGCGTCGTCGCGAGCTGCTTGACGAGCTGGAAGTTCTCCGGCGAGCCCAGGCCCATTCCACCTGCGACCACCACATCCGCATAGGCGAGGTTCGACGTGGCCGAGTCGCGGGCCGGAAGAAAATCCAGCACCTTTGTGACGATGTCGCCCTCGACGAGCCCCAGCGGGTGAGTAATGACTTTTCCGACGGGCCGCTCGACGCGCTCCGGCATCGGCATCACGCGGGGGCGTACTGTCGCCATCTGCGGCCGGTAGTTCAGCGTATAGATCGTGCACAGTAGGGAACCGCCGAAGGTCGGCCGCGTCGCCGCAAGCGACTTGTCGTCATCCACGTCGAGCTCGGTGCTGTCGGCGGTCAGTCCGGTCTTTAGCGTCGTCGCAACCGAGCCCGCCAGATCACGCCCGAGCGTGGTCGCGCCGAGCAGCAGGATCTCGGGCTGGTAGGTGTTGACCAGATCGGTCATCGCCTTGGTGTAAGGCTCGTTACGGTAGTCCCTGAGCAGCGGGTCCGCGACGAGATAGGCGAGATCGGCGCCGTAGTTGAACGCCTCGGCCACCACGTGCTGCGTTTCCGCGCCCTCGGGCCCCAGAACGACTGCGGCGAGATCGACATCCAGCTTGTCCGCGAGCTTGCGTCCTTCGCCCAGCAGTTCCCAGGAAACGGGATGCACCTGGCCGCGCTCTTGTTCGACGAAAACCCAGACGTGCTTGTAGGGCTTGAAGTGGTCCGGCAATTCTTTCTTCGAAGCCGCGCGGCCGCCGGCTTGAGGCTTGGCAGGAGGTGTTTTGGGAGCGTCAGCCATTTGTCGTCCTTCTTCCCCTCAATAACCGCTCGCGAGCGCGGCGAGATCGTCCTCAAGGGCGGGCTGCCGCTTGAAGATCTCATCGATCAGCGCTTCGGCCGGCACTTGGTCCTCGGTCTCGATGAAAGCGGCCTTCTCCGAGCGTGCGCTCGGGGCGAAGACCTTCTTCACGATCGTCGGTGAACCGCGAAGGCCGCATTTCTGCATGTCCTCGATGCCGGCATCCGCCGCGCTCCAGCGCACGACCTCCGCACGCGCGGCCGCGATGGCTTCTTCCAGCGTGCCGCGCCGCAAGTCGTTCGTGCCTTCCAGCATGGCGACGAGAACGGGCAACTGGCTCTTCAGCACCTGAACGCCGGCCTCGGAGCGGCGCTCGACCACGATCTCCTTGGCGTCCGTGTCGACGGAATCGATCTTGGAAATGTAGGTCAGTTGCCGGAGGTCGAGGCGCTTGGCGATGCCCGGTCCGACTTGGGCCGTGTCGCCGTCAATCGTCTGCTTGCCGGTGAAGACGATGTCGGGCGCACCGAACGTCTCACCGATCTTCTTGATGGCCGTGGCCAGCGCATAGGTCGTGGCCAGCGTATCGGAGCCTGCGAAGAATCGGTCCGTGAGAAGGACCGCGCGGTCGACGCCGAACGAGAGCACGCGGCGCAAGGAATCCTCGGCCGATGGCGGCCCCATGGTCAGCACCGTGACCTCGCCGCCGTGCGTGTCGCGGAGACGCAGCGCTTCTTCAACGGCGAACAGGTCGTAGGGATTGATGATCGTAGGCACGCCCTGGCGCATAATCGTATTGGTCACGGGGTGAACGCGGATCTGCGCCGAGTCCGGAACCTGTTTTATGCAAACGACGATATGCATCGGGATCTTCTCCTAGCGAGGCCACGCGGCCTTGGAGAATAGATGAGCAAACGGCGTGCCAAGGTCTCTCCGCTCAAAATAATCGTTCGATTCCAATGATTTAGACTGAGCCCTGATCGGACCGTTCGAAACCCGACAGGTCCGGCTGCGCATGCATTCGAACGGGCTTGTCGGGAACGCGACAGTCGCGCGATGGGAAGCGGGCGAGTGCGAATGCCGCGCCCTATTTGAGCGAGTCTAAAGAGACGAAATTCGCCGGCGCTTCGGGCTCGGCCTTCGGCGCAATGGCCTCTTTGTGCACCTTGAAAACGCGCTCATCGATGGGCGAGGACTTCACGAAATCCTCGTAGGCGCGTTCGAGGACCGCCTTGCAGCGGGCTTCGACGTCTGCATCCGATACGCCGTCAAGCTCCTCGCTCGCGAGATACTCCCCCATCCTTCTGAGGATATGGAGCCGCGCCACATTCACGACCTTGGGGTCGTACCCGACGCCGAGAATGTCGAAGAACTCTTCCGCCGCTGACGCATCGTTCAGTTTGGCGAGAATGTTTCCATCGGAGGTCGTCATGAGGTGTGTTCCTTTTGATCGCGCGAGTCTTCAGACCGGTCTTCGCGCACATGCCGTTGCAGAAGCCCAAGCCTCGCCTCGACGAAATCAACCCGGTCGATGATGTGCGACAGCGCCGCGCTGACAGGGTCGGGCATGAAGTGGTGATTGAGATCGATGCGGCCGACCTTCTTGCCCGCACCGTCCGGGTAGACGACCTTGGCCGGAATGCCGACCACGGTCACATCCGCGGGCACGTCGTTCACGACGACCGAGTTGGCACCGACGCGGGTCCCGCGACCGACGGTTATGGGACCGAGAATTTTCGCACCCGCGCCGACCACGACATCGTCTTCGAGGCTCGGGTGACGTTTCCCCGGCGACCAGGTGGTGCCGCCCAGCGTCACGCCGTGATAGAGCGTCACGTCGTCACCGATCTCGGCTGTTTCGCCAATGACGACCCCTGCCCCGTGATCGATGAAGAAGCGCCGGCCGATGGTCGCGCCCGGATGAATATCCACATTGGTGAGGAACCGTCCGAGCCAGGAAAGGAACCGGGCCGGAAAGCGCCAGCCGCGCCGCCAGAGCCGGTGGGAGAGGCGGTGCCAGATCACGGCATGGACACCCGGATAGGTGAGCAGGCTTTCGAGTTCCCCGCGCGCGGCCGGGTCGCGCAGCTTCACGCAGCGCAAGTCTTCGCGAAGCAGGCGCAGCAGGGACAGTTGCTCCGCCGCCTCGCCGGACGTGGACGTTGCCTCAATCGGCACATCCGCATCGCTCTCGGTGATGTTCACGCTATCGGTCACGGCCGGCCTCACATCGCAACTTCGAGCACCGCCTCACGATGGATCTCTTCCCAGATCTCGGTGAGGTCCTCGGCGGTGACGGGATTCTTGGTGGTCGCGGCCTGCTCGCGCACCCGTTCCAGGATCGCACGCAGCTCAAGTCCGTTGGCGGACAGGTTGAGGTTGGACAGGGAGGCGGCGAGCGCCGCGAAGCCGGAATGCTTGCCCAAGACAATGGAATGGGACCGTCCGAGGGTGGCCGGGTCCAACGACTGGTAGGTCCGCGTATCCTTCAGGAGGCCGTCGACGTGAATACCCGACTCATGGGTGAACACATGATCGCCGACGATCGCCTTGTTGAGCGGGATTGGACGCGCGGCGGCGGCCGAAACCAGGAAGGCGATGGAACCCAGCGCCGTCATATCGACGGCCGTATCGCACCCGTAGAGATGGTGGAGGCTGACCGCCACCTCTTCCAGCGGCGCGTTGCCCGCCCGTTCGCCGAGCCCGATGACCGTGACCGAGGCGTGGGTGGCGCCGGCACGGATCGCCGCCAGCGTGTTCGCGGTCGCAAGCCCAAGATCGTCGTGGGCATGAATCTCGAGTTCCAGCGCGGTCTCCGCACGCAGTGCCGCGACGAGGCTGTAGGCGGCAAAGGGCTCCAGAACGCTCAACGTATCCGCGACCCGGAACCGTCGCGCTCCGGCCTGCTCGGCCGCCTTGACCACCTCGATCAGAAAAGCCGGATCTGCGCGCGATGAGTCCTCCCCGCCGACCGCGACGTCGAGGCCGCGCTCGCGCGCATAGCCAACGACCTGCACGAGCCGATCGAGCGCCTGCTGCCGGCCGCCATGAAGTTTCGCGGCGATCTGAACGTCGGAGACGGGCAGCGATAGATTGACCATCGGGACGGTCGACGCGAGGGCGGCATCGACGCGTCGCAGGTCATGCGGCACCAGGCGATCGGCGTCGCGGGCAAGCCCGCCTCGACGACCGCGCGAATAGCGGCGATTTCTTGCGCACCCATGGCAGGCGTGCCGACCTCGATCTCCGGAACGCCGGCATCGGCGAGCGCCGAGGCGATCGCCAGCTTTTCCTCCAGGCTAAAAGCCACACCCGGCGCTGTTCGCCATCGCGCAGGGTCGTGTCGTTGAGAACGACCGGCAGCGGTGTCGTCGGGCGGTCAAGCATAGGCGCTCTCCTGCGTGGCCGTATCGCCTGCCTCCCCGTAAGGAGAAATCTCGCGCAGTTTCGCGACGATGCCCGGCAATACGTCGAGCACGCGATCGATCTCGCTTCGGTGTTCTCGCGCGACAGGGAAAAGCGCACGGCGCCGCGCACGGCCGTCTCGGGAACACTCATCGCCTGAAGCACGTGCGACGGTTCGAAGGAGCCGGACGAGCACGCCGAGCCGGACGATCCTGCGATGCCTTCCTTGTCGAGCAGCAAGAGAATGCTTTCGCTCTCGATGTAGTCGAAGGCCACGCTCGTCGTGTTCGGCAGGCGGTCGTTGTCCGCTGCAACGATGTATGCGTTCGGGATCTCGCGAAGGCCCGCCTCCAGCTTTGCTCTCAGCGGCTTCAGGTATTCGGCATCGGCTTCCATGCGCTCGCCTGCGAGTTCCGCGGCTTTGCCCAGCGCGACGATGCCGGGGACGTTCTCGGTACCGGCGCGCCGGCCGCGCTCCTGGTGGCCCCCCTTGATCTGCGGGCGAAACCGCAGGCCCTTGCGCAAGTAGAGGGCGCCGACGCCTTTCGGCGCATGCAGCTTGTGGCCGGAGAGCGACAGCATATCGATCTCCGTAGCCTTCAGGTCGATCGGAATCTTGCCAACGGCTTGAACGGCGTCGGTGTGGAAGACGGCACCCACTTCCTTGGCCATCTCCGCAAGCTCCACGACCGGCAGGATCGTGCCGGTCTCATTGTTCGCCCACATCATGGATACGACCGCCACCCGCTCGGACAGTGCTTCTTTGTAGGCGACGACATCGATGCGGCCGTTCTTATCGACCGGGATCGTGTGAACGCGAATGCCTTTGTTCTTCGCAAGCCAGTCAGCGAGCGTCCGCACCGCGGAATGCTCTATCGCGCTGATGATCATCTCGCGGCGAAGTGGCGCGCTTTCCAGCGCCGAGACGATCGCCGAATTGACGCTCTCGGTTCCGCCGGAGTTGAACATGATCTCGTGGGGATAGTCCGCGCCAAGCAGAGACTGTACCTGCGCGCGCGCCTTCTGCACGGCCATGGCGGCCACTTCGCCGGGACCGTGTTTCGAGGACGGATTGCCGAAGGTCTCGGTGAAGAACGGCAGCATGGCGGCGAGCACGTCAGGATCGACGCTGGTCGTCGCGTTATGGTCGAGATAGATGCTCATTGCACCGGCACCACGCGCAGCGGCATGCCGGTCTTCTCGATGAGCCGCTGCTGCACCCCGCTCAGGGTCACCGAGGCCATCTGGCATCCCATGCAGGCGCCGGTGAGCCTCACATAGGCCGTGTTCTCCTTCACCTCGACCAGCTCGCAATCGCCCCCGTCGGCCTTGAGGTGCGGACGGAGTTCATCGATAGCCTTGCTGACGACCTCGATCCGCTCTTGCGGATTGAGCTTGGCAAACGCGGCCATACCTTGGGGTGTCGGCTGCGCCTCCTGGCCGCCGGTCGGCGCCGCATTCGGCCTCGCGATCCCCGGCCCGATGGACTTCCCGTTGGCCTCGGTCACACCGTTTGGCTTCACGGGCGCGCCATTGCCGTTCATCTGGAACTTCGCCGGCATGAAGTGCGGGGTTTTCATAGGCGCCTGGTAGGCGTCCGCCGCGGCGAGTACGCCCTCTTCCACCATGGCCGCATTGACCTCGGCGAGGAGCGCCTCGATCGGCTTCTTGCAACTTTGGCAACCGCCGCTGACTTTGGTGTAGTTCGTGACTTGGCTTGGCACTGTCAGCTTGTTGGCGCGAATGATGCGCTCGAGGAACGCTTTGCGTGCCGGGAAGCACTTGCAGATCGTCTCCGAAGTGTCCGCGCCGTTCTGACCGCGATAATGAGCGATCGCCGTTTGCAGCGCTTCCTGTCCCAGCACGGCGCAGTACATCTTGTCGTCCGGAAGTCCGCCAAGATAGTCGACGATATCGGCGTCCGAGACGGCGCTCGCATCGTCGATCGTCTTGCCGATGACGATCTCGGTAAGGGCGGAGGCAGCGGCAATCGACACGCCGCAGCCGAACGACTTGAAGCGCGCGTCCGTGATGACACCCGAGTCCGGGTCGACCTTGATGGCGATCTTCAGGGCATCTCCGAAGGCAATCGTGCCCGCCTGCCCTTCCGCATCGGCCTGCTCGAGGACGCCGACATTGCGCGGGTTGAGAAAGTGATCTTGGACTTTGTCGGAGCATTGCCACATGCGCGCCATCCTCGCCGGATCGAAAGGTCAGCCGAACGACTTGCCGCAGGAGCACTGCGACGCCGCGTTCGGATTCTCGAAGACAAAGCCAGACCCCTGCAGACTGTCGACGAAGCCGATGGTCATGCCAGAGAGGAGCGGCTGCGAGTCTGGGTCGACGAAGACTTTGACGCCCGAGGACTCGAACACCGCGTCGTCGTCACGGGGCTCGGTGTCGAGGCCCACCAGATATTTGTGGCCCGCGCAGCCACCGGTCTCCACCATGATGCGGAATCCCGCACCCACCTTGCCAGCACGCTCCATCGCGCCCTTCACGGCGGTCGCGGCTTCCGGCGTCAGGTTAATCATCGACGGCACCTCCAAGTCATGTCCTCAGACACAAGTCGTGTCTCTTGACCCTTGACGGAGCAATCCGCGTGCCATCCATTAACTTGCTGAATTTACGTGATTTATTCCGAGGCCCTATTGTCGGGTTCGTGACAAGCGTCGGATACGCGACGCTGTCGGGTCACGCGGTCTCAGGCGCGTGGTTCTTCCGGCGCAGCCGCACAACCACATCGACCCGGTCGATTTCGAATCCTTCCGGCGCGACCGGGAGCTTGCCGAACTCAACATCACCGTCCGGGATGTCGAACAAGACTTCCTCGCCGCTGACAAGGAAGTGGTCGTGGTCGGTGGGGTTGGTGTCGAAGTAGGACTTGGCGCCGTCGACCCCGACCTGCCGCAGCAGGCCGACCTCGGTGAACTGGTTCAGCGTGTTGTAGACGGTTGCGAGCGACACGTTGATCTTCGCTCTTACGGCCTCTTCACGCAGAAGCTCGGCGGTGATGTGCCGCCCGCCCTTCGAGAACAGGAGCCAGCCGAGCGCCATGCGCTGGCGGGTCGGCCTGAGATTGACGGCGCGCAGCATCTCTTCATAATCGCGCCAGGGGCAGCCAGACAGCCCGGCGCGCAAGGCCGCCCCTGGACGCGACTCCTCCGCCGAGGTTTCATCGACAGAGAACTTTTTGAAGTCTGGTTGCATCGTCACTTCCGCCCTTCGGGTCTTTTCTTACGTCGCTTCGTCGAGGTCTTCGGCCCGGCGGGCGGCGGCCAGACGGCTCTCGCCGGTCTCCTCGCCGAAGCACAGGTCGAATTCGTTGCAGTCGGAGCACACCGGCGTGCTGCACAGGGTGAAGCCCTCGCCTTCGCAGAGCTTGCGATAGAAGAAGCGCTTCCAGCGCATGTTCTGAGTATTGCCCGCGGCCAGCGGCGCGAAGTGACGCTCCAGAAGGCGCACAAGCTCCTTGCGGTCGCGCAGGCCGAGATCCTCCCAGAGATGGCTCGGTTCCATGCAGCGCCGCGCAATCATGTGCGCGAGCAGCCGGCCGGCTTCTCCCTCGCTTGAGCGGTTCGCCAGCAGAAGCTCGCGCACCATCGCGATCTCGTCCTCGTCTTCCATTGCGCCATCCGGATACCAGGCGGTCGCCAGCGGTACGGCGTGGGAGAACCAGCGCCAGAGCAGAAGATCGAGGTCGGACGCGGTCAGCCCGGCCTGGCCCGCGACCTTGCCGTCCTCGGTCGCAGACACGGCGAGGATCGAAGCGAAGACATGCGCGTCGAAGTTTTCGTCGTCGACCGTCCAGAGGTCGCTCGGATCACGGCGGGTCAACATGCGATAGGTCGCAATCCCAAGCCCAGCCGCGTTGGAGTCCTTGCCCTTCAGCGGCGGCCACGGTCCATCCGCTGCAACTTCGAATCCCTCGGGGAGAATAACAGGCTTTGTCACGATGCTTGTCCCTAGGCCGCGGCGGATTCGAGCTCGCTCGCAGGCGTGAAGCTCTGACAATCCTTCGGACACACCCGATTGCAGGCTGAGCAACCGATGCAGTTGCCCGGATTCTCCATCACCATGACGAGACGATCGTAGTCGTCGCCATCGTCGTCTTCCGGATCGAAGGGAACGAGGTCGCCGTCTTCGGTCATGCCCTGAAGATTCATGACGTCCCGGCCACAAACCTTGTGACAGCGCCCACACCCAATGCAGGTTTCCGAATTGATCGCCGTGAGATAGGTGGGCTCCCAGGGCTTCCCGTCTCGCCTTGTGAACATTGCTTCGTCCCTTCCTTGGGTGTGGAGAGAGGCTTCCCCCGCTACGAGGCGAGCGCTTCCTGCTCCTTCAGTTCCTTGCGAGCCGCCTCGAGAGCCTCGTAGGCGTCGTAGGTCTGCTGCGCCACGGACATGATGTTCGTCCAGTCGATCGGCAGATCCTCGGCGAGGTCGTGCAGGTTCATTTTCTGGGTGACTGCACGCGACGACAGCTTCTTGATCTTGGTCTTGAGTTCCTCGACATCGGACATAACGACTTCCTTTCTCCGTTACGTGTTCGGTCCCTAATAGTTCGCGACCTCGGGAAACTTGCCGATCATTTCCACGGCGGAGGCCACGGCTTTGTCGCCTTCCGAGGCGAGCTTTTCGAAGCTGGGGAACCCGAAGCGGTGTACGTCCCGCAAATGTTTGTTGATGACGATCAGGCGCCCCGCGGCGAGGATCATCCGTCCGAAACCTTCGTGATGCATCTTCATCATCGGCGACACCATGATCCCGGTCTCGCGCTCGATCGTGAGGCCGATGGCGTTGTAATAAAGCTCGAGCCGCCACAACGTCTCCGGATCCGGATCGCCCATGATCGGGATCTGCTTGCGCTTCTCCTTGTCGAGCACATAGGGCTCGAGCAGTTCGAGATCGCTCTTGCTTTCCCAGACACCATGGGTGTCCTGCGCCCGCCACTGCTTGATGAGCTCCTGGAAGAACGGCGAGTCCGTCGGGATCGTCTGCTCGGGCGCAGTTGCGCTCTCGTCGGTCTCAGCAATTACTTCTGCGGCTTCAGCCATGTTGTACCTCGTCCTCGAAATCGAATGTCCGTTCCTTGCCCTTGAGCAGCGCCTTGCGCAGCCACGGCGGGGGCGTGCCTTGAAGGACGCCGCAGAGCTTGTCGAGGAGCATGTCGATCTCCTCGGACTGCGTGACCTTGATGGGATGAATGTTGTTCGCGACCACCCGCGCCGCGCCCGACCCGCCGATGGCGGCGACATACAGAATTGCGCAGTCCTTGATGGCCTCGATCTTGGGAAGGAGCTTGTCCTCGTTCCCGTCTTCCTGAAGGTCGCCGTCGAACTGGATCGCCTCGATGAAGCGATGGCCATCCGCGGAGATCTCGTGGATGGCGAGATTCTTCGCCCAGCCGAAATGCGCATCGACGTGCTTCAGGTCTTGCGTCGAGAACGCAACCTTCAACGTACCGGTCTCTTTCGTCGCTTCCATGGCTAGTCTCGACCTCCTCTCAATGAGCCGCAAACGCCTCACTTGTGTCATCCGAAACCTCTGCGGTGTGGCGCCACGTTTCCGTATCGGGCTCGTGCGCGTTCGCTATGAAGATGTTGCCAATGTCGAAGACGAGATCGCGCGTGCCGCGATAGCCGACCGTGGTTAGATGCGCGGCGCCCAGCCGATCGAACATGGGAAGCCCCATGCGGAAGAAGGGAATATCCAAACGCTCGGCAGCCTGCCGCCCATGGCTGTGGGTTATGAGCAGATCGCAGCCTTCGGCACGTTTTCCGAGATCTTCGAGGTCGCCGATCAGGACTTCATCCGTCTCGATCTGTTCGAGCAGCGGGCCGTGCGTCGTCGTCACCGCCGCTTCGATGTCGCAACCCATCTCGGTCAGGAAAGACGCGACGGCCCAGAGCAGATCCGGCTCGGCGCCGATGGCGATCCGCTTGTTGCCGAAGAAGAAGTGGCCATCCAGCATGGCGTCCACGAGCTGGCTGCGTTGGCGCCGCCATTTCTGCGGCACGGGCTTCGCGCTCAGCCGCGACAGCAAGGCGATGAGATCGTCGTTGGGCGCGAGCCCTGTCAGCCTGTCGTAGAGGGTGAACGGGACGCCGGACTTCTTTTCGAGGGCCTCCGCGGCCGGGCGCATCTGTTCACCGATGGCGATCGTCCAGGCCGACGATCCCAGCGTTGCGACGTCCTTGACCGTGATCCCGCCAAGCGTCGTGGGCGTGAATTCGTCCGGGATGCGTCCATCGACAGAGCCCGACAGATCCGGCAGGAACATCGGCTCCAATCCGAAGGACTCGATGATGTCGCGAATTTCGTAGAGGTCCCCGGGGGTCAAATGGCAGCCCGGCAGCACATTGATGCGCCTGTCGGAACGCTGTGCTTCGGGCGCCGCGGTCTCGACGATCTCGTCGATGATCCGCGTGACGGTGCGCGCCCAGCCATCTTGGAACGCGTCCTTGAAGTCGGGAGTCGAGACATAGACGATCGCGATGTCGTCGAGCTCCGGGTGCTTGTCGCGAATGAGCTTGATGTAACCGTCGACATCGTCGCCCTTGGTCTCGGTGACACCCGTCGAGCAGATCCCGATGATTTCGGGCTTGGTGCGCTTGGCGATATTGACGATGGCTTGCTCGACATTGTCGAGCCCGCCCAACACCGTCGCTACCTCGCTCATCGCGGTCGTCTGCATGGGAATGGCTTCGCGGAAATGGCGCACGAACAGCACCAGGCCGAACGAGGTACACCCCTGGCTGCCGTGTAGCAGCGGCATGGCGCCATTGAGGCCCATGAAGGCGAGCGCGCCGCCGATGGGCTGGCTCATCTTGAGCGCGTTGACCGTACAGGCCTTCTTGGAGTTGCGGACTTCAGCCATGACGCTTTACGCGGCCTCCGCCTTGTCCGCGGTCAGCCCCGCGAGAATTCCGGCAATACGTTCGTGGCAGCCGCCGCAACCGCCGCCGGCAGTGGTGACCGCCGTGACCTGGTCAACTGTCGTCAGATGGTCCGCCTTGATGGCGTCCTCGATCGTTCCCGTATCGACGATCTTGCAGTTGCAGATTTGGGTACCGCGCCGCTTCTCCTCGGCGAGCACCGGATCTGCGGCAATGGCGGCGGCCTCCGCCTCGGCTTCGGCCAGCGCGCGGCTTTCCCAGCTCTCCTCGCCGTCGTCCCAGGGCGCGGCCCTGCGCACCTGGTCCCAAATGGGATTGTACAGCGCCTTGTCGATCTCACTGACCAGATCGACCATGCCTTCGTAGCCGGCAAACGCGTGATGGCGTTCCTGGTTGATATCGAGCCAGGGCATCTTCGCCTTGAGCGCGATGAATTGGGAGCGGCCGCCGGAGAGCATGATGTCGGCCTGCGCGTCGCTCAACATCTTGAACATCTCGCGCGGCGTCATGTCTTCGATCATGTGGGCGTCCTGCCCCATGAGTTCCTTGATCTTCTCCTTGTCCTCCTTGGTGGACTTCTTCACCGAGGTGCCGACAAGTTCCAACCCGGCTTCCTGCAGCGCCGCGACGACGGACCAGGATTTGACGCCGCCGGTAATGAGAAGAACCTTCTTGCCTGTGAGGCGCTCTTTATAGGGCGCGATGCGCTCCCACGCGCGCGCTTCCTCGCGTTGGATGACGGCCTCTGTGCGATCCATGAGCTCGGGGTCGGCGCCCTTTTCGATCAGGAGCCGCGCAATCTCGCGCAGCGAGTCGCTCATGTCGCCAATGCCGTAGAACGAACCCTCGAAGAACGGGATGTCGTAACGCTCTTCCATCTTGCGGGCGATGTTGATCATGGCCTTGGAGCAGACCATCATCGCGGCCTTGGCCCGGTGGGAGCTGGCGACCTCGTGATACTTCGCGTCTCCCGAAATGCACGAGAGGATGCGGATGCCCAATTCGTCGAGCAGCGGCTTCACCTGCCAGAGCTCGCCCGCGAGGTTGTATTCGCCGATAATGTTGATGTCGTACGGGGTGGTGTATTCGGGCTCTTCCGTGCCGATCACGTGATCGAGCAAGGCTTCGCCGGCGAGCTTGTTGCCGAGGTTCTTCGGCCCCACGAAGCCCGGCGAGATCACAGGCACAATCGGCTTGCCGAACTTCTCCGTCGCCGCCTTGCACACGGCGCCGATGTCGTCCCCGATCATGGCGGGCACGCAGGTCTGGTACACGAACACGGCCGGCGGGTCGTACTTGTCGAGAATTTCCTTGATGGACTTGAAGAGATGCTTCTCGCCGCCGAAGACCACGTCGGTCTCGTTGATGTCGGTCGTGAAGCTGGTGCGGTAGAGGCGCGAACCGGACGATTTCGCGCCTCTATTGTCCCATGAGTTGCCTTCGCAAGCGATGGGCCCATGCACCAAATGCGCGACATCGGTGATGGGCTGGAGCGCAATTTTGGCGCCGTCGAAGGCGCAGCCGCCGGCTGCGCCTCCAGGCTGGAGCTGCTTGGTGCAGCCCTTTTTGCGTTCCTTATCCGACTTGCCCTGATTCTTGGCACAGCCAGGTTCGTTGAAGACGTCCTGCACCTTGTTCGCCAAAGAGCTCATCGTTTTTCCCTCGCCGTTTCAGTTACGTCCCAAATCGCTCCGCTAACGGATGATATCGAAGCTGAAGTCGGACTTGGCGGGAACATTCGTGTTCCGGTCGATCTCGTCGAAGATCTTGTCGAGAATCGTAATCAGAACATTCATGCCACCCTGGTAGCCCCAGACGGGACGGCGATGGTGGTGGTGACGATCGAACACCGGGAAGCCGATGCGGATCAGGGGCGTGCCCGTGTCGCGCTCGAGATATTTCCCGTAGGTGTTGCCGATCAGGAAATCCACCGGCTCGGTGAAGAGCAGCGACCGCATGTGCCACAGATCCTTGCCGGCATAGACATGGCAGTTGGCACCGTATGGCGAACTGTCGAGCAGCTCCTGCACCTTCTTCGCCCAGCCCTTGCTGCCGTTTGTGGCAAGGATGTGGGTCGGCTCCGCGCCGAGTTCCAAGAGGAAGCCGGCGAGGCCGAGGCACAGGTCCGGATCGCCGTAGATCGCGAACTTCTTACCGTGGATATGCGCGGAGGAATCGCCGATGGCATCCACCAGGCGGCCACGTTCCTTGGCCAGTTCCTCGGGGATCTCCTTGCCCGTCAGGCGGGAGACTTCCATCAGGAACTTATCGGTGCCAGCCACGCCAACCGGATGGTTGAAGGACACGACTTCCTGGCCATGGCCTTTGATGAAGGGCAGCGTCTTCTCCGTGCAGAAGTGCTGCATGGAGATCGTGGCCTTCGCATGAAGGGACTCGGCTGCTTCCTCGAGCGTGGTGCCGCCGTCATACATGCGGAACTCACCGTCGGTCGGAGTATCCCAGACGTCGCTGTTGTCACCGAGAATGGTGTACTCGACACCCATCACGTCGAAGATGCGCTTGATCTCGCGCAGATTGCCGACCGTGTAGCCGTCGAACCCACCGATGAAGTTGATGCTGCCATTGGGCTTGCGCTCGAGCTTCTCCGTGGTGCCGGCTTTGCCGTCCCAGAAATGCTCGAAGATGCCCTTCATGACGTTGTCGTAGCCGGTGATGTGGCTACCGACGAAGGCCGGCGTATGCGCGAACGGCACGTCGAACTCCTCGGGGACGGAGCCCTTCTCCTTCGCGTTCTTGATGAACGCGTTGAGGTCGTCACCGATCACCTCGGCCATGCAGGTCGTGGACACCGAGATCATCTTCGGCTCGTAGAGCGAATAGGTGTTCGCGAGGCCGTCGACCATGTTGTTGAGGCCACCGAAGACTGCCGCGTCCTCCGTCATGGATGACGACACGCAGGAACTCGGCTCCTTGAAGTGACGGGAGAAATGGCTGCGGTAGTAGGCGACGCAACCTTGGCTGCCGTGCACGAAGGGAATGGTTCCTTCGAAGCCAACGGCGGCGAACACGGCGCCGAGCGGCTGGCAGGCCTTGGCCGGATTGACCGTCAGGGCCTCGCGGGCAAAGTTCTTCTCCTGGTACTCAGGGGTCTTCGTCCACTCGCGGATCTTCTCAACTTCCGCCTCGGGATGGGGGTCCTCGAACTTCTCCTTCTTGTTCTTCAGCATCTCCTTGTATTCGGGCTGCCGGAACAGGTCGAAGTGGTCAAGGACGTTTTCAGCGTTCTGGGTCATGACATCTGTCCTTGCGCGGGTGCGCTGTTAGGGTCTCCCGCTCCGGCCGTGCCGAAGCAGGAGAGGCTAATCGGTTCAGTTCTTCCAAGGGGTTTGGGCCAGCTTCCAGACGGGCGCGTTGATGGCCATGTCCATATCGCGGGCGAAGATGGCAAAGCCGTCATAGCCATGATACGGGCCGGAATAGTCCCAAGAGTGCATCTGCCGGAACGGCACACCCATTTTCTGGAAGACGTACTTTTCCTTGATGCCCGACCCGACCAGGTCAGGCTCGATCTTCTCGACGAACTTCTCGAACTCGTAGCCCGTGACGTCGTCGTAGATCAGCGTGCCGTCCTTCACGTAGTGCGTGGTCCGCTGATAATCGTCGTTGTGCCCGAACTCGTAGCCCGTGCCGACGACTTCCATACCGAGGTCTTCGTAGGCACCGATCACGTGCCGCGGGCGCAAGCCGCCGACGAACAGCATGACCTTCTTGCCTTCGAGGCGCGGACGGTACTTGGCGATGACGTCGTCCATCAGCGCCTGATACTTGGCGATGACGCGCTCGGCGCCTTCCTTGATCTTGTCGTCGAAATGGCTGGCGATCTTGCGCAGGCTCTCGGCGATCTTGGAGGGACCGAAGAAGTTATACTCGACCCACGGAATGCCGAACTTCTCTTCCATGTGCCGGGAGATGTAATTCATCGACCGGTAGCAGTGGAGAACGTTCAGCTTGGCCTTGGGCGTGGCTTCCAGTTCGGCGATCGAACCGTCGCCGGACCACTGAGCGATCACCCGCAGGCCCATTTCTTCGAGAAGGATGCGCGAGGACCACGCATCGCCGCCGATATTGTAGTCGCCGATGATCGCAACGTCGTAAGGGGTCGACTCGAACTTGGCCGGCTTGTCGCCCGCCTTGTCGAAGACCCAATCGCGAACTGCGTCGTTGGCGATGTGGTGACCGAGCGACTGGGACACGCCGCGGAAGCCCTCGCAGCGGACGGGGACGATGGTCTTGCCGTCATACTCCTTGGACTTCGACTTCGAGACGGCCTCGATGTCGTCGCCGATCAGACCGATCGGGCATTCGGACTGAACCGTGATGCCCTTGTTGAGCGGGAACAGTTCCTGGATCTCGTCCATGATCTTGGCAAGCTTCTTGTCGCCGCCGAAGACGATGTCCTTTTCCTGGAAGTCGGAAGTGAACTGCATCGTCACGAACGTGTCGATGCCGGTCGTGCCGATATAGTAGTTCCGGCGGGCCGCCCAGGAGTACTGGCCGCAGCCGACCGGACCGTGGCTGATATGGATCATGTCCTTGATCGGACCCCACACCACGCCCTTGGACCCGGCATAGGCGCAACCGCGAATGGTCATGACGCCGGGGATCGACTTGACGTTCGACTTCACGCCGCAATCGGGTTTTCCTTCATCGAACTGGTTGAGGTGCTTGGCGCGCTTCTTCTTCGCTTTCGCGGGGTAAGCCTCCAAGACCTCGTCGACCAGTTCCTTGTTTCTCGCTTTGATGTCTTCAAGCTTCTCAGCTGTCGCCAAGCTCATGGCGCTACCTCATCTCGTCTAGAATGTTGATCGGGGGCACCGGCCCCTCCGCGACGGGAGGGACCGGTACGCTGGTTTTCTGATTAGGCGCTCGCTGCTTCGAGTTCAGCGGCGGTCAGGCCGACCTGGCTCTCGTCGACCGACTTCATGATGCCGTGCTCCATGAGGATGTCCTCGAGCTCGTCCATCGTGATCGGGGTCGGGATGATGCCCTTGCCCGCATTGGCGTCGATCTTCTTCGCGAGGTTGCGATAGTGCTGGGCCTGCTCAGATTCTGGCGCATACTCGATGACGGTCATGCGCCGCAGCTCAGCGTGCTGCACGATGTTGTCGCGCGGCACAAAGTAGATCAGCTCGGTACCAAGCCGCTTGGCCAGGGTCTCGGCCAGCTCCAGCTCCTTGTCGGTCTGACGCTCGTTGCAAACGAGGCCGCCGAGACGGACGCCGCCGGAGTTGGCGTATTTGAGAATGCCCTTCGAAATATTGTTGGCCGCGTACATGGCCATCATCTCACCGGACATCACGATGTAGATCTCCTGGGCCTTGTTCTCGCGAATGGGCATGGCGAAGCCGCCGCACACCACGTCGCCCAGCACGTCGTAGGACACATAGTCGATGTCCTCGTAAGCGCCGTTCTCTTCCAGGAAGTTGATCGAGGTGATGACGCCGCGGCCGGCGCAGCCGACACCCGGCTCCGGGCCACCGGACTCAACACACTTGATGTCCTTGTAACCGATCTTCATCACGTCTTCGATCTCGAGATCCTCGACGCTGCCCTCTTGGGCTGCGAGGCTCAGGATCGTGTCTTGCGCCTTGGCGTGAAGCATCAGGCGCGTCGAGTCGGCCTTGGGGTCGCAACCAACAATCAGAATGCGATGACCCAGCTCGGCCAGAGCGGCGAGGGTGTTCTGGGAAGTCGTGGACTTGCCGATACCACCTTTGCCGTAGAATGCGATTTGCCGCAGTGACATGGTCGATAATCTCCTTCGTAAGCGTTTGCCGTTGGACCGATGCACCTGCACCGGTCGCGGGGTAGCCTGTCGTCTCCATTGACTCTGTCGCGCGGCGCGCAGCTTGCGGACTTTGCTCCGGGCCGCTTTGCCAGCAACCACTCGCCTTGCACCGATCACTGGTGCAACGGGTGTGCCAAACCCGTTCTGGCGCTAATAACCGTTCTAAATCAGGGTTATGCGTGAAGTTCCGCCCCTGATCCGAGGCATGTACCGAACCCGACATCAGGGCCGGATCGCCGGACATCCCCCTCTTGGTCTGTCGGGATTGGAACAACTGAAATTCGCGCTCTGCATCGGTTCGGAGCTGGAAGACCTGCCCTTTCAAGCAAATCGGTCTGAGCCCACGATCTGACGCTGCGGCGGTACGGAATTTGCTTCTTTCTCCCCGCCAACAAAGGTGTGGGAGACAACATGCAAATCGGTGTTGAGACGGCCCGGTCCGTCGAGAACAAGAGGATCTTCGTTGTCGTCGACGACGAGATCGTTCGCGCAGCCCTGCAGTTCATGCTGCATGACGAGAACGAGACGCATGAGCTTGCAACTCTCGACCAAGCCTATGAAAAGGCCTGTGAGTGGAGACCGGACCTGATCCTTCTCGGCCAGGACATTGTCGAGCAACAGGGCGCGGATGTGCTGGGCGACATCAAAGACAAGGTCCCCGGCGCCCAGGTCGTGCTGATCGCGGAAAGCGCCGACAATCCGACGGCCAAGGCCACACTGGACGCCGGCGCCGCCGGCATCATCCCCAAGCCGCTCACGATCGAGGGCGTACGCTTCAAGGTCGACGTCGTGCTGGGGCGGCGCGAATTGCCGATGGTTCCGCTGGACCTGCTGAAGTGAGCGCTGCAGCGGAGGTTCTCGGCGGCGGGGATGGGATCGATTTCGGGCCCCTGCCCGAAACGATCGATGCGCTTCTGCAGGAAGGTGTCGTGGCCTATCGCCACGACAAGCCTGAGGCGGACCGCGTATTCCGGCAGGCGCTGGAGACAGCGCCGGACTCACTGCCCGTCTATTACTGCCTCTACAAGATCCACACCTATCAAGGCAGTCTCGACGAGGCGAAGGCCATCGCGGAATGCGGCACGCGAGAAGCGGCACGCCAAGCCGGCTGGCCCGAAGCCTGGTGCATGTGGACGCCGCAGAACCCAATTCCCGACGGCGCCGGGCGTTTTGCGCTCTACACGCTCAAGGCGCTGGCGTTCATCTATCTCCGGCGCGGCGAGAGCGACGGGGCGTGCGCCATTCTCGAGCATCTGGCGATACTCGATCCCGCCGGCACCGTCGGCTGGCCCGTCATCGCGGACCTGGCCGACGGTCTCTAGAAACCGTCGGACTTAAAAACCTTCGGATTTCTTGCCCCAAGGAACGGAGCCGTCGACCAAGCTCGCGGTGATCCCGGCTTTGGCGACGGCATCCAGCGTCCTATACAGAGTTGCTTCGTGGACGAGCGTTCCGGTCTTCGTCGTGACGGCGACATAGCGCGCGACGCCATCGACGTCGCACAGATAGCCGCCTCCGGGATCCGCCGTACTGCGCAGGTTGCCGTCCCAATCCACGAAGAACCCGAGCGCGCCGGACACGTCCACTCTCCTTCTTGCTCCTGGCGCTAGCCGCGGACAGACATCTTTCTGCGGGGGTCGTCACCGCTGGTCATGTAGACATGACCAAACCCGGTCTTCTCCCAGCTGACCTCTTCGGCCGGCAGTGGCATGCGCATGCTGGTGACGGCTATCGGGTGACCGCCCGTGGCAGACACTTCCGAGAGCTTGACCTCGGTCTTGCCGGGGCCGACCGAGAAGTCGGCCACAACGGTGCCGTCGGCCTTCAGTGCCCGTGCGAAACTTGGCGTGCCCACATTCTCGGCCTCCACGGAGTCCTGTGCAAAGGCGGGAACTACGACGCCGTCGTCGTCACCGCTCGAGTCGGCGCTGAACGCGGGCGACGCAAACGTGAACGTCGCAAGTACGCCGCTGCGGGTGACATCGTGGTCGGGCAGCGGCGGGCGCCCCGTGGAATAGATAACGAGCGATCCTCCATCGAGGGCCGCCTTCAACTCGTCGAGCGACGCCGACGCAAAACCTTCAGCCAGTCTCATGATCTCATCTCCGGACGATTAGGCGCCAAGCGCCATTTCGGGTTGTTGGGTTTCCACCTTCGCGCCGCCTCCCATGAGCGCTTCGGCGAACGCCTCGAGCGTCATGTCGATGCGCTTGATGTTCTTCTCTTCGAGGAAGCGCAGTTCGTTCTTCGTCAACTCGCCCGGGAGCACCGCCCAATGAAAGTCGGAAGATCGCTTCGAAACTTGCCGGGCCCAAAGCCGGTCGAGCTGTTTGCCGAACCGGCATCCGAGGAATAGGAAATGCCTTCCCTTCCGGATGTCGCGCACGGGCTCGGGCACCGGCGTCTGAATGTCGATCTCCGTCAGCACTTCGACAAAGTCCGTATCCGAGACGAGATAGTTCTGTGCCGGCGCGATCGATCCCAGCGGTTCGTAAAGCAGCGTCGCCCAGCGCTTCACTTCGTCCGGCGCCATCGCCGGGGCGCAACTCTCGACGCTGAACTTACTTTCCGGCGGATTTGGCAGGAGCGTAGCGTCCGATTCGAAATAGTGAATCCAATGGCCGTAGTGCTCCGTCTGGCTGATCCCCTGGGCAGTGCCCCAAAGGCTCGGAACGGCTTGCCAGCGCTTTGTTGGGGAGATCGTCGTACCAGGCATGAACCAGCAGCGGCAGCTCGGTAGCGCCGCCAGATAGCGGTGAAAATCCGTCGGCTCCATCTCGCTGGTGAAGGCTTCGGTCATCGCGGCCTTCACCGTGTTGCGGTGCTTGAAGTTTTCGATGAACTGCGCCGCCGCCGTCAGATTGTCGCGAATCTTATGCGGCACGCTGGCCTTCTCGGTGAGCCGCGCGACAAGCGCGCCCGGTGAGGCTGGAACGGTGCAGGCGTCTCCCGCCAGTTCCAGCACGCCAGGTCCGAGATACGGGATCGCGAGGCCTTCGTCGAAGGCCGCGCGGATTTCATCGATCAGTTCAGCCGACATTTCGTCCGCCTTTCTAGTTCGCGGTCATGCTAGTTCGCAGTCATCGTCTTGAGCACTTCGACTTCTTCCGGCGGGAGACGGAAAATGCCCCGCCCGCCCGAGAGCGGCTGGAATTTCGTGCCCGCCTTGTCGCTCAACCGGTTGAACCAGTCCTGCGGCGTGAGGCCCGTTGGGCGCTCACCGATTTCGCTCACGCTGCCGTCGGCAGAGAACCGCACGTGGATCATCGTGACAGCCGGTTTGGCCGGCGCCGCTTCCGCGGCCTCGTCCGTCTCTGTCTTCTCTTCCTTAGCCATGGCTCTAGGCTCCTCTTCTTTTAGAATCCCGAAAACTCGCCAAGCAGCTCCACCGTCACCGGCTCGGTCCCCAGCGTGATCTGGCAGGCCAGTCGCGACTTGGAGCCGACACCGATAATCGTATCGAGCTTGGCGTTCTCTTCAGGGGTCATCCGGGAAATGCCCTTGCGGCCTTCCTGCACGAAGATGTGACAGGAGCCGCATTCGGCCTTTCCATCGCATTTGTGGTTGATCGGCTCACCGGCGCCGAGCAGCACTTCGAGAACAGTTGCGCCTCATTTGCTTCGATAGTCTTCCTGACGGCATGATGGTCAGTGTTGGCATTGCCCAGCCCTTCTCTCACAGGTAAATCGCAGCGCCCGCGCCCACATTGATGGACGCGTCCTTCATCGTCGAAACGAGGAAGCTGATCTGCTCTTCGGTTAAATGGATATGGAACGGCAGAGCTACGGCACGGTCTGCGACTTTCTCCGTCACGAAGAAGTCGCCCTTGCGGTAGCCCTTGTCGAGATAGTAGCGCTGCAGATGCAGCGGACTGCTGTAGATAGCCGCTTCGACGTTCTCGGTGCGCAGGTCCTCGACAATGGCCTCGCAGCTTGAACGTGTGAAGCGCGTGCCGAGGTGGACGAGAAACAGGAACCAGTGCACCTCGTCCACGTCAGGGCCCACATAAGGCGGCTTGATTCCCTCGAAGGTCTGCACGGACTTCGCATACCAATGCTCGATGCGCTTGCGCCGTTCGAGGATCTCCTCGATGCGATTGAGCTGCGCGAGCCCGAGCGCCGCGGCCAAATCGCTCATCCCTGCACCGAGGGCCGGCGTGCCGCCGATCACCACGGAGCTTCGCTCGTCGGGTGCATGGGAGCGGTAGCGCCGCAGTGCGGAAGCAATGTCCGGATCGTCCGTCACGACCATCCCGCCCTCGCCGCAAATGAGCGGACCGGGCTGGGAGAAATCGAACACCGCGCAATCGCCGAAGCTGCCGACCTTCTCGCCCTTGTAGACGGAGCCGATGGCCTCGGTGGAATCCTCGATGAGTACGAGGCCGTACTCCTTCGCGATCTCCCGCAGTTCCGTCCACGCGGCCGGGTGGCCGTTCGTGTTTGCGGCGACAATCGCGTAGGTGCTGGCGTTGACCGCCTTGGAAACCTTGCCCGGCGTGATCGTACCCGACCAATAGTCGATGTCGGCGAAGACTGTGTTGGCGCCCGTGTGCGCGATCGCCGCCGCCGTCTCCCGCCAGGAGAACGGTGAAGCAATCACCTCTTGGCCCGGCCCCACTCCATGGGCGTAGAGCGCCAAGATCATAGCGAGACGTCCGCTAGCGGTGGCGACCGCGTAATTGCGGCCTGTATATTCGGCGAAGGCCGCTTCGAAGGCTTCGACAGCAGGACCCGACGAGAGCTGCGGCGACGACAAGACAGCGTTGAGCGCTTCGAGTTCCGCCGTGGTGATGTCGGGATCGGACAGAGGAATGTCGGTTGGCTTCACGACTGTCCCCACTTCTTCGCAATGACGATCCCGGTCGCGGCGGACGGATCCGCGGTCAGACGCCAGCAATGGTCTGTGCCGTCGACGAGATAGAGGTTGAAGTCCGGATACTCCCGGAAGGGATCTTCCGCATCGACGTCGGACTGATCGCAGCGTGTCATGGACAGATCGGGAAACTGCGCGCGCACGGCATCGACCGCGCCGGGTTCGCCTTTCGCCTGGCCAAGCAAGCCTTCAATCGCCACGATATCGTCGGGAGCGAGGACCATGGTTACTGACTAAGCCGCCTTGCGTTCACCGTGATCGGCAGGGACGTGTCCGGCGCCATGGCGGGCAGTTCGAGCTCCCAGCCATTGGCGAGCGTCACCGTGCCGCCCCACATGTCGGGCTTCTCCATGGCGACGATCGGCTCTTCGAGATCCTTCTTCGCGACGTAGGCTGAGAGTTTGCTTCGTAGTCCTTGCGGATCATGACCTTCACGGGTTGGCGCTCCTATTCTGTTTGGTTGTATCCGTCATGCCTCGACCGGCACGATTTCTTCTTCGAGGCAGCCGACTACGCGGTCGGGTGAAAACTCGACGAGATAGACAGGCGTGTTCGATTCCTCATGCCGGCCGACCTGAACGATTTCACCGTTCTCGCCGGCGCTCACCAGGAGCGCATCGGGCGCCTTGTCCGGATAGCTGCCGTCATTGACGAGGTTTTCCGTCGCCTGAACACGTTGCCCCCAGTCGTATTTGGGGAGGCGCGGTTCGATCATCGGCGCACGCGCTTCGGGGGCGGCGGCATTTTCTGACTGTTCGGTCGCGTCCTGGTCGCTCACGTTACGTCCTCCGATTTCGTCTTGTTCGTGGTTTTGGGCTTCGGCGGCTCGATCGGGTTGTCGACGGACTCGAGCTCCTTCCGCTTCATGCCGACCCGGTAGCCCGTTTCCATGAACTCGACGCCGTAGATGTAGAACTGCTGGAGGAAGGTTCCGATCGAGGTGACGTAGCCCTCCTCGCCCTTCTTCGCGAGAATTTCGCCGATGTCTTTGCCGGGAAACGTGCCGTCGTTGCGGATCGTCCGTCTGGAGCGCACACGCTCGCCGTAGCTGAATGTCGGTGGGTCATTGATCTCGACCACGCTGCTGTCACGGCTGATATTCGTCATGACGTACGCTCCAGCATTTCGTCCTTCGGACTTTCGGCATTCAGTATTTCGGTTGCCTCATCCTCCGTGACGGCACCGTTGTCCGGGCGCGCGAGACGGGCATAGACGAGCTGCCGGACCACGGGATCGCTGTCGTCCAGCATCGCCGCGAGCGCTTCTCCCTCGATATTGCTCGCCACGTGGAAGCGAACGCGCCAATCCGGATCGCGGCGAAGGAGAACGAGTTGACGGGGCGTCAGCCGGCGCGCGGCTTCGAGGCGCACACTCGGTTCCGCATCATTGGCCATCTGCATCAAGAACCGTTCCTCGACACGGCTGACGACGACACGGCGGACGGCCGCCTCGCTGTCGTGCATCATCGAGGTGAGGTGTTTCGGCGAGATACGCCGGGCCACGACCGTGCGAACGTAGTAGTCCGGGTCGTACATCATCGAGGGCAGATCGTCGTCGTTCAGCGTTAGAGCGATCCGAATGCGAACCTCTCGATGAGGATCGGTCCGAAGCTCGAGCAGGTAGCGGTAGGGCAAGCGCCGCACCGCGCTCCAGCGCACGGTCTCCTCGGAATCCTTCAGCAGCGGGGGCAGTCTGAAGACCGTTGCGTGTTTCGCGGCCACGGCCCGAAGTTCGAAATAGGGATGGGCGAGGTAGCCGTCCGCGAGCGACGGGTTCTGATCGAAGAAGCGGTCGATCCGGCGCGCGTAACGGTCTTGGACGCAGGCCTTCCGAGGCTCGCATTTGTCCTCGCTGCGAAGGGCCTCATGAGCGCAAGCGCCGCAGTCGATCTCTTGGCCTTGCCAATCCAGGGTCTCTTGGATGTCAGTCGTCATCGCCCTGCCCCATCCGCTCAAGCACACCCAGCAAGACGTGCGCGCCGAGCTTGTCGCTCGGATCGAGTTCAAGCAGTTTGTCGACGATCTCGCGCCCCGCGTCCGTGTCGCCAAGGCGCATGTGCAGATAGGCGCAGCCCTTGAGCGTGAAGAGATAGAAGCGCGGCAGGATCGCCTCGAAGCTGGAAAAGTCCGCATCGCCGGGACGCACGGCCTGCCAGTCGAGCGGCAGCTCGTTGGCGCGGGCGGCCTTGTTGAGACAGATCTCGGCTATTCCCAGCGCGTCGGCCAAACGGCCCTTGTAGAAGTAGAACCGATAGAGCCCGATCAGCACGGCGACGTGCTCCGGCGCCAGCGATTGCGCCTCGCGCAAGTGCTGCTCCGCCAGGGCGTCGTCTTGGTAGGCGAGGCCGGCCAAGTTCAGGTGCTGCTCGGCTTCCGCGGGCAACCCGCCGCCCAGAACGGCCTCGGCCGCCGTGACGTCGAGAGCGAAATCCGCCAAATCTCCGGTCTGAACCGCCGACATCGCCCTGCCCTGCCCGTCAGCCTGCGACGCTTTCGGCCGCGTCTTCCGTCGAACAACCGCAAGATGCGGCATTGGGATCGAGGAAGACGAAGCCGCTGGACGTCGGCGTCTCGGCGAAGTCGATGGTCACGCCTTCCAGAAGCAGGCGGCTTTCGGCAGGCAGGAAGAAGCGAATATCCCCGACCTCGACGAGCTTGTCGCCTTCGCGCGGCGCGCTTTCGACATCGAACTCGGCAGAAAGGCCGGAACATCCGCCAGGGCTCACGGCGAGACGAAGGGCACTTCCGGGACCTCCGTCAAACATAAGCAGTCGGCGGATAAATTTTTCGGCGGCCCGTGTAACGGTGAAACTCATGCCTTTCCTCCTTAGGCGGGGGGCTGATAGCGCGGGACCGAATTGTCGATGACGCAGGTGTCGTCGACGGGGCACACCGCAACGCATTGCGGCGTGTCGAAATAGCCGATGCACTCGGTACACTTCTTGGGATCGATGATGAACGTGCCGCCCTTTTCGTAGATGGCGACGTTGGGACACTCGGGTTCGCAAGCCGAACAGCCCGTGCATTGCGAAGCGACGATTTTGTAGGACATTGTTCTTGGGTTCCTCTCTCAGCAAATACCGCCTTGGCGTTGGACGATTTGCGGGGCGGCGGGCTCCGTACTAACAACGCCGCCCCGCGCCTCATCGTCCCGTGGTCAGGCGGCGATATAGGCTCCCTGGCGAATGGTGGCGTCGTCACGTTGGGTGTGCTCGATCTCGCCGCTCTTCACCTTCGCGAGATAGTCCTTGAAGTAGGCGATGGCCGACTTCTCGATGAACTCGAGGGCGTATTCGTCGACCGGATCGATGCCCGCCTCCTTGAGATCGTTCTTGGGGCAGCCGCCGATCTTCGACACGAACACCGCCGTGCAGTCTTGGATCGCGCGGATCACCGTTTCGAGCGCGTCTTCCTCGCCATAGCCGCCCTGGCAGTACAGATCGACGCGGCGGTGGCCGACGAATTTGGCGCCCGCGGTCGATACCTCGTAGATCTGGAACTCCTTGGCGTGGCCGAAATGCTCGTTGATGCGGCCGCCGCCCTTTGTGGCGACGGCGATGAGGATATTGATGTCGCTGTGCTCGCCGGCGAGCGACTCAAGCTCGTCCTTCTTCGCCGAGACAGTTGCCTGCCGCTCCTCTTCCACCTTGGCTTGGTAGGCCTGACGCGAGGAGAGGTCGTATTCGACGTCCATCTCCATGATCTTCTCGGTGGTGAACTCGGCGCTGCGGTCTTCACCGAGAAGACCGACGGCATCGGCTCGGCACTGACGGCAGTGCCGCATCATGTTCATCTCACCTTCGCAGGCATCTTGGAGTGCCTTCAGCTCCTGCGCCGAGGGTCCGCGCTGGCCGTTCAGGCCGAAGACGGTGCCATGCTCCGGTGCGGAGATGAGCGGCATGATGTTGTGCAGGAAGGCGCCGCGCGACTTCACGGCCTTGTTCACCTCGACGAGATGCTCGTCGTTGATACCCGGGATCATCACCGAGTTGACCTTGCAGAGAATGCCCCGCTCCGAGAGCATTTCGAGCCCCTTGAGCTGACGCTCGCTCAAGATCCTGGAAGCCTCGACTCCGGTGACGCGCTTGTGGTCCCAGAAGATCCAGGGATAAATCTTCGCGCCGACCTCGGGATCGACCATGTTGATGGTGATCGTGACGTGGTCGACGTTGTACTTCGCGATCTCGTCGACATAGTCGGGCAGCGCCAAACCATTCGTCGACAGGCACAGCTTAATGTCGGGCGCCGTCTCCATGATCATTTCGAACGTCTTGAATGTCTTGGCGGGGTTCGCCAGCGCATCGCCCGGTCCGGCGATGCCGAGCACCGTCATCTGCGGAATGGTGGAGGCGACAGCCAGGACCTTCTTGGTCGCTTGTTCCGGGCTCAGGCGTTCGCTGACCACGCCCGGGCGCGACTCGTTCGCGCAATCGTATTTGCGATTGCAGTAATTGCATTGAATGTTGCAGGCAGGCGCGACCGCCACATGCATGCGCGCATAGTGATGATGCGCCTCTTCGCTGTAACAGGGATGGTTCTTGACCTTCTCCCAGATTTCCGGCGGCAGGTCCGTTTCGCCGCGCCCGTGCCGCAACTGGCCTTTCCGTCGCCGCCGCTGGTGCCGCAGCCTTTGTGCTCGGCAATCTTCTGCATGATGTCGTCCATTTCCGAGACGGCTTCCGCCGTTTCGGTCTCGGGCTGCTCAATCAATCCGTCCATGTTCGGGTCCTCGCTGATCCGGGTGACCTAGGGCCTCGTGCCCCACACGGCGCGCCGCGCACGTCTTAGAAAGACTCTACGCAACTCGCGTGCCAGCGTTCCGGCACCCCCTAGACCCTTGATCAGGATCAAGTTTTTCATGGGTGCGTGCTGTCGCGATGCCGACATCGGCGATTGGCGCTGAAGCTGTGGCTGTGCGAAAAGCGACATTGTCGTGGGCGTCACAAGGCTTGGGGCGAGGACTGTTCGTTGTGACCGGCAGCGTCAGGCGAGAAGCGCCTGTACCTTGCCGAGCGCCGTCACGAAGGCATCGACTTCCGCCTTCGTGTTGTAGAGGCCGAACGAGGCACGGCAGGTGGCCGAGACGCCGAAGCGTTCGAGGAGCGGCATGGCGCAATGCGTCCCCGCCCGCACGGCCGACCCCGGACTGTTGATGAGGGTCGCGTAGTCGTGCGGGTGGCCCTCCTTCATCTCGAACGAGATGATGGCGCCCTTGTCGTCGGCATTGCCGATGATGCGCAAGGAATTGATCTCGCGGAGGCGCTCCTGCGCGTAGGCCATGAGCTCTGCTTCGTGTGCCCGGATGCGGGGCTTGCCGATGGAGTCGATATAGTCGAGCGCCGCGTGCAGGCCGATGGCCTGCACGATCGGCGGCGTGCCGGCCTCGAACTTGTGCGGCGGCTCGCCATAGGTGACCGTATCCTGGAACACTTCGCGGATCATCTCGCCGCCGCCGTTGAAGGGCGCCATCGCCGCGAGGTGCTCGTATTTGCCGTAGAGCGCACCGATGCCCGTGGGCCCATAAAGCTTGTGCCCGGTGATCACATAGAAATCGCAGTCGATATCCTGAACATCCACATCGAGATGGACTGAGCCTTGCGCACCGTCGACAAGCACCGGAATGCCGCGGGCATGCGCGATGCGGGTCACTTCCTTGACGGGAACCACCGACCCGAGGACGTTAGACATCTGTGTGATGGCGACCATCTTCGTGCGGTCGGTGAGGAGATTCTCAAACTCGTCGATGAGAAAATTGCCCTCATCATCGACCGGCGCCCATTTGATAACGGCGCCATAGTGCTCCCGCAGGAAGTGCCACGGAACGATGTTGGCATGATGCTCCATGATCGAGAGCACGATCTCGTCGCCCGGCATGATGCAGTCGCGGCCGAAGGTCGATGCGACGAGATTGATCGCTTCGGTGGCGCTGCGCGTGAAGACGATCTCCTCATTGCGAGGCGCGTTGAGAAACTTCGCCACCCGGCCGCGAGCGGCCTCGTAGGCTTCCGTCGCGACATTGGAGAGGTGATGCAGGCCGCGATGCACGTTGGCATATTCGGTGGTGTAGGCCGTGTTCAACCGGTCGAGAACCGCCGTCGGCTTCTGCGCGGAAGCCGCATTGTCGAAATAGATCAGCGGCTTTCCTTCGACCTCGAGGTCGAGAATCGGAAAGTCCTTTCGCACGCGCGCCACGTCATAGGCGCCATTCTGCACGGCCTCATGCATCTCACTCGTCTCCGGCTTGCAGCCACTCGGCCACGGCGTCCATCAGAAGCGTCTTCAGGCCCTCATGGGCGATGTTCTCGAGCGTCTCTCCGGCAAAGGCCTGGATCAGCAGGGACTCCGCGTCGTCCGCGGCGATCCCGCGGGCCATGAGATAGAAGCGCAGGTCCTCGTCGAGCGCGCCCGCCGTCGTGCCGTGACCGCACTGCACGTCGTCGGCGAAGATCTCGAGCTCCGGTTTCGAATCGAACTCGGCCGTCTCCGACAGAAGCAGTGCCTGGGCCATCATCTTGGCATCCGTCTTCTGCGCGTCCGGTGCGACGGAAATCTTGCCCTGGAAGATGCCGCGGCTCTCGTCGGCCAGAACGGACTTGAAGACCTCGCGGGCCACGCAGCCCGGTGCGATGTGATTGGCCACGAGCGTCGTATCGGCGTGCTGGTTTCCGCGCAGCAGGCTCGCGCCGCGGATGTCGGTCGAGGAGCCCTCGCCTTTCATCTCGAGGAAGAGCTGATTGCGTACGACGGCGCCACCGGTTGTCAGGGCGAAATGATTGAAGGTCGCGTGCGCGCCGAGTGAAGCCATGAGGCTTGCGAGGTGCAGCGAGGACCGCTCCTCCTGCAGACACTTCACGTGGTCAACGCGCGCCGCGTCGCCAATGACAAGCTCAAGCCCGATATTCGGCTGGTATTCGGCGTCGCCCAGGGCCTGGTGGCTCTCGATGAGTGTGAGCGCCGCGCCCTTCTCCACTACCACCAACGAGCGAACAAAGGCGGAGGCCGGCACCGATCCGGTCGCCACGAAAGCGAGATGGATGGGGCGTTCGACCGGGGTTCCCTCTTCGACGTGAATGACCACGCCATCGCCCATGAAGGCGGTGTTGAGTTCGACGGCGGCATCCTCGACAGGCGCGACGGTGCCGAGAGACTCGGCAACCAGCGGATCACCGTCGGCCAGCGCCTTCGCCATGGTGGAGATGCTCAGTCCCGCCTCGAGCCCATCGAGATCGGACAGTTCCGGGACCACCGTTCCATCCACAATGACGATGCGCCGGGCGCCGATGCCGGCGAAGATGGTCTCTACGTTCCAGGCGGCGGTCTTTGCTTCCGCCGATGGCGGCGCCGCGAGCGGCCTTGCCTCGCGCAGCAGCGCCTTGAGGTCGGTGTAACGCCAGGCCTCGACCCGGCGATGAGGCAACCCTTCGCTGCCGAAGCGCGCAAAGGCGTCTTCACGCTTTGCTCTGACGCCGGCGTCGCCCGGCAGTTTCGAGCCGACCGAGGCGAAGGCCTCGGCGAGGCCCAACTCGGCCACCGTCCTGTTCGCGGTCACGTTCTCGCCCATCGGACTACGCGGCCTCCTGCTGGTACTGGGCATAGCCCGAGGCCTCGAGTTCGAGGGCAAGCTCCTTACCGCCTGTCCGCACGATCTTGCCGGCCGACAGCACATGCACGATGTCGGGCACGATGTATTCGAGAAGGCGCTGATAGTGCGTGATGACCACGAAGCCTCTCTCCGGAGCGCGCAAGCGGTTCACGCCTTCGGACACGATCTTGAGGGCGTCGATATCGAGCCCCGAGTCGGTCTCGTCGAGGAGGCAGAGCTTCGGCTCGAGCAAAGCCATCTGCATGGTCTCGGCCCGCTTCTTCTCGCCGCCGGAGAAGCCCACATTCACGGGACGCTTGAGCATCTCCATGTTGATACCGAGTTGAGCGGCGACCTCCTTCACCTTGCGGATGACATCGGGAGAAGACAGTTCCGGTTCGCCGCGCGCCTTGCGCTGCGCGTTGAGCGCCGCCCGCAGGAATGTCATCGTCGCCACGCCGGGAATCTCCATCGGGTACTGGAACGCGAGGAACACGCCTGCGCACGCGCGCTCCGAGGGTTCCATGTCGAGCATGCTCTCCCCGTTGAGGAGAACGTCGCCTTCCGTGACCTCGTAACCGTCCCGGCCCGACAGGACATAGGAGAGCGTCGACTTGCCGGCGCCGTTGGGGCCCATGATCGCGTGCACCTCGCCCGGATTCACCACGAGATCGAGACCGTTCAGAATCTTCTTGCCGTCGATCTCCGCGTGGAGATTCTTGACTTCCAAAAGGGGTGTCATCGTGCGCGTCCTTTTCTCAGCGAATGTTTCATCTCAGCATCCATCGCGGCGCGGGAAGCCCCTAGCCGACGCTCCCTTCAAGACTGATTGAAATCAGCTTCTGCGCCTCGACCGCGAACTCCATCGGCAGTTGCTGGAGCACGTCGCGAACGAAGCCGTTGACGATCAGGGCAACGGCTTCCTCTTCGGAGAGGCCGCGTTGCAGGCAGTAGAACAGCTGGTCGTCGGAAATTTTCGAGGTCGTCGCTTCGTGCTCGAACATCGCGGACGAATTCTTCGCCTCGATATAGGGGACCGTGTGCGCCCCGCATTCGTTCCCGATGAGGAGCGAGTCGCAGCAGGTGAAGTTCCGCGCGCCCGTGGCCTTGCGGTGCGCCGAGACAAGCCCGCGATAGGTGTTCTGGGACCGGCCCGCCGAAATACCTTTCGAGATGATGCGGCTCGACGTGTTCTTGCCGAGATGGATCATCTTGGTGCCGCTATCGACCTGCTGGCGCCCGTTCGAGATGGCGATCGAGTAGAACTCGCCGCGGCTGTTCTCTCCACGCAGAACGCAGGATGGGTACTTCCAGGTGATGGCGGAACCGGTCTCGACCTGGGTCCAGGAAATCTTCGCGTTCTTGCCGCGACAGTCGCCGCGCTTGGTCACGAAGTTGTAGATGCCGCCCTTGCCGTCCGCGTCGCCCGGATACCAGTTTTGTACCGTCGAGTATTTGATTTCGGCATCGTCGAGCGCGACCAGTTCGACGACCGCCGCATGAAGCTGATTCTCGTCACGCATGGGCGCGGTGCAGCCTTCGAGGTAGCTCACATACGAGCCCTTGTCGGCGATGATCAAGGTCCGCTCGAACTGGCCGGTCTGGGCCTCGTTGATGCGGAAATAGGTGGACAGCTCCATGGGGCATCGAACGCCCTCGGGCACGTAAACGAACGAGCCGTCGGAGAACACCGCCGAGTTCAACGTCGCATAGAAATTGTCGGAGGTCGGCACGACCGTCCCGAGATATTTCCGCACCAGATCGGGGTGTTCGCGCAGCGCTTCGGAGATGGGGCAGAAAATTACGCCTGCTTTCGCCAGCTCTTCCTTGAACGTGGTGGCGACCGACACGCTGTCGAACACGGCATCGACGGCGACCTTGGTGCGCGGCTGGCCCGAGGCGCCCTCTGTCTCGTCGTCCTCGTCGATCACGACCCCGGCCAACATCTTCTGCTCTTTCAGCGGGATGCCCAGCTTCTCGTAGGTCGCAAGGATCTCCGGATCGACCTCATCGAGCGACTCCAGGGCCGGCTTCTTCTTCGGCTCTGAATAGTAGTAGAGGTCCTGAAAATCGATCGGCGGATAGTCCACGCGCGCCCAGGCCGGCTCCTGCATCGTCTTCCAGCGCTTGTATGCCTCAAGTCGCCATTCGAGCATCCATTCCGGTTCGTTCTTCTTCGCGGAGATGTAACGGATGACGTCTTCGGACAGGCCCTTCGGGGCCTTCTCGGATTCGATGTCGGTGACAAAACCGTACTTGTACTGATCGACGTCTATCTGACGAACTCGTTCTACGGTCTCTTGTACTGCCGCCATGATGGCCTCCGGTTAGGTCTGCTCGTATCGTTCCCGTGCGATGCGGCGCACCTCGGGATCGGGATCGTCGATGAGTTTCGATAGCGCTTTCGGCGTGCCGCGCTCAGCCACCGCGAAGCGCACACGCAAATCCTCGTCGTCCACCAGCGGGGTCAACTGCGCCGGCTCCAGCCTCTCGGCGACTGTTACGCGCACGAGCGAGTCCGCATCGCGCATCATGCCGGGCAGAAATTCCGGCTTGATGCGCCGGGCGACTTCGCGGCGTACCTGGGGGTCCTTGTCATTTATCGCGATGGGAAGAACGTCCGGGGTCACGCGCCGGGCGGCGACGACCCGGATCCAATAGTCCGGGTCGTGAAACATCGAGACGAGCGCCTCGCCTTCGACGCGCTGGGTCACGACCATCCGCACTTTGCGGTCCGGATCCTGTCGCAACTCAAGAACACGGTTGGCCGGCAACCGATGGGCGACCATTGCACGGACATCCGGTTCCGGGTCGTGCAGTAGCCGCGGCAGCAGAAAGATGCTGGCGTATTTGGCCGCGAGGACACGCGCTTCGAAATAGGGGTGGTCGAGGTAGTTGTCGGCCTCTTTCGGGTTCTGGGCAAAGAAGCGATCGATGCGGCGGGCGCGTCTGTCACGTACGCAGATGCGGCCCAAATCGCAGCGCTCTTCCGCACGGATCAGTTCGTGCGGGCAATCGCGGCAGGAGACGGGGTGGCCTTCCCAGTCGACCGGATCTGTTTCCGCCGTATTGCTGCTTGCCGAGACACGTCTGTGAGGTCCTAGGCCGGTATGCAGGTGTCTTCGACCGGGCACACCACAGCGCATTGCGGGGTGTCGTACTGACCTTCGCACTCGGTGCACAGATCAGGATTGATCACGTACATGTCGTTCTTCAGCGAGATCGCGGCGTTCGGGCATTCGAATTCGCAGGCGCTGCACACGGTGCATTGCGAGGCGACAATCTTGTAGGCCATGGCTCGTGGCTCCTTCCTTCCCTTCCAGCCCGGTCTAGCGACGCCAACCGTCGAAGCACCGGCTGCAGGACGAGTCCGGCTCGGAACGAGGGGATGGTCGCGGGCATGCAGGGACAGCACGACATCCAGCGACCATGGCTCGCACGCGAACCGGACATGAAGCGTCTTTCAAGCGCCATGCCAGTCGATAATAGGTTGAATTAGAACAGTTTTATTGTGGCGCTGAACGCGCGCTGCCTGTCAGACCCCAGACAATGTCGGAACCCCGACAGGCTCGGTCAGAAGCGTTTGATCTCGATGCCGTGCTTCTTCAGCGCGTAGCCGACCTGCCTTGGCGTGAGGCCAAGAAGGCGCGCGGCCTTGGCCTGGACCCAGCCGGAACGCTCCATCGCATCGACGTAGCGCTCGCGCTCGGACATCGGCTCGTCCGATCCAGACGGGCTCCGGCGGCAGCGAGGTGCCGGACGCAGAGTCTTCCGCGTAAGCCAGTTCACGGGCCGGTGCGGCGTAGACGGAGGCCGGCTGCACGGCCGCCGCGCGACCGGTAGCGGGATCTCCGGCCTGGCGCGGCCCGGATCGTCCTCCGAGGTCGCCCACAGCGTGGCGGACAGGCACTCGTTGTGACGGCAGGCGAAGTCGTCCGCCGAGATCCGTTCACCCTGTGTCAGGGTGGCCGTCCTGCGCACGCAGTTCTCGAGCTCGCGCACATTGCCCGGGAAGTAGCACGCCGTCAGAACGTCGAGAGCACCGGATCCGAAGGACAGGTCACGCTCGTTCTCCTTGTTGAACCGGGACAGGAATTCCTCCGCCAGAAGCGGGATGTCGGTCTTGCGCTGGCGCAGCGGCGGCAGCATCAAGGGAACCACGCTGATGCGGTAGTAGAGGTCGGCGCGGAATTCCTTGCGCACGACCGCCTCCTCGAGATTCTTGTTGGTGGCCGCGATGACCCGTACATTGACCTTCAGCGTCTGGTTGCCGCCGACGCGCTCGAACTCCTGCTCCTGCAAAACGCGGAGCAGCTTGGCCTGAAACGCCGGGGAGATCTCGCCGATTTCGTCGAGGAAGAGCGTGCCCTTGTCGGCGAGTTCGAAGCGGCCCTTGCGCGCGTTGATGGCGCCGGTAAAGGCCCCCTTCTCATGACCGAACAGCTCCGATTCCAAAACGGACTCGGGGAGCGCGGCACAGTTCATCTTGACGAAGGGCCCTTTGGCCCGTGGCGACGACTCGTGGATCGCTTTGGCGATGAGTTCCTTGCCGGTTCCCGATTCACCGCGCAGCAGAACAGTCGAATGGGACTTCGCGACGATCGCGACCTTGTCGAGCAGCGATCGGATCACCGCGCTGTCGCCCACGATGCCTTCGATTGGCACTTTCTTCGTCGATTTGCTCTTTGCCGGCTTGAGCTCCAGGAGTTCCTTCTGCAACCGATGGCTTTCGGCGATGAGACGCTCGCGGTCCCGGAAGATCACGCGCTGCAGCTGCACGGTCTGGCCGATGAGATTGGCGACCATCGTCAGGAATCGGACATCGGAATCCAGGTGATGGACTGCCGTGCTGTCCCAGGGACGATCGATCGTCAGCGTCCCGACCACACGCGTATCGACACGGATGGGAACGCCGATGAAGGAGACCTTCGTCCCATCGCCGGCCCCAAGCAGTTCAATATCGCGCCGAATGAAGAGCGGATTGGAGGCGATATTCTCGACCACGAGCGGGATCGACGTGGTGACGATCTGCCCGATCGCCCGCTCCGGTAGCCGGGCGCGATAGCGCTCATCCGACCCTTCGTTCCAGCCGGCGCCGACCGTGATGTTGGGAATATCGTCGTCAGACAGGAGCGAGATCACGCCGTGGCGCATCTGCATGAACGACGATAGGAGGCTGACGACATTGGAAAGTGTCGTCTCAAGCCGGGTTGGCTTGTTGAGGATTTTCGAGATTTCGTAAATTCCGATGAGTGCGATGTCACTCATCGAAGCCGTTTGAGGCTCAATGTTGACCGCGTGGCTCGTCATGGTGATTTCTCACTTCCGACGGAGGACTTGCACTCACCATCTCGGGGTCCCGTGCCGTCATCCCCGTCACTAGATGTTTGGAATTGATCTCATCTTGTGTCAGCAACGGCGGCTTGTCGTGCCTAACCTTCTGGCCGGTGGTGCTGAAGAATTGATCGCTTTGCTTAGCAACCCGGATCACCGTGGCCGCGACCACGCGCATCCGCTCGATTTGCACCCCAAGTCCTGACGTAGGTCATGAAATTGGGCGTAGTGAGCAGTCCGGAACGCCTATTGTTTGCGCAGGATATTTCGCAGATGCAGCAATTCGCCGCATGCAATGCGGTACCTGCACCTCATTCATGAGGCGGCGGCCCGAGACTCACGGCGATGTCCGCAGGACGTGCCGTATACGGCCAAGAGCTGACCAGCACGTCTGCTCCGGACTGCACATAATTTCCGGCGTTCTCAGGCGTGATACCGCCGGCGGCCGCAAGCACCGGCTTTGGTGTGATCGACGAGATGGCTTGCGCGAGCTCGGCCACCTCCTGGGGACTGAACTTCTCGGTCTGGATGACGTCGAAACCGGCCTTGGCCGCATCGATCCCCTCCGCGACGGACAGAACCTCGATGATGCATTTCTTCTCGGGCGCGACGGACTTCAGCCGTTGCGCGAGAGACGCGAGGTCGCTGTTCGGCAGGAACGCGCGATGTTCGGGAAAGACAAGCAGCGTCTCGGACAGACCCAGCCGGTGCATCACGGCCCCGCCGGCGCGGACGGCCGCGGCCGCCATGGCTTTCGTGCCCGGCACGTTCTTGCGCGTGCAGGCGACGACGGCGTCGGCGCGAACGGCTTGAGCCGCATCGGTCAAGGCACGCGCGGCCGTGGCGACACCGGACCAAATCTCAAGGAAAGTCTGGCTGACCTTCCAGCCCCTGTGCAGGGCGGACGCAGGCCCCTCCCCTTCGAGGAGCGTGGCGCCGGACGCCAAGCGGTCGCCCGAACGCGCATGCGTCGTCACAGAAACGCCCGCGAGAGACAGCAAAGCCGCCGCATCTTCGAGCCCGGCAACCGTCATCGCTTGCCGCGCGGCAAAACGGATCGAGCCGTTGCCGCCGCCAATGCCGAGGCTTTCCGTCGTGAGATCTCCGTAAGGCGCATCGTCCGAGAGCAACGCCCAATGGTCCTCGGGTGCCAGGATTGGAGGCGGCGGAAAATCGGTCATGAGCAATATTTATCAGCGCCCATGATGCTGCGCATCGTGCGGGTTTCCGGGATCGTTCCGCATCCAGTTGGCGAGCTTCGCCAGGGCGCCGTACAACTCTTCACGCAAGGCGGGTTCCGCGACGGTTGCCTCGAGCGCCTGGCGCATACATAAGAGCCAGGCGTCGCGCTCCACCTCCCCAATGCGAAAACGGATATGGCGGCTGCGAAGCCGCGGGTGCCCCCGTTCCGCCGAGTAGAGCTTCGGCCCGCCCATCCATTCGCCGAAATAGCGCCGCAGGACCTCCTTGGTCTCCGAAAGATCCGGCGCATGCATCGCGCGAATGCCCCGCGCTTCGGGAAGCGTATCCATGCGCCCGTAAAAGGTCTCGACGAGCCGGTGCACGCCGTCCGCTCCGCCGATCCGTGCAAACAGTGTGTCGGGAGCCGGCTTGGGCGCCTCTTGCTCGAACTGGGCCGAGCTTGCCTGGCATTGATGCGTCGATTGCCCAGCTCCATCTGTTGACTGTCCAGCTCGATGTGACGATTGCCCCGCTCTATGACGTCTTTGGTGCCTCACTCGATATCGTCCCTTTTGGTTCACTCGCTCATATCCGGGATGAGAAGAACTTCGTCGGGCATCCCGCCGGTTCCCTCAAGCCGCTCGATCCCACCGACCTTCGCCAGTCCGCCGTCTTCTTCGACAAGTACGACGGCGGTCTTGGGCATGTCCTTCAGCGCCTTCAGCAACTGCTCGACGGTCATGGCCTATCCCTCCCCGGCGCTTGCCAGGGAGGCGCCATCGCAACGCAAGATGCGTGTGTCCTCATCCAACATTGTGACTTCCGCCTGCAGCAAGGTGCCGTCCACGTCATACTCATAGCGGTGCGTCAGTTCGATCTCGCCATAGACGAGTTTCTGGCATTCCAGCAACCGCCCCGACGCATCGAACCGCGCGCGTATGAACGTGTTCCGGTTCGACAACGCCTCCGGCTCGATCGGCGTGACAAGACGCAAGGGCAAGCGGACACCGCTATACGTGGCGAAGTAGTGCCAGTCGCCGTCTTGAGACGCTTCCAACGATATCCGTCCCCGTACTCCGTTCGCGCCCGTGGCCCGGGTCCGTGTCGGAAACCCGACACGCGTCCGCCCGGCGCCGCGGCATGCGCGCCGAATTCCAAGACCTTGCAGACAACAGCATATGCGCGCGCGCGCATTGACCGCTGTCAATCCGCATCGATGCAAGTTCCCTGCCTAGGGAACACGCCAGGGGTGGTTTGAGAAAAATTGGAACCGCGTCCCCGCTAGGCCGGCGTGCGGCACGATCAGTCGATCACGCGGAAGCGGACGCCCTCGGAGCTCACATATTGTTTGGGACCTGCGCGCATGAAGCTGACGCAGCTCGTACCTTTGGCAGGCCCGCTCGGGAAGGTCGAGCAGATCTTGTTTCCTTTGGCACGCCAAGTGCCATCCACAGACCCGATCAAGGCCTTGGCGGAAACAACACCGCCGGGTCGATAACGCATGGTGACGCTCATCCCGAACTGCCGGGTCACGATGGTCCTGTTGAGCATCTCGTCGAGAACTTCCCGCGCCGTGAGCGTCTTCGCGTGGACCGGCATGGGGGCGAGTGCAACGCATAGGATGGTCAGGCAATAGGCACGCAACATGGTTTGCTCTGCACGATCAGAGTGGAACAGGGGGCTTGCAAGATACGGAACCGGGAGCCGTCCGGATCACCGCAGCGGCCGGGTTCGGAAGGCGGCGATACATCTGTCCAGGCTAGCGCGTTCTGGACGTGACGCGTGCGAAGCACCCACTGGCGACCAGCCCGAGCAGCGCAAAGCCCGTGACGACCCAGAAAACATGCTGATGTCCGGCCGCGCCCGGCGACTGATCGAGCAGGTAGCCCATGAGCGGTCCCATGAAGACATCGGGCGTGTAGCCAATCACGGACACGAGGCCGACAGCCGCGCCCGTATAGGCGCGCGGAATTTTTCCCTCGCGCATGATCGCGAAATAGAGCCCGCGCAAGGCGAAGATGCCGAGGCTGCTGCAAACGACCGTGAGAAGGAAGATCCAGACCATCCCGGACCCGATCAGCCCGCTTGCCAAAATGAGGCTACCGAATGCCAGCAGCATGAAAGAAGTCACCGTCATGGTGGAGGCGCCGATCCGGTCTGCCAGAAGCCCTGCCCCGACGGCAGCGAACGGGCGTATCCACAGCGAAAATACGCCCGCGCGCGCGGCGTCCACCTCGTCGAGCCCAACGACTTGGTTCGCGTAAAGCGAAAAGTCGTCGATCGCTTTGAAGCCGACATAGGCGCACAGGATGATCGCGGCCTGCAGCCAGACCGTCGGCATGGCCGCCACGCGCGCCACGCCCTTCAGAGACAGAGGCTGTTCCGCAGCGGTCTCCGATGGGTCCCTATGGGGAAGCGACAGGATGACCAGAACTGCGGCCGCGAACGTCGTGCCCGACAGAACCAGGATGATCCGGTGCAAGGCTTCGGTCTTTTCCGCAAGGGTCGCCGCCTCACTGTCGGCGGGCAGCAGTCCTGCGAAGAGCAGCACCATGACGGAGCCCACCGATGCCGCCAGTAGCCCGCGGCCACCGTCGAGAAAGCCAAAGGCGCGGCCCTGCTCGTCCTCGCCGCCCCATTGGCGCGTCGCGCGGATCAACGGCGCCCAGAACAACGCGACGGTCGTGACTCCCCAATAGGCGTAGAGCATCACCAGCGTGGAGAATGACGGCACCGCCATCATCACGAGACCGCCCGCGGCTGTGGACACCAAGGCGATGGCCAACAGAACGCGCGCGGGGAACTTGTCCGCGAGCGGGCCGCCAAAGAAATACGCAGCCATGGCGACGACGCCGTAGACGGAATAGGCCGTACCCAGTTCGAGGTTGGTCAGGTCGAAAACTTCGAGGAGCGTCGGCCGGAAGACACGCGCGAACACAAAGGGCAGGAGAAAGACGGATTCGCCGGCGATGACCAGCGCCGCGATCGACAAGGCCCGCCGCGCGCTGCTCATCTCCATTGCCGGCGGTCCTGCATCACGTGTCGATCACTCCGATTGGCCAACGTGCCGTGTTCGTCTTGGCTCCGCGCCACAAGCATACTCGCTTTGGACTTTAGCGAGAGGGCTTCGCGCTCGCCGACGCGAGACGCAGCTTCCAGTCTTCGAGAATCGTCCCGTCGAGATTCAAGTGGCTGGCGATATAGTAGAGCCGCTGCGTCGCAGGCATATGCGGCGCCGCCTCGAAACGCTGGCGCAGCCAGTAGGGCGGAATGGACTGGTAGTAGAGCGTTGCGCGAACGCTCACGTTGTCGGGGTCCGTTCCCTCGGGCAGTGAAATCTCGTAGCTCACACGGTCCCGCCCCTTGCCGTCGGTATAGTCCGGATCGCGTATGGCGTCCTGGCCGGGATGCGTGGCTTCCATGTAGTATTTGAGTTCGCCGTAGCGATCGGGGAACGGCCCGCGCAACTGCCATCCCAGCGGCAAGAGCCGGTTGTCCTTCACGTGCTCGTGGCGGCGAATGAAGCTGGTCGTGAAGTCGCCCTTCGTGTCCTGAATCAGTTCCTCGTAGACCTGCACCTGGTCTTGCCGCGTAATCACTTCGTGATGCGGCTGATACTGTTCCTTCCCTTCCGCATCGCGCTCAAAGAACTCCGTCGGCAGGACGTTGCCGTCGCCGTCGACAAGCGCACCCACGGTGTTGGTCTTGCCGGAACTCCACAGCGTACGCTCCCCGTCCGCGGCCTCTTCGACGACCAGCAGTTCCAGGAACGCGCGCCGAAAACCGACCCCGCTCGGGAATCTGTGACCGGCCTTGTTGGTGACATCCACATCGACGGTGAGACGATTGCCGTCACCGAACGCGGCTTGAATGTCGAGATCGACCGTGTTGTCGCGCGCCTGCTGGACGTAGCCTTCCAGAGCGTGCGAAAGCCCCTTGGCGCCCGTCATGAAATCGTCCTTGCGCACGCCGAGCGTGTCGTTGAACTGTTCGAACATCATCAACAGCGTCGCATTCAGTCCACGAAACTTGTGACGGCTGATGCCTTCCTCGCGATAGCGGACGTTGATGCCGTCGGCCTCGACCAGATGATCTGCCTCCGGATGGGTATGGTCCTGAACGGCGGCGATGCGGCCTTGCAGGCGGTCCACATGGATCTTGCCGTCGGCGCTCGTGAAGCCTTCCGGCATGTGACAGCCCTGACAGCTTTGCGCATGCCCCGGCGTCTTGTTGAAGGCCGGATACTCGTCTTGATAGGCGCTATTGAGCCATTCGAGATAGGTCGCTGTTCGATCGTGTGTTTGAACGGCCGGAACAGGGAACTGTTCGGCAGGTCGTCGAGCATGGTGCGCTGATCGGACGGAACCGGCTGATCCACATTGGGTAGATTGACGACGTGGCACGACCCGCACAGGCGCGAACTCTTGATGAAGGGATCGTGCTTCGGCGTCAGGCCAAGCGCATTCTTCATAGGCTCCGCGGCGATATCATCGTCTTCAAAAGGACCATAGATTTCGCCAAGTTCGCCCCTCGCAGGCGGCCTGTCGTGACCTCCGTCAGATAGGCCCGCAACTTGCCGATATCGGCCGAAGCGAACTTCTCCGACCGGGCGCTATGGCACAGCGCGCAGCTCACGCCGTCGCGGCCGAGCGCACCGTACTTGTAATAGGGGTCGCCGCGATCCTCGTCCGTGAGAAACAGATAATCCCGCTTGAACAAGGGATCCAAGTTCAACGTCTCGGCGTCGCGGCTCAACTGCCGCTGGCCCATGGGCGCATGACAGCTGAAGCATAGATTCTCCAGATGCCGCACATAGGTGGTCTTCTGGTCCGGGTCCGACGTGAACTGCGTGCCGAGAAGGGCGATCTCCGTGTCGAGTTGCGCATGAAAGATCGGATCGCGCCCGGCGAGTCCCATGGGCGACCATCGCCATTCGCCGTAGTGGGAGAGATTGTAGCCGTCGCCGTATTTGGGGCTCAGCGCGATGAACAGGTTGGGACCCGACAGGCCCTGGCTGTTGAGACCGCCGTGACAACTCATGCACTGATCGGAGGTGACGAAGCCCGGCGTGCCCTCCCCCGGCGCGACCACGCGATCTCCCGTCTCTCCGGGCAGGAGTTGCAGCGGTGCATCTTTCGGAAAGCGCCCTGGCGAGAACAGGGCGATGAAGTCGGGATTGGGCGCTCCGAGACGCGGAGGCGCTTTGCCGAACTCGGCAAGTCCCTGCCCCGCCATCCTGTGAGAGCCCCTTTGGGTGTTCTTCGGCTCATGGACATGATTTGCCCTCATCGCTCCCTCGCGCCATGAATCGTCGACGCGATAGCGGATCGGTTCGCCCGGAAAGCCCTTGATGTTGCGCGTGGTCGAGAATGTCGACTGGTGCTTGGCCGATGCGTGACAGCGAACGCAGTATTGGCCAAAGCCCGCATCGGGGTAGTTCAAGTGCACCAAGGGCTCATTGTCGGCCTGGTCCCCCGATCGGCTGAACTCGGCCCAGTACCAGCCGTCCTTGCGCCCGCAGCGTCCCGCACCATGACGGTCCAGTTGGAGAGCTTCGCCGCGACCTCGTCTTCGCTCAGCCCTTCGTAACGGGCGGCGGGTGGCGGAAACATCTCTTTGACGATGATCGCGCCATCCGGCATCGGCGCTTCCCGGTCGCCGGTGATCCAGGCCATGGCTCGGGCGAGTAGTAGACCCGGACTGCGGGATGGGTGCCGTAGTACACGCCGTCGATGAAAGGTCCCGTGTCGCGGACGAGATTCCCCGCTGTCTCTTTGTCAACGCACCAGCCGAGATCCACATAGCGCCGGTCGTCCAGGAAGGCTCTCAGCCGGGACTCGTAGTCGTCCGGCGCAAGACTGGTCGGCAGGGGCAGACCCGAAGGCTCCGCATGGGCGCAATAGCCGGGGATTTCTCCAGGCTGCGCGTCCGCCGCCTGCGCCGTGCCGCCTGCAACCGTCACAAGACCGGCCAGAAGCAGCGCGCGCACGCCGAGCAGCATGGGGTTCCGCGAATCCCGGTCCCCTGCTGAGCCCCCGCTAAGCATAAAATGTGTGGCACCCGTTCTTCGGCTCATACGAGTCCTATCCCTCGCATCGCACGACAGGATTCTGCCATGCGTGCCAGGACCGTCAGCTCACCTCGCCCAGCCCGATCATCCGGTACGAGCGACCACAGTCAAGCATTGACGCCCCTGTTTTCATTCCCAACCATATTGTAGCCTGCCGACGGGACGCATCATCTGGCGTGAGGCGCATGGCAACCGCAAAGAAGAAGGCTACTCCGACTGCCCGCAAGCGCGCGGCAAAGCCGAGACGCCGCGCTACGCCGGCGGCTGCCGCAACGGCGCCGGCACCTGCCGCGCCGGCGCGACGCTGGTATGAGCACCCGCTCCTCAGCCCTGTCGTGTGGACCGTCATCGGCGGAGCGCTCACCCTGATTTGGGCGTTCGGCGAGGGGCTTTACAAGGAATACAGGGACGAGGTCATGTGGGCCCCGGAACCGTTCCTGGGCGACCGCGTGGGCATTTTGCTGGCGCGCCTGGAGAACGATCCGGGCAACGAATATGCTTTTCGCGTCCGCAGCGCTTTGGAACACCAGTTCCCGATCAACGCGGATGGCAGCGCCAGCGTCGAAGTCAATCTCTATCCGAAAAGGCTGGAACTGCCCGAGCATGGCCGCCTGTCGGAGAACATCGTCCAGGCCAATGCCGAGGGTCGAGAATGGCTCAAGGAACAGAAGGCTGATCTCCTGATCTGGGGGCGGGCCCTGCCGACGGCAAAGATGCTCGAACTGCGCATCCTTACCCGCGAACCGCAGGTCCAATCCGGAACCGCGCAACCCGAGCTGTACCCGATCAAGATCCCGAGCGAATTTTCCGAGCAGATCGGCACCGCCCTGGCCGGCATGGTCGCGGGCGCCGGAGCGAGCGCCTGGAGTCAGCGTGGCGGCTATCTATCGCCGGCCCGCGCGCAAGACCTTTATGGCCGCATGGCGCGGCTCAAGACGCTGCAGAGCGAGCTTCCGGATTCGCTCGACGAGGAGACGCGCACCGAACTCAACAACAACATCAAAATGGCCCGCGCGCAGATCGGCGGCGCGCTACTGGCTGACGGAAACAGTTCCCTGGCCATGCAGGTCCTGAGCGACCTCTTCCCGAACCAGGATTCAGAGAAGGACAACAGTCTTCTCACGACGCAGCCCTTCCTCGCCGCCGAGATTATCGCCGATGTCGTCTCACAATTCTCGGCGGTCGTTGACCAGATGAGTCCCGACGACGCAGTCACGATCATGTCCCTGGTCGACCAGACATCGCAGACCTTCGACGAGGGCTACGCAGACGGCACGTTCGGAAAGGTCGAGTACGCTTATCTCACCGGACTACTGGCGAAACTGGCTGGAGACATCGAGACATTCGTCGGCCAGAATGACGAGGCCGAGAAGAGCTACGCCCGCGCCGCCGAGAAGTTCGAGACCGTTCTCGGTGAGCTGCCGCCGACCCATGATGCGCTGTCGCGTGCGCGCGTCCAAAGTTACTTGGGGGAAGCGGAGCTGTCTCTTGCGCGGCTGTCCCCGCGCAAAGAGGCCGAACGGCTGTTGGACGCCAGCATCGCGAATTTCTCCGAAGCCCTCGACGCGGTATCGCCCGAGGCGGCGCCGCGCGACGCCGTGCGGTTCGGGACCCTGATGGCCACCGCGGAACTCGCGCGTGCCGAATGGACGTAGATGCAGCCGCACTGAAGCGCAGCATCAAGCACATGCAGGCCGTTCTTCCCGTACTCGAAACGCACGAGCGCGACGACGAAGCGGACGGTACTTCCATTCAACTAGCGGGGCTCTTGTTCTCGGATGCCGTTTTCGCCTCCGGCGTCTCAGGGGCGGAGAAGAGCCTCGCGCTGGTATCCGATCTGAGCGCGTCGCGCCAGGACAGACCTGCGCCCGCAGAGGCCTGCGCGTCGATGACCGCCGAGGACCGGGCGGGCTGCATGCGTTTTCAAGAAGGCCTGGCTCTACAGGAACAGGCCGCGCTGCAGCGCGGCGCCTGCATGGGTCACTTGGCGGCCGGCTATCGTTTCGACCCCAAGGGCGACCGGCTGTCGCCGACTGCCATGGAGCACTTGAAACAGAGCTTCGAGGCCTGCGAGGCCGCGGCCGCCGCCATGCTTGAACTCGGGAACGTGGCGGGCTTTGCCGAGGCCAAGCTGTACCTTGCCAACGGCAAGCGCGTTGCCGGCGAGCGCAACAAGAACGCGAGCCAACTCAGGGAAGCCATTGCCGCTGCCGAGGCGGCGCAGGACAAGCTTGCTGCGATCGACCTCCCCGACCTGGCGGCGCAAACCTCGCTGGCGAAGGCGGGCGCCTTAAGCGAGCTGGGCGCTATCGAAGGGAAGCCGGACCTTCTGCGCGAGGCCAAGCAGTTGCAGCTCTCCACCCTTCCCGTCTATACCGGCAAGGAGTTCGCCGTGCAGCGGACCTATGCGGAGGTGCAGCTTGCCCAGACGCTGACGGATCTCGCGGCGCTCGAGCAAACGGACGAAGAACTCGACGAGGCGGCCGATCTGCTCGCCAATGCGCAAAAGCGCTATGCCGACGGTGGCGCCACGCTGGCCGCTGCCGATGCTGCCCGCGAACTCAAGAAGACCGAAGAGGTCCGTGCCAAGCTGGCCACGAACTAGCGCGCCGAACGACGACCAACGTCCAGACACCAGCGTCACGCGGCTCCAGCCACTTCATATAGGGGATCCACCCTATCGCGCCCGCTCCAGCCTCGCTCTAGCCTGTTCTCAACCGGGCCTGTGATCCGTTTACGGACAGCGCTCTAAGCCCGTCCAGGAATGGACCACGAGACCGAAGCATGGAAACGTTCCCCACAATGGCCGACTCACAGCTGATCCGACCCTTCGAGAAGCCCCTCGCGCAGCGCGTAGCTCAAGAGTTCCGCGATGGAATGCACGTCGAGCTTGCGCATAAGGTTGGTGCGATGATTGTCGACGGTTTTGAGACTCACGCCCAGGCGGCTCGCAATCTCCTTGTTCGAAAGGCCCGTCGCGACGAGGCTGAGAATCTGTCGCTCGCGCGCCGTCAAGCTGCTCGCCGGCGTCCCCTCTTCCAGAAGAGCCACGATCTCGGGCGCGATCACCTTCGCGCCGCTCAGGATCACGGGGACGCTGTCCCGAAGCTCGTCGGGATCGCCACGCTTGGCGAAGAGGCCGTCAACGCCTGCGGTAACCAACTCACTGAGAAGACCGAGCGACGTCAGCCCCGTAAAGACGATGATGCGCGTGTCGGGGCTCCAGCGCCGCGCTTCTTCGTAGATTTCGAGGCCTTGCGCGTACGGCATGGCCATGTCCAAGGTCAGGAGACCGGGCTTGTGCTGGCGCACCAGGCTGATGGCCTCAAGGCCGTCCTGCGCCTCGGCGACAATCGAAATGCCGTCCACGGACTGAAGGATTTGCTTGATGCCGTCGCGCAGCAATTTGTGGTCGTCCGCAACGATCGCGGTCGCGCTGACTTTCGGTAAACCGTCATGAGCCATTCCGACATCCCCCCAGCGCACCGGCAAGTCGCAAGCACGCGCGCCCGCGACTATACCGTCATTGGCCCTGGCGGGCCTGCCTCATTTTGCTAGCAGCGCTTTTGGGGGCGGCTCAAGCGTGGGCCGCCGTCGAGGCGCCGTTGCAGCTCCAGCGCACGGACTTTCATGCCGATTTGGCGCCGCATGTGCGCTACCTCGTCGACGGCGATCACGCGCTCAGCCCCGATCAAGCCCTCGCACGCGTCCCGACGGACAAGTTCAAGCCCATCGAGACATCCATCGTAGATTTCGGGTTCACCAAGGCCCGGTTCTGGCTGTGGGCCGAGGCGGAGAACGCCTCCGAGGCGGCCGGCACGTGGAAGCTCGTACTGAGCAATCCCCTCTCCGATGCGCTGTCGGTGTACATCGTTCCCAGAATCGGCGACGGGTTCGGCGAGCCGGTCGAGATCCTGTCGCATACTCTCGACGAGCCGTTCGCGGCGCGCGAGCTTGCCTATCGCAACTACGTCGCCACCTTCCGGCTTGCCGCGTACGAGCGCGCCGGGCTGCTGATCGCCTATGCCTCCAAGGCCGCGACACAACAGATCCTCTATGTCGAGAGCCCGGACTACTTCTTCGCGCAGGTCGACCAGGAGGACATGCACAACTTCCTGGTCTTGGGCCTGTTGCTGGGCATGACCCTTGTCAGCGTCATCTATCTCACGGCGCTACGGTCGCGGGCCGCGCTGTACTACGGCCTATATATATGTGCGGCGGCCCTCTACCTGTTCCAAACAGACGGCTACGGCTTCCAATTCCTGTGGCCGGCCTCGCCCGGGTGGAACACCATGGCGGTGATTCCGATCGGCGCCGTCTGGGCGGCCAGCGGCCTGCAGTTCGCCCGCTCGTTCGTGGATGCGCCGAAGAACCACCCCACGCTGAACAAGCTCTTCATTGGCGGATTGATCGTTTCCTGCCTGATGTTTGCAACGTCCTTCTGGCTGTTCGAAACGCCGTGGTTCAAATTCGTTGCGCTCGCACTCGCCGTCTATTGCACGTCTCTCTATGTGGCAGCCGGCATCGCCGCAGTCCGGTGCGGCCAAGCGGGCGGGCGCTTCTTTCTGGTCGGCGCTATCATCGTCGTTGCGCCGATCCTGATCGGCCTCGTCAGCTATGCGTTGCCCGGCCGGTTTTCGCAGGACTTGATCGGACACGGCGCGCGCTATGCGCTCGGCCTGGAAGGGATCGCCTTCGCCCTCGCCATCTTCGTGAACCTTCTCGGCATACGGCGCGAACGCGACGAGGCCATGCGCCGCGAGATTGTCGAGACCAAGGAGAAGCTAGCGGCGGTCGAGGCTCTGCAAGAGGCCAAGCAGAAACATGCGCGCGCGGTGCAGTTGGCTGAGCGGCGGCGCGATCAGCTCGCGACCACGGCACACGATATTCAGCAGCCCCTCGCCTCCTTGCGCATGGCCTTGCGGCAGATGGAGGACCTTGCCGGCCACGACCGCGAGAAGATCGCCGGCAGCCTGTCCTATCTCGACCAGTTGATCGACCGGAACTTGCAACAGACTCGGCCCTCGGCAACGGGCGAAGACCATGACGAAATGCACGATCCTCACGCGAGCTTTGCCGCGAGCGCGCAAGACAAGCCGGCGGTCGAGGATTTTCCGGTCTCCGTCGTCCTCGCCAATGTAGCTCGTATGTTCGAGGCCGAGGCGCATGAAAAGGGCTTGGGCTTCCGCGCCGTTCCCAGCAGCCTCCACGTGACCGCCGATCCGATCGGTCTGATGCGGATCGTCAGCAACCTCGTTTCAAATGCAGTGAAGTACACCGACCAGGGACGCATCCTGCTCGGCTGCCGGGCGGAGCGCGACCGCGTCCGTATCGAGGTGCGCGACACAGGCCCCGGCATGACACAGGAAGAAGTGAGCCGTTTCCTCAAGCCGTACGAGAAAGGCGAGACCGGCGGCACGGGGCTCGGCCTTGCCGTCGTCTCACGGCTCGCGAACGAACAAGGCTTTACCTTCGACGTGACCTCGACCCCGGGGCGCGGCTCGGTCTTCGCCGTGTCCGTGCCGCGCAGCAGGACCGCCAACGCCTCCACCTGAGGAGCAAGATCAGCAGGCCTTGGCGGCCAAGACGGGTTTGGGCCCTTCGGATGGCCGGCTCGAGACGGCCATCCAGGCGTCGTATTGGGATAGAACACGCGCCCGTTCAGATGCTGGAGGAGGTGGGAGGCTTCCAGCCGGTCCATCACCGGGCCTTTGACCTCCGACAGATGGAAGCCGACACCCATGTCGGTCAGGCGCTCGTTGATGGCTTCGAGGCTCTCCAGCGCCGAGTAATCGACCGCGTTCACCGCCGAGAACATCAGAACGACATTGCGGATGCCGCAACCCTCGGTCACGCGGGCCAGGATCAAGTTCTCCAGAAAGCGGGCGTTGGCGAAGTACAGGCTCTCGTCGACCCGGAGCATCAGGAGGGCCGGGTCGGTCTCGACAGTGTGGCGGTTGATGTTGCGGAAATGATGGGTGCCCGGCACGAGGCCGATCTCGGCGACGTGCGGACGCGATGTCTTGTACAGATGCATGAGGACGGAGATGGCAACGCCGGCGGCGACGCCGATCTCCACGCCGAGCAACAGCGTCAGCAGGATAGTTGCCGCGACGGCGGAGAAGTCGGACTTCGAATAGCCCCAGGTCTTCTTGAGGATCGACAGATCGATAAGGCTCAGCACGGCGACGATGATGGTCGCGGCCAGGGTCGCCTCGGGAGGAAGTAGATCAGCGGCGTCAGTGCCACGGCAGCGATGGCCAAGCCGACGGCGGTGTAGGCGCCGGCCGCCGGGGTCTCGGCGCCCGCGCGAAGTTGACGACTGAGCGCGAGAAACCGCCCGTCACCGGATAACCGCCGGTGAAGGCCGCGCCGAGATTGGCGGCGCCAAGGCCGATCAGTTCCTGATCGGGATCGATGTGCTGACGCTTCTTCGCGGCGAATGTCTGAGCCACCGAGATGGACTCCACGAAGCCGATGATCGAGACGAGGATCGCGGGCACCGCGAGATCTGCAAGCAGGTCGGGCGACAAGCCCGGCATGGTCAGCGGCGGCAGGCTCTGGGGCACCTCGCCGACGATCGACAGGCCGCGACCGCTCAGGCTGAAATACCAGGCCACCAGCGTCGTCACTACGACAGCCGCGATGGGTCCCGCCTTGGTGATCAGGTCGGCGAGCTTCGGACCGAGACCGATTGATCGCAGGAACGGCTTCAACCCCTTGCGCACCCAGAACAGAAAGCCGATGGCCCCTGCCCCGATGGCGAGCGTGATGACGTTGGTCTCACCGAGATGCGCCACGAGCGACCTGATCATCTCCGGCAGCGTATGGCCGCCCGCGTCGACACCGAGGATGTGCTTCAGCTGGCTGCAGGCGATCAGGATGCCCGATGCGGTGATGAACCCGGCAATGACCGGGTGGCTGAGGAAGTTGGCGAGGAACCCGAGCCGCAGCACGCCGAGCATCAGCAGGAAGCCGCCGGACAGCAGCGCGAGGGTCAACGCGGCGACCACATAGCCGGCCGTGCCTTGTTCGGCCACCTGGCCGACGGCCGACGCCGTCAGCAGGGACACCACCGCGACCGGACCGACGGCCAGGGCGCGGGAGGTGCCGAAGATCGCATAGAGAATGATTGGCACGATGGAGGCATAGATACCGGCTTCCGGCGGCAGCCCCGCAAGCAGCGCATACGCAAGCGACTGCGGGATCAGCATGATCGTCACGATCACCGCCGCGACCAGGTCGTTCGAGAACGTGGTGGCGTTGTATGTACGCCCCCAATCGAGTACGGGAATGAACTTGCGCAGCCGAGCGATCATTTGTGGAGGATCACTTCGCAGCTACCGAGAGCCGCTCGGGCTTTGCCATCCACTCCTTGCCCTTGAGCATGGCCCACCAATAGATCGGCGGCAGCATCTTCTCTTTGAGGATCCACGCGGCGCGGGAGGGTTTCGTGCCGTCGATGAAGAATTTCGGGAAGCTCGGCTTTAGCGCGCCGCCATATCCGAACTCGGCCAGCACGATCTTGCCGCGCTCGACCGTCAGCGGGCAGGAACCGTAGCCGTCGTATTGCGCCACCGCGGATCTGCCGGCGATATCGGCGACGATGTTCTCGGCAACCGTCGGAGCTTGTTTGCGGGCAGCGGCGGCCGTCTTGGCGTTCGGCGCATTCATGACATCGCCCAGACTCCAGATGTTGTCGTAGGTCTTGTGCCGCAGCGTGGTCTGATCGACGTCGACCCAGCCGGCTGCGTCGGCCAGCGGCGACACGCGGATAAAGTCCGGGGCCGTCTGCGGCGGACAGACATGGATCATGTCGAAGTCCGTCGTCACGATCTCCGGCTCGGTATCCGGCTTGGAGACCTTGAACGTGGCGGTCTTGGCCGAGCCGTCGATGGCGATCAGATTGTGGAAGAAGTTGAGGTTCGCGCCGTACTTCTCGACGTATTTCATCAAGGCGGGCACGTAGTCCTTGACGCCGAACAGCACGCCGCCGGCGTTGTTGAACTGGATGTCGATGTCCTTGAGGACACCGCGGCGGTACCAGGCGTCAGCCGAGAGATACATCGCCTTTTGCGGCGCGCCGGCACATTTGATCGGCATGGGCGGCTGGGTGAAGATCGCCCGGCCCTTGTTCAAGCGCTGGACCAGCTCCCACGTATACGGCGCAAGGTCGTAACGGTAGTTCGAGGTCACGCCGTTACGGCCGAGCGTCTCCTCGAGCCCTTCCACGGCGCCCCAATCGAGCTTAAGCCCGGGGCAGACGACGAGACGGTCGTATTTGACCACGCGGCAACCATCCAAAATAACGGCGTCGTTCTGCGGCTCGAACGCGGCAACCGCGGCCTTGATCCAGTGGACGCCGCTCGGAATGAGCGAGCCCATGGTCTTGGCCGTGTCCTGCGCCTGGAACACACCGCCGCCGACCATGGTCCAGCCGGGTTGATAGTAATGGATCTCCGCGGGATCGATGATCGCGATGTCGAGCTCGGGACTACGCGCGTAAGACTGGAGGCGACGGCGATGCCGCCGGCCCCGCCGCCGACAATGACGATGTCGAATTTGGCATCGCCCGTGTCGGTCGGCGTCTTGCCGCCATTGGCGATGCGCCGGGCAACGCCGTTCATGTCGTAGCCGGCCGCCTTGGCCGACGCCAGGATGTCCGACATGGGCAGCGCCTTGGACTGGCTCAGCGACCATAACGTCACCGAGCGCGTGCCCGTGCGGCAATAGGCGAAGACGGGCCCCGGAAGCTCGCGCAGCGCGGTGCCGAAAGCGACGGCATCCTCGTCCTGCACGAGCCCGGACTTGACCGGCAGATAACGCGCCTCGAGTCCGACGGCGTCGGCAGCCTCGTGGATCTCCTCGAAGGTCGGCTGATCCGCGCCCTCGCCGTCGGGCCGGTTGCAGACGATCGAGCGGAAGCCTTGCGCCTTCACCTCGGCGATGTCGGCCGGCGAAATCTGGCCGCTGACCGACAGCGCGTCCGAAATGCGTTTCAGTTCCATCAGCGCGTCTCCGCTTAGCTTAGAGGCCGTTGACCGGGACTTTCAGCATCGGCCGGCCGTCTTTGTCCTTCGGCACCTCGCCGCCACGTATGTTGACCTGCAGCGAGGGGATGATCAGCCGCGGCATGCCGAGCGTCGCGTCGCGCTCGGTGCGGAATTTGATGAAGTCTTCCTTCGTCTTTCCGTTACCGACATGGATGTTGTTTTTCTTCTCCTCGGCGACCGTGGTCTCCCAGGCGTATTCGCGTCCGCCCGGCGCATAGTCGTGGCACATGAACAGCCGCATCTCGTCCGGCAGGCTCAACACCTTCATGATCGAGTCGTACAGCGTGCCGGCATCGCCGCCGGGAAAGTCGGCGCGCGCGGAACCGCCATCGGGCATGAACAGTGTGTCGCCGACAAAGGCGGCATCGCCGATCACGTGGACCATGCAGGCCGGCGTGTGGCCCGGCGTGTACATGGCGAAGGCTTTCAGATTGCCGATGGTGTAGGTGTCGCCATCCTCGAAGAGAGCGTCGAACTGGCTGCCGTCGCGCTGGAACTCGGTGCCCTCGTTGAAGAACTTCCCGAAGGTCTCCTGCACGACCAGTATCTTCGAGCCGATGCCGAGCTTGCCGCCGAGCTCCTGCTGAATGTACGGCGCCGCCGACAGATGGTCTGCGTGGGCATGGGTCTCGATGATCCATTCGAGCTTGAGACCGCGCTCCTTGATGCGGGCGATGATCTCGTCGGCACTGTCATGGGTGATGCGGCCCGCCGCGTAGTCGAGGTCCATCACACTGTCCACGACGGCACAGGAGTCCGACGTCGGGTCTTTGACGATGTAGCTGATGGTGTTGGTCGGCTCGTCGAAGAAGGATTCGACTTCCGGGTGGACGGTCATGTCGATCGGATAGTTCGTCACGAGAATAGTCCTTTCCAAATTGGGTGCCTGGACCTGGCCGGCTGGCGGGGCCCCGCGCGCTCAGTGCGCCGCCGGGACGCCCGGCCACAGCGGGCCATTCAAGTCTTCAGGCACACGTCTTCAGGCCAAAGATGCTGTAGATGGGGCAGACGCGAACGAGGGCCACGATCAGCATCACCACGCCGACAATGGCCGCGCCATATTTCCAGACCGGAGTGTCGGCGAGCGGCAAACCGCTGAAAAACGCGAACCACAGCAAAACGAGGCCGAGTACTGCGCGGAAAATCCGGTCGATTGTGCCGACATTTGCGGTCATGGCGGAGCCTTTCAGGGTTGAGTTCCCCATGAAATTACTGGGTCCTGTCGAGCCTGTCGGTGATGTAGTCACATAGGCCTGGAACGGCTCGTAAGGGCCTCAAGCGGAGGCGGCCAAGCGCTCCAAGGCCGGTGTGTCGCTCAACGAGACATGGCCTCGCGAAAGGCGGATCCAGCCGCGCTTCTGGAACTCGCTCAGCTGGCGCGAAACCACCTCGCGCGCCGTGCCGAGCTCGGTCGCAAGCTGCTGGTGCGTCACCTCGAGCTCGCCGGAGCCTCCCGCAAGCCCGATGAGCCGGTCCGCGAGCCGCACGTCGATCTTCCCGAAGGCGACCTCGTCGATGACACGAAACAGGTCCGTGATACGGCGCGCATAGGCTGCAAAAACGAAAGCGCGGAACTGCGGGGAGCTGGCGGCCAGCTCGTCGAATACCGCCCGAGGGATCGCCACGGCAGTCACGGCGGTCTCCGCAACGCCTTCGGCCGAATAAGCCTCATGGGCGAGCAGGCAGGCCGTGGTCAAGACGCAGCTTTGCCCCGCCTCGACCCGATAGAGCACGATTTCGCGCCCGCTTTCGGAGGTCTGCGAGACCTTTACCGTTCCTTCGATCAGGAGCAGCAAATTGTCGGGCTCAAGACCCGGACCGAAGATCTTGGTTCCGCCCGGAACGGACACGACCTGACTGCGACTCACCAGGGTGTCCTTGATCGGCTCCGGGAGGCGGCTCAATCCCTCGAAACGCTCGATCCAGTTGGCGTCTTTCATCGAGAATGCTTTCTTTCCAATCGCTTGCCGAGCGCGGCGCCGTGCCCGCAGCAGGCACAGCCGTGGTTTTAGTAGACATTCGCCCCCGACGCGAGCGGTAGCGCTCGTCGCGCCTCGCCGACAGCCGCAGCCGGAAGGGCACGCACCGAGGCGCTATTGCTTGAGGCGCTCTATGATGGCCTGCAGCGCTTCGATGGCCTCGGCCCGCTCGCGCTTCTTCAGGTCGAGCAGCAGCTTGAAGCCGTCCTGCTCCTCCCGGATGACGGATCCTTCGCGCTCCAGATCCTCATAGAGGCCAAGCACCTTGTAGCAGCGGACGGGTTCGGCGAATCCCTTGACCTTGATGGGCTCGCGTTCCTCAACGTCCACCTCGTCTTTCACAAGTGCGTAGGTCTCGTGACCGATCAGAATGCTGTCGGTGTCCGCATGGAACTCGAGGCGCGCCGTGGCATTCACGCAGCTGCCGATGATGGTGTAGTCCATGCGCTCGTCGCCACCGAAATTACCCACGGTAACGTAGCCGGTGTTGATGCCCATGCGCAGGTGAAACGGCTCCGTGGCGCCGAGTTCCAGCCATTCCGTATGGAGCTCACTCAAGCGCCTGAGCATTGCCAACGCCATGCGTACACAGGCGCAAGCGTCCTCCTTGACTCCCTTGGACTGGGGATCGCCGAAGAACACCATGATGGCGTCGCCGATATATTTGTCGATGGTTGCGCCGTATTCGAGCGCGATGTTGGTCATCTCCGTGAGGTAGCGATTGAGCAGGTTGGTGAGGTCCTCGGACTCCAGCCTGTCGGTCGTCTCGGTGAAGTTCATGATGTCGGAAAAGAAGATCGTCAGCTTCTTGCGGCTGGAAGCGATTTCGACGTTCTGCGCGCCCGTGAAGATCGAGTGGTAGATCTGAGGCGACAAATATTTCGACAGCTTGGTCGCCAGCGCATCTAGCTCCTTGTTGTGCTTGGCGATGACCGTGTTGGCCTCTTTCTGCTCCTTGCTCAGCGCGTTGAGCTGTTCCTCATTACGGTCGCTGAGGCGCATCAGCCGGCGCGTCGTGCGCAACAGCTTCTGATAGTCCTTGAGCAGGCCTTCGTAGAGCGTGCGGTCGCCAATGTCGGCGAAGCGGCCGTCGTCGAGGAGCTTCTGTGCCTCGACGATGACCTTCCCTTCGGCGGCGAAGAGATCGTCCGACGGCATCAGCCCGCCATCTTCTCAAGATGGAATACGGCGCTCTCAAGCTCCTCGCCGAATTCCTCGCCCAGCTCTTGCATCGTGTCGTCGTCGTTGTCGTAGAACCAGTAGACGTCCACGTCGGCGCCGTTCTTGGCGGCGTCCTCGAGCTTGTCCATCAGCATCATCACGGCCTTGGCGCTCGAGCTGTTCAAGTAAATGAGTTCGAAGTCGAAACGGCAACGCCCCTCACCCAGCGAACCGAGATACTCGTCGAGCGCGTTGAAGACCGGCCGGTAAAACTCGGTCGCGTCCTCGGGATAGGATTCGCCCGACAGCTTCAGGTGATTGTTCGGATAGTCGAAGACCACGGCCGGCGTACGGGAGGTCTGCTCAATGTTCAGCGGATCGCGCATCAATTCGGACCTCAAATCGTCGCCCTCAAGGCAAAGAAGACGTGGTCGCCATCGACATCGGCGAAGTCATACTCGATCGGCTTCGAGGCGCGACGCGCGATTTCCGTGAGGCCGAGCCCGGCCCCCTTGCTGCCTTGTTCGGGGTCCGCTCTAAGCTGTTCTTTATAGAGAATCTTCAAGTCGTCCTTGCTCATGTTCCTCACTTTTTCAAGCCGTTCCGCAAGCCGCCCGGCGTCGTCTTTGCGCACGAGATTACCGGCGCAGACCACGTAGTCATTACCCTCGCGTCCGATGGTGAGGATGCCGTAGCGCATCTCCATGAGCGCGCCCTGCTCGTCCGCGGGTGGCATTTCCTGACGCGCCTTTTCGGCGGAATAGCGGATAATGTTTTGCATCTGCTCGACGAAGACGGCGAACACACTGCGCAGGGTCTTGGTGTCGGCGTCATCGATGGTCAGCTTCTGCTTGAGCGCCTCCCCCACCCCGGACAGCACCGGCTCCGTCACATAGCCGCTATAGGCGAAGATCACGCCTTGGCGATGCAGCATCGACCGCAAGTCCATCAATTGGCCGGCTAGCATTGAGGCCTCCTAGGCACGGGGGATAAAACCCAAAACCGTCAGATCGTCGCGCCGCCTCTGATCGCCCTGAAATTTTTCGAAGGCGTCGCGCAGCGTTTCTTCCTGCTCATTCATCGGCGCATCGCGCAGCTTGTACAAGAGGTCTTTAAAGCGTTGCTTGCCGAAGGCACGGCCGCGCGGCCCCCCTATCTGTTCGATCAGCCCATCGGTCGTGAGGTAGAACGCGTCGCCTGAATCGTAGCCAAACGTGGTGTTCTTAAATCTCGTCTCTGGACGATAGCGCCGGTAGCCGAGGCCCTCGCGATCGCCTTTGATCTCGATAACGCCTTCGCTATTCGACCGCCACAGCGAGAAGCGCGCACCGGCAAACGTTATTTGCCGTTTGCTCAGGTCGATGAAACAGACTCCGGCTTCCAGTCCGTCGTCGGTTTCGCCGTGCTGCTCGTCCTGGCCAAGCAAGCTTTGCACGCCCTGATGCAGGCCGGACAGCACGGCGCTTGGGCCGCCGGGCGCATCGCGCAGCATGCGGTCGAGCAGACCCCAGGCGATCAGGGTCATGAAGGCGCCAGGGACGCCGTGGCCCGTGCAATCGCCGACCATGATCGCATGGCCGTCTTCAACGGGCTGAAACCAGAAGAAGTCGCCGCCGACGATGTCCCGCGGCTCCCAAATAAGGAAGTGGTCCGCCGCAATGGCTTCAATCTCGCGCCGCGCGGGAAGCACCGCGGACTGGATACGGCTGGCATAGTGCAGGCTCTGCAGGATGAGCTGGTTCGCCGCCGCAGCGCGCCGCTCGCTCTCCTTGATCTCGGTGAGATCGCTGTAGACGGCGACCGTGCCGCCGGTTTCGGTGCGGCGCTCACTGATCTGCAGCCAGCGGCCGTCCGACCGGCGCTGAAGAATGGGCTCGCCGGGATATCTGTGCTCGTCGAGGCGCTGGCGGAGCCAGCCTTCTTCGCGCCCCTTGGCATCCTCGATCAGGCCGTGGGCGACGGCCTTGCGCAGGATCGTCTCGAAGGAGGCTCCGGGCTCGGGCGGCCCGTCGCCGGCGTCGAACAGCTCGCCATACTTCTGATTGCCGAGAACCAGACGATCCTCGGAATCGTAGAGAGAGAATCCTTCCGAGATAGTCTCGATGGCGTCGGTCAGCCTTTGCTCGCGTTCGTGAAGTGCGGCTTGCTCGGCGGTCTTGCGCTCGGTCACCTCGGACCAGGTGCCGATCACCTCGAGCGGGGTACCGTTCCGGTCCTTGATGAGGGTCTGCTCGTCGCTGACCCAGCAATAGTTGCCGTCGGCTTTGCGGAACCGATATTCCGAGACGCGGCGCCCCTGATCGAACAATTCCGATTGACCGGCTTCGACCGCCGGAAGGTCCTCGGGAAGCACGTTCGAGCGCCAGAAGTCGGCCTGCTTCAGATAGTCGTCAGGCTCGTATCCCAGCACGCGCTTGATGTTGCCGCTGACGAATGTGGGCGCGAAGCTCCCCGTCGCGCTGAAGCTGTAGACCACCGCCGGAGCGCTGTGGAGCATCAGGTCGAAACGTGCACGCGCCGCGTTCTCGGCCTCTTCGGCCGTCTTGCGCGCGGAGATGTTGCTCCAGGAGCCGACGATCTCTACGGGCTCACCGTGCTCGTCACGCAAGAGATATTGCTCGTCGCTGACCCAGATATATTTGCCGTTGCGCTTGCGGAACCGGTACTCGGTCGCGTGGCGGCCCTTGTCGAAGATCGACGCCTCTTCGGCTTCGACGCCTGCGAGGTCGTCCGGGTGGACGTGGGAGCGCCAAAAGTCCGCATGCTCCATGTATTTCTCCGGGCAGTAGCCGAGGAGCCGCTTGATATTCTCACTGACGAAGGTGGGCGCGTAATCGCCGCGCGCGCCTTGAAGCTGTAGATGACGGCCGGCGCCGCTTCGAGAAGCGTCGACAGCCGGGCTTGCGTCGCGTCTTCCCGCGCCTCGGCGCTCTTGCGCGCACTGATGTCGCTCCAGGAGCCGACTACTTCGCTCGGCGCTCCTTGTGCGTCGTAGATCAGGTGCTGCTCGTCGTTCACCCAGCGATAGGCGCCGTCCTTGTGACGGAAGCGGTATTCGACGGTCAGATCCCCCGTCTCGAAGAGAGTCTCCAGATCGGCGTCGAGGCGCTCGAGGTCGTCGGGATGAACGCGCTCGCGCCAGAAGCCGGGATTGCCGAGATAGTCTCCCGGCGCGTAGCCGAACAGACCTTCGATATTGTCGCTGACGAAGGTGGGAGCGAAGTCGTCGCGCGCCTTGAAGGAGTAAAGCACCGCGGGCGAGGCGGAGAGCAGGCGCGCAGTTCGCGCCGAGGCATCCCCGCTCGCGCCGTCTCCTGATTCACGCAAAGCCTTCTCGATCGCCGCGGTCACCTCAGCGGGGTCCGTGCCAGGAATCAGCAAGGATTCCAGCGCGGCGGCAGCGCGAGCGGCACTCTTTTTCGGCGTCATGGCTAGGCTCTATCAGATCGCGGCAGGGTTGTCGCCGCTCTCGCCCGGGTTGCAGATTGTGCCGTCGGCCACAGGCTTTAGGCTATCCGATACTTTGCCTTGAACCGGCAGATCTCATCCCACACGTCCGGCGCTACCGACTGCGCGGTCACGCGGGCGAATATGCGGCTGAGAATGTCCCGCTCCTGGTCGTCCACGGTCCCATCCTCAAGCGCGAGTCTCTCGAGCATGGCCAGTTCCTGAGCGTCGATCGTGCCGTCGTTGGCGAACACGTACAGGAACGAGTACTGCATGATGGCGTTCGCATTCGAACTCACCGCGTCTCCTCCTTTTTTATTGGCCAGCCATCTTTACGTGGCTAGCAAGCAGCGAAATCCAAGATAGCACAGTGGCTTGGCGGGCGTCCAAGTCCAGCCGAGTCGCCGAGACATAGAAATGCACCGGTGCGGCCGGGAACGCAGCGAAAGGCTCTCTACTCTAGAGTTCCCTGATAACCGGGAAATATGTAGGGAACTTAGCTGGAAACAGGTCGTCGGGCGGCGCTGGATGCTAGTGAGTACCAGGACTGAGGGTGGTATTCACTATTAGCAGAACAGGGAAATACTGGCTGCGAACAGGGAACGTCACCCCCAGCAACAGGGACCGTCCTCACCTCTCAATGAATTTCCGCACTGAACTTCAATGCTGTTGATTCTACGCCTGCTCTCAGATGTCCGCTGGTGACCCGAGGCGGTTACGCGATCACGCCACGGCAGTGATTCAAGCGGCCTTACCAGGAAGGAGTGCTCCGACAGCCCCGGAGTGCTGCTCATTTTTCAGCATAGAGCGTCACACCGTCCCAATCTTCGGGCGGTGGCTTGTCGATCCATTCGAGACACAGCTCACGAAGTCGGAGCGAGGGGCCATCATGCGGATCGGCGGTCAACACTGACTCGAGAAGGTCCACTGCCTCCGCGAAGCGGCGTTTGGTGGAGAGGCGCAAGGCAGCCTCATACGCCTTGGACCGCTCGCGGACTGCCTCCGAGACCTGCGCCGTTTCACCAAGCGGTTCGTAGATGTCGACGGCTACAGCCTTGCCCTTCATTCTCACACGGTCGATCCGTCGCCAGGCGAACGTGGAGCCGGACGCGGAGACGACGGACTCTGTGGCGAGCGCTTTCGTTCCATAGCGGACATTGAGTGCTTCAAGACGGCTTGCCGTATTGACCGTGTCGCCGAGTGCTGTGTAGCTGAGCCGCTCCGGCGCCCCCACATTGCCGACGACGGCTTCTCCCGTGCAGAGACCAAAATGCGTGGTTAGGGCCGGACGATCGCTATCCTGCCATCGAGAATTCTGATCCCGAAGCAAGCGCTCGCATTTCAGGACTGCGGAAACCGCATGGGCCGCGTGATCTTCAAGCGGATCCGGCGCTCCCCAAAAAGCGACGATGCCGTCGCCTACGATCTTATCGACGGTGCCGCGCTCGCTCTGTAGCGCTGAGATCATGAGTTGGAAATAGGCCGACATGTGGTGTGTCAGATCTTCGGGGCCCATGCTCTCCGCAATGCTCGTGAAGTCCCTAATGTCCGTGAAGAGCACGGTGAGGCTGGTTCTCTTTCCTCCGATCATTGCGACCTCGCCTCTACGAACCAGGTCGCGGACAAGAGCGACCGAGACATAGCGCGAGAACGATCGAATACCGGTCAGCATCTGAGACTGCGCTTCCGCCAGCTGATCGATTTCGCGAACGCCGGACTTGATCTGAGGGGCGTCCGCCAGGTTCAAGTCGCGGATCTTTACGCTCTGTTCCGCAAGAGCCTCCAGGGGGCGGCTAAAATAGCGGGCGGCGACACCGGCCAACAGCAGTGCCAACACCACAGCAGCCGCCGAAACCGCGAGAACCCAGTGCCGTTGACGCTGGGCCTCGCCCAAGAAATCACGCTCGGGGACCGCTACGCCTATCCACAGCAGCTGATCCTGCAACCGGAACTGCCGGAATCCTCCCCACCACGCATCGCCATCACTTTCAAAACTGAACACCTCCTGCGGACGGCGTCCGCTGCTACGCCAGGTCGAGACTGCATCCCGGATAACATCCAGATCCAGTTCCTCTGCCGTCAGAAGGGTGGCAGCTCGGTCCGAGTCGGCTTGGCCAGACGCTTTCCGCAGGACGTCGCGAATTTCAGCTGAATCGGTCCAGCGCGCATCTGCCGGAAGACCAATCAAGGAGCCATCGCTGTGGAGTACGAAAGCTGTTCCGTTCGGACTGGGATGGAGCCCGGACGTGAATTCGGACAGATCCCTGAGTAGGAGATCGAACGCGACCAGTCTCGTTTGTCCCGAGGCTTGATCACGCCACTTCTGGGAAACCGTCAGACCGGCGTCTTTTGTGATGAAGAAGTAGTAGGGCGAAGTCCAATGGGTGCTCTCGAGATCCGCTCCAATATAGAAAGGCCGACGTCGAGGGTCGTAGTCCAGTGCCTCATCCGGCAGCGGCTCTTCCGAGTAGAGCTGTAGATCGCCGGTCCAGGTCACCACATAGCCGGCTGCCGGGCCTTTGTCCGCCCATACAAGCCGATTGTACCATTCGTAATCGTCGCCACCCCGCAGATCGCGGAACAAGAGGTACTCAAGGCCATCATCCCGAACGAGCATCATCGACGTGATCTGGCGGTGCCGGTCCAGGAGCGGCATGTACAATGAGTTCAGGCGCTGGAGGTCGGCGCGACCGTTGTAGTCGAGGAGACCGGACTCCCACCAGGTTCTCGATACATTCAGGAATTCTTCGATGGAGCCAAAAAAGTGGCTCATCTCAGACTGTACCTGGTCGGCGGACTGGTCGATATAGCGCTGCGACAGGTCGCGGATGGTTCGCCGCGCACCAAGGTCCACGACGATTAGAATCGAAGCCGCGATCAGAAAGACCAGCGCCAGCAGCATCAGCAGTAGCGCGCTACGTGTGGTGATCGATCTGGTGGCGGTCATGTCATTAGTTCTATGGCTGGCGCAGCCGACGAAACCATACGGCCCTGTCGACATCTAAGCAGTTGCCAGCAGAGAGCCTGCTCCATCCGGGTTTCATTTGCCGGGCAAGACGCGCTTCCAAGCCGCCGGCTCGTCTACGAGGCCGGTCGTCTCAAGATGGCGGAAGACGTCGACGAATTCCGGTGCGTACTCGTTGAGGGTTGCCAACGCGGACGAAGCCTCTTCCTCCCGTCCAGCAAGGGTGAGAATTGCCGCGCGCCACATCTGCAGGTCAGCATCGCTCTTCGTCTTCGCGACCGGCATGTCGATCACGTCGGCAAGAGCCTGTGAAGCCTGCCCGTCGAGTGCCCGCTCGAAGGCCGAGACCATCCGGTTATACCGCGCACTCCTTTCGACGAGAGTGCCAAGGCGATCGACGGGCGTCTCATGGTCGTCGACCCGCAGATCCACCACGCTGTCACGCCAGGGTCGTCCGCTGCGCGTCGCCCTGACCACTTTGATAGCCGCCGAGCGCTGTCCGCGAAAATCGCCACCGGCCTTCTCGGCCGCGTGCAGCGCCGCCATCAGCCGCGTTGCGAGTGTGCCGGAGCCGCTCTCGAACGCCTCGACCATGGCGTCCCATACTCCGTCGGTCCGCATCATGTTCGCCACGGCGATGCAGGTGTCACCAAATGCGTGGCCAGCTTCGGCGATGCAGGCGCTCCCGGTGTAGGCCGCCATTCGGCCTTCGCCGTCGATCATCGCGACCTGTCGCCGTTCCGGGTGGGCATCGATGCTGCTAATGGCGGTGAGCGCCTCACTGGAGGTGAGCCCCGCCCGGAGCGCATCGAGACCTAAGTCGCCGTAAGCCGGTTCGCCCATCGACTGGGTCGCGATGACCCCGAAGCCGGGCATGGTCCATGGCACGCTGTGGCCGACGGCAAAGGCCTGAGATTGGGTTGCGACGCCCATCTCTCCCGTTTTTGGGTCACGAGCGAGTATCGAATAGGTCATCGAATCCTGCCCTTCCGGCAGTCAGATCTTAGGCCCGGCACCGACACGAACTGGACACCGCCCTTCGGCGTCGCGACAAAGCAGGTGTTGGCGGTTGGTCAGCTGACACTAGCAAAAACCGAGTGGAGACAAATGCACAGCGCCTACACTATAGCGTTTGTGGCGCTGTCATTGCCCCTCATCGGCGCATTTGTGCACCAAAAGCCATGAAGTCCGGGCGCTTCTGAATAGACGGCACCGCAGCATGGCTTGGCACTAGCGAGCGATCCTTGCGACGCTGCCTCAAGAGCGATGCTCTCAATGATTGCGGGCTCGTCAGAACGGCTGAAACGCCTGCATCGACACGTCACCCGTAACCAGAGGGACGATCCCGATAATCAGAAGCGGTATGAGTACGGATGCGCCGACGATGGTCTGCACCTTGGCCGTAGAGAGAATCCCACGGTGCTGAATGCCAAACGAGATCAGCATCAAGAGCGCGCCGATAGAGAAAGTCGAGTTGAGCCGTAGACTGAGATCCTCTTTGAAGAAGGATAGGTCTACGAGTTGGATTTCCCAGGTCCTGATAGCTGCTTCCGGCGGGAAGAGAGCCGTAAGAATGTAGCCCGCCGCAATGCCGCAACCGATGGCAAGCACGGGTGTCCAGGCGAGCCAGTTGCACCACACAGACAATGGCGCGATGAGCCGGCTGTAGCGAACCCAGGCTGCCGCGCCGTAGACGGATGCACCACCCGATTTGTTCGGGAACAGCCCGGCAATTTCAGCGTAGGTGAAAGCCTGAACAAAGCCGAAGAGGACAGAAAGAGTCCAAACGAGGACAGAAGGAGTGCCAACCGTGGCGGCGATGCCGCCAATCGAGAACAATACGAGCGCAGGAACGCCGCTCGCGACCCAGAACGCGTCCTTCCAGCTGATGACGCGATGAAGATTGGACCCGCCGACACCCTCTTTTGCTGCGGCTGCGATTGAAGCCATTGAACTGCCCTCCAACTTGAGCTTCAGTTCTCGTCGCTCCAAAAAAGAAGCGCTGCCGGGAAGCTGTATGCCCCTGACAGCGCTAAAGTCCCAATTAGGGTGGTTACGCAAAATACAGTGCGGGCTGATCCTGCAGACGGCAATTGGCGCAAGTGGAGTTACCGGAACCCGGACGGGGGAGACCTCCCCCGGTCGGGGTAGCGGGAGCGTCAGGGAGGTACATTTGAGCACCGATCTCTTTGAGATTGTCGCCAACTACACATACGACTGGGAAAGTTGGTTTCTGCCCGACGGCCAAGTCCGCTGGGTCAATCCGGCCGTCGAGCGCATGACCGGGTTCTCCGTCGACGCGTGCCTGACGATGCCGGACTATCCCTTGGAGATCGTGCACCCCGAGGACCGCGATGCCGTGCGGGCCCTCCTCAAGTCCGCCCTCGAAGGGACGAGCGGCAATGACGTCGAGTTTCGCATCCAGCGCCGGGACGGTCAGGTGGGGTGGGCGGCCGTGTCCTGGCAGCCCATGATCGGGCCCGATGGGGAACGGCTCGGAGTGCGGACCAGCATTCGCGATATATCGTGGCGCAAGAGCGCGGAGGACGCGCTCCGCCTCGCGAAAGTCGATGCCGAGAAGGCGGACCGGGCGAAGAGCCGCTTTCTCGCCGCCGCGAGCCACGACCTGCGCCAGCCCCTTCAGGCGGTCAGCATGTATGTCTCGGCCTTGGCCCGCCGGGAAGCGGACGAGACGAGCCAGGAAATCCTAGCGGACATCCGCACCTGTCTCGACGCTGGGAACGAATTGCTCGAAGACCTCGTCGATATTTCGCGTCTGGACGCCGGCGTGGTCGTTCCCGAATTTTCGGACGTCGCCATCGCCGACCTTTTCGAGATGCTCGAGAAAAGCTTTCAGCGCGAGGCGCAAGACCGGAGGTTGGACCTCCGCTTCGTTCCGAGAAGCATTTTCGTGCGGGCGGACCATGCAATTCTAGCCCGTATCCTGCAGAATCTGCTGGCCAACGCGTTGCGGTACACCGAGCGGGGCCGGGTTCTGGTCGGGTGCAAGGTGCGCGGTGACGCTGCCATTGTGGAGGTATGGGACAGCGGCATCGGCATTGCGCCGGAATATCAGGACAAGATCTTCGAGGAGTTCTATCAGCTCGACAATCCGGCGCGGGACCGGCGGCGCGGGGCGGGCCTCGGCCTTGCCATCGTACGCCGCAAGGCCGCTCTCATGGGCGCGCCGATTGCGTTGCGGTCGGAACCCGGAAAGGGCTCCGTGTTTTCCATCACACTCCCCATCGCGCAAGGGAATGAGGCCTTCGAGGTGATACGCGAAGACGGGCAGCTGGATTTGACCGGATGCACCATCGCCGTCATCGATGACGAGCCCCATCAATTGAACGCCTTGGAGACGCTGCTTCGCGCATGCGGAGGACAGGTCATTGCATCCAATACGATCGACGGCCTCGTCAATCGGGTCGCGGCTTCGCAAGTCCCGCCAGAGCTGGCGATCGCCGATTACCGTTTGCAGGCCGGCGCCAGAGGTTCGGACGCGATCGCGGCGGTGCGCTTCAAGGTCAACCGCACCATTCCGGGTATTCTTGTGACCGGCGATACCGATCCCGAACGTATCGCCGAGGCCGAGGCCAGCGGCTGCCGGCTGATCCATAAGCCGGTGGATGGCGCAAGCTTGGTGCGGACGATCAATCAATTGCTCGGCAAAGTATCCTCCGCCGCGTGAGGCAAGCTCACGAGGGCCGGGTCGGAATGCGGCGCGGCCAGCCGAGATCCGCGGCAATCAGAGCCGCTTGCGTCCGGTTGTGAGCCGAGAGCTTGCGCAAGATCACCTTCACATGCGCTTTCACGGTGCTCTCGAGCAGGCCGAGGCTGCGGGCGATTTCCTTGTTCGACAGGCCCTCGATCATCAACGCAAGAGTGCTGCGCTGGCGGGGCGTGAGCTGACGGAGCGGGTTGTCTTCCGGGAGGTTCTCCAAATCTCCGGCCGTGCCGCTGCCACCCTCGGAGAGAATCTGATCGATCGCGTGACGCGGTACGTAAATCTCACCCGCGAGCACCAAATCGACCGCGTTGCGCAACACGCTTTCGCTCGACGATTTTGGGATATAGCCGCGCACGCCGAGCCCCATGCATTCCGCGATTTCCTCGGGCGCGGTATGGGCGGACAGAATGACGACGGGAACGGCGGGGCGCCGTTCGACGAAGCGCCGTACGCCTGCGGTCCCGTTCATGCCCGGCATCGCCAGGTCGAGAAAGACCAAGTCGAACTCTTCGTCGGTGTTGAGGACGTCCCAAGCCTCATTCGCATCCCCGGCATCGAATAGCTCGGCGACCGGAAACAACTGCCCTACGAGCAGTTTGAAGCCGGAGCGAAACAGCCTGTGATCATCGGCGATGAGAAGGTGCATGGGTCTCTCGTTCCCGGTGCGCAACAAAGCTTGACCATTGGGCGTCGTAACACTGCTTTTCAAGGTTCCCTCGTACGTCGGAGACACACCAACCCTCTTCTTGGGGCAGCGCCTCCCTCTTTAGGGGGAGGTGTCCCTCCCTTGCGCCGTCGACAGTGCCTGAGTATCGCATGAAGCTGATCGTTCAGTAAAAAAAATTTCCCCTGCGGAAAAGCAGGACTGAGGCGAAATGCCGCCTAGGGGCAATGGGAGGAATGAAATGAGAAGCCTAACTGAGCGTATAGAAGCGATGTACGCAATGGATCGGATGGGAGCATGGACCTTCGTGGCCGTGCTCTGGTGCACCGTTCTGTTCGTGCTCTACATGGTTTGGCAGGCCGTGCCGGATCCGGCAATTCGTCTGGTCCTAAGCTGCGCTGCTGGAGCCGTCCTCGTGTTCAACACGGCCTCCATTGGGGCGATGATTCGCCACTACAAGGAGGACAAGGACTTCATCTACGGCCTCGACATCAAACATCTCGACGCGGCACGCGAAGCCCGCGCCGAGCAATCGCGCACGGCCGCGCAACGGGCTTAAGGGGGATACGACAATGAGCAGAAAAGCGTATCGGCCGCCCGAGCAAGGCAAGGCCGGACAAATCTTCGACTCCATCTTTCTACTGGTGCTGGTCTACGCGGTGCTGTTTGCGCCGCTCGTTTTGGGCCTGACCGGCGGAGGCACCGTCACCAAGACCGTCGAGGAACCGACCTGGGAAGCGCTGGGTCAAAACCCAACGATGGCGACGCAGTGGGAGAAGCTCGGATTCACGCCGGAGACGGCCACCGAGATGATCACCACGCGTTTCGACTACACGATCAACCCCTGGGCGCTCCTGATCACCGCAGTGGTGATCCTCGGATACTTCGTGTTCCTGGTCCGCTTCTCGGACAAGGAATATCGCGAAGTCATAGCCGAGCGTTTCGGCGACAAGAAATAGGAGGGGTCGATGGATTTGTGGAACATCCTTGAATACGCCGCCTGGGGCATCTCCGGATTGCTCCTTTTGTGGATGCTTTTCGACGCACTCCAAGTCAATCGAGACTTCAGCGAGGAGCTGTTGACGTCCTCTCGCGAGGGTGAGCTCGAGGGCGAAAGCGAAAAGCACGAACTGACCTAGTGTCTGGAATCAAGGGGGACGGCGTCATGTCATCTACTGATACGGCCGGTCAGGACCGGCAGCGAATTTCACTCTTACGCGTTCTTGGGCCTGCCCACGTTTGGGCCCTGGGCGTGGTATTGTGCTTGTGGGCGAGTTCATGGGTTGGAACTTCTCGGTGGGCAAGGGCGGCGCCATGGGCTCCCTCATCGCCTGCTGGGTCATCGGCTTGCTCTACACCTGCGTCGCGATGATCGACTCGGAGGTGACCTCCACGGTCGCGGCCGCGGGCGGGCAATACGCCCAAGCCAAGCACATCATGGGGCCGCTCATGGCCTTCAATGTCGGACTGTACCTCGTCATGGCCTACACCATGCTCGAGGCTGCCGACGCACTTGTCGTGGGCGACCTGCTCACCGCGGTTGCCGGTGAAATGGGCCATGATGCTCTGGATCCGCGACCGTTCGTGGTTCTGACGATCGCGGCGCTCGCGTGGTTGAATTACCGCGGTGTGCTGATGACGTTGACGGTCAACTTCGTCATCACCGCGGCCGCCTTTATCTCCATCGTCGTTCTGTTCCTTGGCGTTCAGCCCTGGAACCCTGGAGAGATGCTGCAACATCGTGAGCTGCTGACCGATTTGCCGTATGGCTGGATCGGCGTGATCGCAGCCTTCCAGTTCGGTATCTGGTACTACCTCGGGATCGAAGGTACGTGCCAAGCCGCCGAAGAGGTGCGGTCACCGGCACGCTCGCTTCCTTATGGAACGATGAGCGGTATCATCACGCTTCTCATCGCGGCGACCATGACGTGGTACGTGGCCACGGGCCTTCTCCCCTGGGAGTTTCTCGGCCAAGCTGCGACCCCGCTTTACGATGCTGCCCGTGTAACCGGCGTGCCTGCGCTTCAGGTGTTCCTCTTCATTGGTACGCTCTTCGCGGCCATCGCTTCGGCCAATGGCTGCATCAACGATGCCTCTCGCTCCTGGTTCTCCATGGGGCGCGATCGTTACATGCCGCTTTGGTTCGGCGCGGTGCATCCGCGTTACCGTACGCCGTACCGGGCGATCCTGTTCTTGATCCCGATTGCGGTGAGCTTTGCCTTCACGGGGCTCCTCGACCAGGTCATCACCTTCTCGATCCTGTCGGGGCTGCTCGGCTATACGTTCATGCCGATCAATATGTGGATGTTCCGGAAGAAGTGGCCGCTCGGCACCATCCGCCGGGGCTACGTGCATCCGTTCCATCCACTGCCAGCGATCGTGCTCCTGTTGCTGTGCATCACCACGTACTTCGCCACGTTCCTCGGCTACGGGACACAGCTCCTGGCCATGATGTGCTTCTACATCGTCGCGTCGCTGTGGTTCGTCTTCCATCGGTACAAGTATGTCCGGAGGGGCGATCAGTTCACCATGCCGTGGTCGCGGCGCGCGGATACTAGGAGGCACTCATGATCAAGAACATCCTATGCGCTGCCGACGGATCGGCCATCTCGGCCAAAGCAATCGATTTTGCGATTGATTTGGCCAAGGAACTCGGGGTCCCGCTCACGATCCTTGCGGTCGAGCTGGTCTCCAAAGAGGACATGGCTAACTCGCCCTTCTGGGACTCTCAAGTGCTGGCAGCCAGCGATGCCATCACGCGGGCCGAGTTCGAGCGCGCCGCCAAGAAGGCCAAAGAGGCGGGATTGGACGGCGTGTCATGTGCGACGGCAAGCAGCCGCAACGTCCCGGAAGCGATCGCGGCCTATGCCGAACAGCATGGCTTTGATCTCATCGTCATGGGATCTCACGGTCATACGGGCCTGTCCCGCATGATCTTGGGCTCGACGGCCTATGCCGTGACAGCGCGGGCCCATTGTCCCGTGACGATCGTACGGTAGGCGTCCATGACGGTCCTGGCAGTCATAACAGCGGTGGTGGGGCTGGCATATCTTGCCTACCGCCACCGCGAAGATCAGAAAACGGTCCGAGCACGGAGGGCCGCGTTCTTCACCGACTGCCGAACCGTACTAGACGACCCAAAGCTCGCCCTCGATGTGTTCGGATATCCTACGATCACCGGCACGTATGAGGGCGAGCCCATTCGGGCGGATGTGGTCGTCGACGGCATGGCGCTGCGCAAGCTGCCCTCATTGTGGCTGCGGGTTACACTGCAGGCGCCTGTCGCGACGGGCAGTGCCGTCGACATTATGATGCGGCCGTCGGGGGCCGAGTTCTTCTCGCCTTTCGACACGTTGTCCGAGCGGCTGGATACGCCGGCGAATTGGCCGGAACGTGCCGTGATCCGTTCCGACAACCCTGACAGGATTCCGCCACCGGAGGCGATCCAGCCCCATTTGGACATCCTCGATGAGGCCAAGGGGAAGGAGCTTCTGATCACGCCGAAGGGCGTGCGGATCGTTTGGCAAGCCGACGAGGCACAGCGGGGGGACTACCTCCTACTGCGTCAAGCACGTTTCGAGGTCGTTCGGTTCGACCGTGAGCGCTTTGTCGATCTCGTGCGGCGCTGCATCGCGGTGCGGCATGCGTTGGAGACCGGTGCAACCAAGGAGATCCCTCGTGAAGCCGCCGCCTGAAATTCTCGCGCGAGTCGGTTCTGACCGCCGGCCCGTAAACCCCTATATCGTCCTGGCTCTTGCCATCGTTTTACCCGGTGCGGGCCACGTCGCGGCCGGCATGCCGAGCCGCGGTCTGGTGTTCGTGTTTTTCATGCTTCTGTTCGGCTATATCACGGTGCAGCTCACCTCACCCGATCAGTCTCTCATGGGCCGATTTGCCGGCGGACTGTTTATCTACGCGCTCTCCATCACCGATGCCTACAAATGGGCGCGGCTGCGCCAGGAGGAATTCGCCAGGTCCCGGCAAGACGTATCAACCTTGGCCTGACGTTCGGAATTACTTGTCCGAGTGCAGATCTCACACGGGCGCGATCGGCCGTTCAGCGTTCGATGAGAAAGTTCCCGTGAGGCCCGTGCTGACCTGGGCCAAGCTTTCGGCCTCGTCCTTCAGCATCACCCCCGATAGCCCCCTGCGCCGCGCTTCGGTCATCAGGTAGTTGAGCTTGTGCGCCGCATGGGGATAGCTCAATCCGGCGGGCCGGACGTTGGAGATGCAGTTTCGCGACTCGTCGGTGAGGCCGGTCCGCGGGTTCAGCGTCATATAGATGCCCATGCTGTCGGGCGAGCTGAGTCCCGGCCTTTCGCCGATCAGAACGACAACTGTCTTTGCGCCGAGAAGCTCCGCGACCTCGTCGCCGATCGCCACCCGCGCCTCCTTCACGATGCAGAGTGGCGCGATGTGCCAGTCTTCCTTGGGGAGCGAGGGCAGCATGGCGTCGAGGAACTTCGCGGCGTTCTCCTCGATCGCGAGCGCAGATAGGCCGTCGCCGATCACGAACACCACGTCATAGGGCTCCTCCGGCCGGGGTAGGTTCTCGAGCACCATGACCGAGGCCTCGTCGAGGCGCCGCCCCATATCGGGTCGTTGCAGATAGGTGGCCCTGCTGTCGGCGCGGCTGCTCAAGAGGATCGAGGCAAGCCCTCGCGTCCGAAGGCTCTCCTCCAAGGCCGGAATGTCGAGCGCGTGATGGACCGCGTCGCGCGCCCGCGCATGAGCAAGCTGGAACTCCAGATGCGGCTTGGTCGGAAGGCTGGTACCGGAGTGCCCGAGCGCGATGCGCGCCGGCGTGTATTGACGCAGCTTGTTCCAGGGATCGTTGACGACGGCCGGGCGCTTGTCGTTGGACACGGGAGACCTCACTGCAAATGTTCGATGGCGTGCTGGAACGGCTTCGGCAGAGTCGTGGACAGACGAATATCGTCCTCGGCCGCGAAGATGCCCGTCTCTTTCAGCCAACTTTCGAATTCGGGCGCCGGGCGCAAACCGAGCACCTTGCGCACGTAGAGCGCGTCATGGAACGACGTAGTCTGATAGTTGAGCATGATGTCGTCGGAGCCGGGGATGCCCATGATGAAGCTTACGCCCGCGGCGCCCAGCAGCGTCAGCAGCACGTCCATGTCGTTCTGGTCCGCCTCGGCATGGTTCGTGTAGCAGATGTCGCAACCCATCGGCACGCCGAGCAACTTGCCGCAGAAATGGTCCTCCAGTCCGGCCCGCACGATCTGGCGTCCGTCGAAGAGGTATTCGGGACCGATGAAGCCGACCACCGTGTTCACGAGCAGCGGCTTGAACTTCCGCGCGACCGCATAGGCGCGCGCCTCGAGGGTCTGCTGGTCGACGCCATGGTGCGCGTTGGCCGAGAGCGCGCTTCCCTGCCCGGTCTCGAAATACATCACGTTGTCGCCGACCGTTCCGCGCTGAAGGCCAAGCGCCGCCTCGCGCCCTTCCCGCAGCACGGCCAGGTCCACGCCAAAGCTCTTGTTGGCCGCCTCCGTACCGGCGATCGATTGGAACACGAGGTCGAGCGGCGCGCCGCGGTTGATGGCCTCGATGCTGGTCGTCACATGCGTCAGGACGCAAGACTGGGTCGGGATGTCATACCGGCGGATGATTTCGTCGAGCATCTCCACCAGCGTAGTCACTGCGGCGATGCTGTCCGTGGCCGGATTGATTCCGATGACCGCGTCGCCGCAATTCCGCGCTTCTTCGGCGCTGTTTGGTGAGTGTCTGGAGAGAGCCGAAGAGCCCGCGACTAGGTGGCTGTGCTGGTAGTCAGCAGCGAACGTGTCTCCCGAATTCCCTGTTATTCCCTTTGTCGGACGCACCCACATTGGCTCGGCAAACACGCGCAAGTGCCCGGATCTCCGGCTGTTTCTGTCGTCGCCAGATGCCGTCCGCTCAGGGACTGCTCTTATTATCAGGGACTTTCGCAGAAACTCGTTGCCGTTATCCGGTTGTCAATTGCGCTTATCCGGGATCGCGTTGCCCATAAGCGGAGGCCGACTGCCGCTATGAGATTATCGAACATTCCTCATGCGGCTCGACAGTTGAACAATGCGGCCAGCGGATGATGAGAAGCGGTCGAGCATTGCCGGCACGCAGTCCCCTACTGCCCAAGCCGCAGGGTGAACCGCGAGACGGCACGAGACGCTCATCCTCATGTCGCTTCGGTCGCCTAGAAGTACAAGCTCACGAAATCGTGAACCGGCATTTTTGAAGGGTCTTTGAAGGCTTTTGAAGGCCCCTCCTCCGCGAGCCTCAAAAGGGCAGTTTTCGGTCTTTGAGAGCCATTAAAAAAGATCGCATTCAACACGATAGCCGGCATTCCCTTTCTCAACTGCTCAGAGCCCCACGTGGCCAAATACAACTTGCACAACAATTGCGATCGTCACTCACTTTAGGGGTAACCGTGCTGATTCGTGCATGTATTTGGAGTTGCGTAAGTGAGTGTTCCAACTGTTCAGATTGAGCGTAAACCTGTGTCGTCTCTCGCGCCCTATCCGGGCAACGCACGGCGACACTCAAGAAAACAAGTCCGCCAGATTGCCGAAAGCATCAAGCGCTTCGGCTTTACCAACCCGGTTCTGATCGGCGACGACGGGCAGATCATTGCTGGCCATGGACGTGTGGCCGCCGCCAAGGAACTTGGTCTCAAGGACGTTCCCACGTTGAGACTATCCCATCTGTCACCGGCAGAGAGACGAGCATACGTGCTCGCTGACAACAAGCTCGCGCTGAACGCAGGCTGGGACAAAGAGACGTTGGCAATTGAGCTTCAGGCTCTCGTCGATATGGAATTCGATGTCACGCTGACAGGCTTCTCGCTCGCTGAGATCGACCTCTCATTGGACCAAGCGCACGAAGCATCGGCGGCAATATCAGGGTCGGCTCTTGATGAGATACCCGAAGCTCCAACACGACCAACCACTCAAGCAGGCGATCTATGGCTTCTTGGGCGGCATCGCCTCTTGTGCGGTGACGCGCGTTCGAAGGACGACGTCACGCGCCTCATGGATGGGGAGCGTGCGGATCTTATCTTCACCGACCCACCCTACAACGTCGCCATTGACGGGCATGTCTGTGGCCTAGGGTCCGTCCGGCATCGCGAGTTTGCCTTCGCATCCGGCGAAATGACCGAAACCGAGTTCACGTCATTCCTCTGTACAACACTCGGCAATGCTGCCGCGGCCGCAAAGGACGGAGCAATTGCTTTCGTCTGCATGGACTGGCGCCATATGCGCGAAGTTCTCGATGCCGGAAGAGAGGCGTTTTCGGAGCTGAAGAACCTATGCGTTTGGAACAAGACGAACGGTGGCATGGGGACATTCTACCGCTCCAAGCATGAGCTGGTGTTCGTGTTCAAAGTCGGAACGGCGGAGCACACGAACAGCTTTGGTTTGGGAGACACAGGACGATACCGAACCAATGTCTGGGACTATGCGGGTATCAGCAGTCCGACGAAAGGTCGCCTGGATGACCTCGCCATGCATCCAACCGTCAAACCGGTTGCTCTGGTTGCTGATGCGATCCGCGACTGCTCTCGGCGTGGCGAAGTGGTCCTCGATGTCTTCGGAGGCTCTGGGAGCACTCTCATCGCTGCTGAAGCCTGCGGACGGTGTGCCCGGCTCATCGAATACGATCCGGCCTATTGCGATACCATTGTCACACGGTTCGAGGCTTTCACCGGGAAACCAGCAAGGCACGCCCCGATGCGACTAACGTTCGAAGAGGTAAGAGAACACAGGACGCTGGCCAACACTCTCGCAAGCGATGTGAGCGAGGCCAGCCAATGACTGGAAACGCTGCCAAGCCGCAAGCGCAAAGCACTTCAAAGTCGCTTTCTCAAGAGGTCGTCGATCAGGCCAAGAGGACTGCCCTCAACCCTTGTGGATACAAGAACCCCCCGATAGAGCACAGATTCCCAAAGGGCCGATCCGGCAACCCAAAAGGGCGTCCCAAGAAAGTGCCCAAGACCTCCGAATCTACGTCGACCAGTTCGATATTCCTCAAGCAGGTCGAACGGATCGTGACCGTACGGGAAGGAGAGACCATTCGGGAGGCTCCTGCTATTGAGGCTGTCATCCAGTCGCAAGTCGCCTCTGCCTGCAAAGGCAATGCGCTCGCCCAGAAAGACATCATCAACCGACACGAACGCGCTACAGACGAGAAGCGTCAGAGACTCCAAGCTGAGGTCGAAAGATGTGAACACTATATCTCAGGGGCACGCTCCGAGATGGCCGCTGCGGAGAGACTTGGGCAACAGGCGCCTCGCTTGTTCCCGCATCCTGATGACATCTACATCGATCGAGAAACTGGCGTCCGCTTCGTTGGTCCGTTCGATGAGGAGAGTCTCACCCAAGTCGAAGAGACATGTCGGGTTAGGGACATTCTCCTGATGCAGGATGCGCTGGATCAGCGCTCTTGGAACGACCTTGATAGTGATGATCCGCTCGACGGTCCAGGAACGGCATTGCTCTTTGCGCAGATTCTCAACGATGGCCTCCCTGATCGTTTCAAACTCGATGACCCGTCGTTCGTAGGGCGAATGATGCGGCTCGAGTGCATTCCGAAGCGCCAACTCCTCAAAGACGTCTATCGAGGATGGCAATCAATCGGCTTAAGCACTCGACGCGGGCGCCTATTCCCGCCACTGCGGTACGGTAAGACGCTAGTCGCGTTACTGCTTGAGCTGGTGCGGAGAGTCCGGAACGGCTACTTGGACGGCAGCGCCGCGCCCGAAGATATTGAAGCCGATCTTGCCGACCTCATCCTGGAGGGGCTGCACGGCGCACCATGAAGAACCGCAAAGCGCGTTCAGAGGCACTAACAACTCGGCCTCAATCGGGTGGATACACAACCGATTACCGTTGTGGCCAAGACTCAAATCGAAAAAGAAATCGTCCTTGCATTGAGAATTGACGGCTTCGGCGTCTAAACCGGACGCCGTCAACGCGCCCGCCACCGACAGCGTTGCCCTCGCTTTGGTCATAGCGAGCACAACGGTTTGAAACTCACCGACGCGAAGGCACGCAGCTTGTTGTGCAGGTGGAGGCGGAAGGCTGCCTTGGCCGTGCGAAATCTGAGTAGCCCCACCATACGCCGGAGCACCTGCTGCGCCTCGACTCAGCCGTGGGTCTTCAGAGCACAGTCGGGGCAACCCCAATCTGATCAGGCGAGAGCCGTTGGCCAGCTTTTGTCAAAAGCTCCAACATCTGGCCGTCGCTTGGTACACGTGACGGACAGAATGTAACCTTCTACTGCTCTGCCTGGACTTAATTTGGGGGTATGGAGACGGACCGAACAACGTCGCCAATAAGTATTTGGCACTTGATTTCCGCGATTCTTCAACCCGTCCCGTAGCACACAAACGGGCGGGATTGATCGCACTACGAAGTCAGTGCCGCGGCGTCCATGCGACCCTTTTCCTTTTGATTGAGCGGTATCCGAGCGGTTTGGTCTGTGGGGCCATCCAAGGGCTTTGGATCAGGCTTTCCGCGCTCATGGGCTTGGCAAATAGAAACCCCTGGATCAAGTCGAATCCCATCTCCCTCACGGCGTGGAAATCGCCCCACGTTTCGACACCCTCGGCAACCGTGCGCGCACCGTAGCAGTTGGCAAGTTTTACAATGTCGGCGCAAATCGATCTCTTCAAACCATCGTTGGCGCAGCCATCGACAAACTTCCGATCGACCTTGATCTCAACGAAAGGGAACTCCCGCAGGCCACAAAATGAGCCCCACTCTGCGCCGATATCGTCGATCGAGATTCCGATCTTGTGGGCACGAAACTGCTTGGCAAGGCCCCTGATGAAATCCAGGTTGCGTAGGATATCGACGCCATTGGATTCGACCAGAATTCCCTCGAAGGCCGTATGGCCAGGCAGTTTCCTGCAAAGATAGTCCAGTGAGCACGGCGCCTGGAAGAAGGGAACTGGAAGATTGATGGCGAGTTCGATGGCATAGCGCTCGCGAAAGAAGAAGTACCAATCATCGACCGCGCGACTGATGACTGTCTTGGAAACCAATTCCAAGCGGGGATCGCCGTCATCTGCGATGAAATAGGCTGGAGGAACGATCCCCCATTTAGGATGGCGTATGCGGAGAAGCGCCTCAGCACCATGCATTGCGAGAGTACGCACATCTATTTTTGGCTGGTACCACAACTCAAGCCAACCGAAGCGCAGAGCCTCCCGAATGTCCATTGTAGGACCGTCCGAAACCTCGGGCAGGAGCGCAGCAATTCTGCTCCGCAGACGCTCATCATTGAAAGGCATCACAAGTGGTGGCAGGAGACTCAAACCGAGTCCCTCCGCGATCGCCTGTACCTCGTCAATAACGGTGGAAGCGTGCCGAACCAGAGGCAGAACCTTGCCTGAAAAACCCCTGGCGGCGAGCGTCTCGAGCACATCGCCAAACGCCCCTCCGTCTTCCGCCAGTCCGAGCACGATTAGATCCGGAGCGTCTTTGTCCAAGACGGCTTGGAGTTCCAGCGTGTTAACGCACTCGAGAATGTTCAGTCCGAAGCCACTCAAAGCCTCTCTTAGGAACTTTCGGAGATTCGGCTGCCACTCAGCAATGCACACCCGTGGTCTAATGTTAAAAGCGGCTCTGTCATTCATGTCCCCCACTGTTGGAGGCGTTGACCTATTTTCGGTTTCATCAGTAGACATTGCAGGGCCCTAACGCCAAGTGACGAATTCTACCTGTCCAACGACCGGCTCGGAACGCCGTTAGTTGCAAATGATAAGACCTTGGTTCGGAGTCCGCCGTTGTTCGGAATTGAGTGCTATTTTGACAGCTATTATGCGGGCACTGAGCGTCTGCGAACATCACCCGAACAGGTGTCCGAGGCGTTATTGGTTAACTTTGTCTATCGTTCAGAGTGTCGTGCGCCGAACCCTATCCCCGACCACGCGGTAGCACCATCGAGAGTGCGAGACATAGCAGCAAAACACCATCTCGACACAGGAGACGATCGCTACTGTTGCAGACGTTCGCATTAGGGTCATACTGCGCCCACCGGCACGCCAGACGCGCCCGCCAATCCGACATCAAGAATTGCGCAGTTACTTCAGCATGGACGGCACGACGCCCGCACCCAGCCTTACCAGCGCACGCGGATGCCGGCGTCGCCTGTTAGGGCGTAGCTATCTCCGAAGTGATCCAGGCCCGTCTTGACTCCACCCTCGGCGTAAATGCTGAACCGCTCGCCGTCCCAGTTATAGGATCCGCCGAGGCCCAGGCCGCCCCACAGCCGGTCCTGCTCTTGGGACAGCGCCGCAACGCTTAGGCCTTGGACATCCGATACGAGCACTGTGGTGCCGCCCAGGAACTCGTATTCAAGATTCATCAGCCCATAGACATGGGTCCGCCGCAGGCTCCCATCGTCCGATTCCCAGGTCTTCTCCTGATCCAAGGCAACGCCAAGCCGGCCGATCAGACTATCCCCATCCTCCAAGCCAAACCGCGCCGTAAAGTCGTCGCGGTAATCACCGATGGAGAGGGTCGAATATACAAGCTGCGCCTGGGGTGTGAGCGAGACACCGGGCTTTGCCAGCGCGACCCGTTGTCCGCCTTCAAGCGACAACGCATAGCCCGCGTCGTGCTTGTCGGACGCAAGCCGCCCCAGCGCACCCGAGACAAGGTCGCTCTCGTACCAACTGTATTGAAACTGGCCGTCGAGATAGAAACCAGTCTGATCGTACCAGGTCAGCGTGGTGCCGACGCCATAGCCCTCCGTATCGATACTGTCTTCGCGCGGCTGCACGCTCTTCGACTTCGCATTGCCATTGGCATAGTGGCCCGTCACTCCCGCGATGAGCCTCGACCCGTTTTCCTGCGTGTAGACGGGTACATCGATGCCGCCCTGCATGCCCAGAATATCAATATCGCTTTCGATCACACCAGCCGTGCTGTAGCGCGGCTTCAGCTTTGAATCGCTGCCGACAATTCGGGCCCAGACGCCCTGCCCTTGCGCAAAGGAGGGCGACCCGGCAGGCCCGGGCTCATCCCCCACCGCGAACGGCATTTGCGACCCCGGCTGCGGCTGCGACACGCCACCGGCGCCCAGCCCTGACCAGTAACGGTTGCCCACGCGCTGTTGCAGCGTCGGCAAGCCGTTCATCGCCAGAAGCACTTGCGGGTAGTTCTCGTACACACTCGTCACCGGCGAGAAGCCCCCTTGCGCGCCATCCGGAACTTCCGGCATGACGCTTTGCGGTATCTCCACGTTCCGCAGGTACCAGTCGCCGCCAACTTGGTACAACCCATAGGCAAAGGCGCCCGCCACGACGGCCTCCTTACCGTCCCGCAGATGGTAGTCGCCATCGATCAGAACGAAGTCTCCATTCGAAGCTCCATCGACATCCACGATCTTGATGCCTTGCTTCGTCCGTATACCAGGGCCGTTTGTGTTGAAGACCCGCACAAAAGACGTGCCCGCGGCGGTGGAGCCCACGATCAACCGGTCTGTGGCCGAACTGTCGCCACCGAGAAACGTGTCGAAATTGACCTGACCGTCTTGACCGGCATATTCGCCCGAGATTGTGATGCGGTCGCCCGCCATAGGCCCGCCGCCGCCCGTCTGCCCATCGGCCATAGTTAGCAGGCCCGCATTCTCGAAGCGCTCGAGATTGTCGAACACCGCCTCTTCGACTCCGCCGCTGCCCGGCACCGTGGCAAGTGCGACCGTACCGGTATTGGTGAAGAGATCCGTGCCCCCGCCGAAATCCGACGTGGCCACGCCTATCGTGTCGCGCATGCCGTCGCCCGTCGTGTCGGCCCAGTTGCGGACGTTCCAGCGCCCCGAGTTGGCGAAGCTATCGTCACCACCGGCAAGATCGACAAAACCCGTCAAGATGCCAGCGGACGTAATGTCCGTCGGACTGTTGAAGCTTCCCAATATGGCCCGGTCGGAAAGAGCGCCAACGCTGCTGCTGCTGGCAATATTGACGGTTGATCCGGCAAAGCCGCGCGCTTCAATACCAGCCGCCGTGTCCCAGCCGCCAGAAACGAGCCCGGCAACACTGATCGCGGCAGTGCCGAGAGCCTCGGCACGAACGCCCGCGGAATTTTGGCCGCTCGCCTCAGCGGTGCCCGACGCCGCTTGCGTAATGCTGGCGTTCGCTGCCGATGCAGCCGCGTATAGGGCATGGGAATCCGCACCCGTCGTGCTGGTACTGCCTCCGGACTGGTTTGTTGTCGCGTTACCCAGTCCCGAAAAGGCGAGCAACCCATGGGAGGCCGCGTCACCCGCGGTCTGGATCGTGCCGTCCGATTGCTCAGCCCGTGCATCTCCACCGAGATTTGCTTGAGCAAGAACACCAGTTGACCCATCCCCGGTCGTCGTAACCTGACCGCCAGATAGAGTCGCTGTTGCATCACCCCCACCAAACGGCTGAACCAGCGCGACGAGGCCCTCGGAATCCTCACCGCCGGTCGTGACACTGCCCCCACTCATGGTGATGGTCGCAGCACCCGTTCCCCCGTTGATGAGCGCATACGCCCCTTCTGCACTATCTCCAGTCGTCTCGATCGAACCTTGAAGAAACTCGATATCGGCGTTGCCCGCATTGGCGCGCGACTGGATGCCATGAGCGTCGTCGCCTTGGGTCGAAATGCTCGCACCGGCCGTGTTCAACCGAACGAATGAGTCAAATGACAGCGAACCTGTCCCGCCAGCGGGGTCGATGAAGATCTTTGCGCCTCTGTCGGCAAGAAGGCCCTTTGCATCGGCGCCTGTAGTGACGATGCTAACTTGGCTGCCGTCGATGACAACGGTGGCACGCCGATCTGCGGCTATTCCATCGTCGACTGTGTTCGCCGTGAAATCATGTAAGGTGATAAGTGAGTTGGTAAAGACGCTCCGTATGCCGCGTCCGAGGGATGTAATGTCGATGAGACCGGTGCTGACCACTTGGCCGCCAACAGATCCGATACCGGCTTCCCCTGCCGGCGCTGTAAGGGTGACGCTCGGCTGCGTGAAGGTCAGTAGGGACCCCGGGTCATTGGAGAACGTAGCGTCGTCAGTGGCTGACGAGTAGTTCGAGAAACTTGCAGTACAATTCGACCCCCCCGTCGCAGAGGCCGTGCCGCCATTTACATCCGTGCAAGCAGCAAGTGCCGATTTGGGCACGATCAAAATGGAGAGCACCGCGTATCCCACTGCAAGACAGAACAGCGAGCATCTGCACCAACGGGCCGAAGGCACTCTAGATGTCCTGAGCGTTTTCCCCGAGTACCAGTCCACCGCCAGCTTTCTTAGACGACCAACAAAGCGTGATGTAGACGCAGCCCCGCAAGTCTCGTGGTGTCCCAAGGCCCCAATCATTCTCCCCCCCCTTCGCTGAGCAGGCCCTGCGTAAAGCTTCATGCCATCGCCTTTACGGACACTAGTCTTTATACTGACTAGTTAGGCATTTGCCCCGGGCAAACTCGAGTGACATCGCTTCTCAAACGCGACTCAAACGGCACGGCGTTCCTGAGAACGAATAGCTGCAACGTATGGTGGTTACCGAGGACGGTACATCACCAGAACAGGGGAAGTGCCGCTCCAACAACAGGTGGCAACAGAGGGCGGTGGAACGGGAGTCGCCGCACGCGACGGGCATGCGATCCTCAGACGCTCATATCGAAAAAGATGAAAAACTTATCGCTTGGAGGAAGCGGCAATCAGCCGTGTGTCATTCATCGTCGGGGCCGTCGATCTGACACGCCAAGCAAACAGGTGGAATTGTCGCAAGAACCTGCCTCACAAGAGCGGCACGGGAACCAACGCCAACCTTTTGATAGACAGCTCGAACCTGTGACTTGACTGTCTCAACAGAGACGTACCGAGCCCTAGCAATCCCAGAGAGCGTGAGGCCATCAATCAGCAGATTGCAGACCTCGGCCTCCGAAGCGGTCAATCCATACAACAGAGCTGTTGCACGACGGGATACGGGAGGGACACTTTCAGGATCCACGATCCAGATCATGGCACGAGTAAGCTCGTCGCCTGAGGTGGCCCTTGGCGTCGCTAATGGCAACGCCTCGATCAAGAATGGCGCCCCTCGTGAAGGACGTGCAACGCGAAAACATCTCAAGGAGGTCTGGCCCCTTGCTGATGGGCCGTGATCGTCAAAAATCGCCCAGAAAGCGTCGGGGGCGGAGCTGGAAGGCCCAATAACCAATCGTTCGTTTGTTCGCGTTAAGCCGTCATCGAGGGCGAAAATCCGACGTGCTTCTTCATTCTCGATGATGACGCGTCCGCTCGGATCAACGACGCAGATCCCAATAGCCATGTGATCCAAGGCAGCAAGGGAAACTCTGTACATTTCCTCTTGCAGGGGAGACAAGCGGCTATACTCAACGATACGGGCGAGCACGGGCAAGAGCACCGAACGGCAATGCATGCTCTTCGTTGGGGCCTCAAGAGTTTCATTTGAAAAATGGACAACGGCGATGTCCAACGAGGTTGGGTGGTCGTTCAAAATTGCGGCTGCTGACCGGACGTGCGCTGTCGCCGGACGCTGAGCCAAATAGCAGCTCCGACTTCCGACCGCTTCGAGACAGGGCCACACATCAACATCCGAAACGAACGTGAAACGTGGTTCCGTTGTCAGATCAAATCTGTGAGCGCTACGCTCCCTTTGGCTAGAGCCCGACTTATCCCAGGCGTCCCGTCGAGCCCGGGATTCCGCCACGACGCGAAGCACATCTCCTTGCTTGTTTGTGCTCAGAATGTATCCGGATACCCCACCAATAGACGTGATGGCCGCCGTTAATGCGTCGGAGATGGTTCCGCCATTTAGAATAATCCCATAGAGATCCGGAAGCGCGCTTTCGCTGCCACGGTCATTAGATCTGCCTCCCTGTGCCAATGAGCCGCCGTCCTTTGCCATCCCGCTAAACATCCAACAATGACAAATCGAACACCTGCTGAAATCAACTTTTAGTTTCAGGCTGCGGAGCCAGCGGATATTTGGCAATCCCCCATAGAGGCTACAAATCGACGAAGGCCGACAGCCCCGCTTGTTCAAGGCCAAATTCGGCGCGACTGCTCGACACTGCTCCCAAACGACTCGCCGAGCTGTTGCGAGTTTTAGCCTGTAGTTGGCGCCTCATGGGTCGAAAACTAGAAAGGCAACGGACTCGGGGCGATCGCCTCCAGCTACAGGGCCGTGGCGTACGTGAGGGGATATCCCGGGAGCGCGTGACCTGTAGTTGGCGCCTTATGGGTCAAAACCAGAAAGCCAATGGACGCGGGACGATAGCCTCCGGCTACAGGTCTGTGGCGTACCCGGGATGTCGTGTGGGGATGTCCCAGGAGCGCTTGAAAACGGAACTGTGTTATGTCCATGCGCGCCAGCTGTTCGAAGCAGTCCCTCTCCCGACGGCAATAAACGATTTCCAACAGACTCCGCTTTTCGAAGCTTTCGTTGATTGGCCCTAAACGCGTAGGTCTGGACCGTAAGCCTCGGCGACCAGGGCACTACTTTCTCTTCATCCCTGCAGAAACAATTGGCTCAAATGCTCATTGCCAACGCCGCCTGTCACCCTGAGGTTTGGCGTGTAATGGATCTATGGATTCTGTCGGCACGCCGCTAACCTTCCAAAAATAGTCAAATCAAGGGAGACGGGAGCCGTTTGGAAATTCGCGCCGAAGCACAAACCTAATCGGCGCATCCGCCAGACTGATCATCATGTTCCCAAAACGCCAAGACGTCCCGGTGAATGCGAAAGTGACCAATCCCCGGTCTAACGGAGTTCCGCCTACGCGGAAGCGGCACGAAGTCTTTCCGCATTGGGTCTCATAGCTCACCACCGTGCAGCAGTTTCGTTTGATAGTGGACCTACACCGTGAACCCGCATGACCGACTAGGACAAAGCATCCAAAACACTGACGACCAAGTGCGTACGGTCCTTTCGGCGATGGCTATGGAACTGAAGGAAGGGCGCGTCAGCATCCACGGCACAGCCGCTCGCCTTGGCGTTAGTCCCCGGACCTTACAGCGCCGTCTACAGAGCAATGGCCTGAACTATCGCAATCTTGTGGAATTGGTTCGCAGAAAGTACGCTTTTCTGCTGCTCCGCAGAACTAGCCTGACAATTACTGAGATCGCGATGGAGCTCGGCTACTCGGAACACGCAAACTTCGCACGCGCATTCCGACGTTGGACCGGGCATTCACCCAAGCTGTATCGGCAGCAGATCCAAGCTGTTGCACGAGGTGCGTCTCGCCCGATCACCAATGGCGTTGCTAGCGCTTCTCAAGCTACGGCTTGATGCCAGTGGCCGCGTTGGCGGACAAGGCGGACGACATCGGATCACGCGTCATCCTCCTCGTCGTGCTCGATTGCTACCTTGAGCGCAGCGATGAACCCGGGCCGGCATCGTGAGACTCAGAATTTTACCGCCGCTCGGAACTCGGTAGGCGATAGGCCCGTGATTTTGCGAAAGGCACGCGCGAAATGCGCTGGCGAGGAATAGCCTAGATCGGCCGCAATTTCAGTGACCGACAGCGTTGTCTCGGCAAGCAGATTGCGAGCACGTCGGAGCCGGACTGCTCCCGTAAGGTCGCGGAAGCTCGTCCCATCCCGGTTCAAATCGCGTTGCAGGCTCCTGACGCTCGTGTCCAATGTGAGAGCCACCCTTTCGATCGACACGCTCCCTGAGAACAACTGAAGACGAACCTGTTCCATAACGACGCCGAGCAAATCAGCAGAACTCAGCATTCCGCGCGATTGCGCGAGGTCGCAAACCGTAAGACGCCTCCCGCTGCTACTGTCCGTCTTGCGCGCGGACAGATGGTAGGTCTCTAGCCAGACCGCAGGCGAGGCGGCGTCGAATACGACCGGACATCCCAGAGTCTCCTCGTAGTGCCATGATCGGGCGGGCCGCGGAATGTCCAGTTCGATGCGTACTGGCGCCCATTGCCTCGTAAGGTAGGCGCGGCAGAAGCTCAAGAGGACGCCAAGTATCCCACAGGCCACATGCGAATATCCCGGCTTCCCTTTTGCGGCGCTTCGATAGGCGATCCTGGCCATCTCTCCCTCGACGCAAAACTCGAAACGATCGCCAATGCTGTGAAAGCGGAGACTCCGGACCACACGCTTCGCCGCAGCCTGCAGTGTGGTGGCGCCTAGGACATACTCGCCCCAACATCCGTAGTTCTCGATTGAGAGATGCGGTGCCAACAGAAGGCCATAGTCTGAATGACCGGTCTGCCGCTCGATCGACTCAGCAAACCGGCACATAACCGCATGGGGGATGAAGCTGTTGTGATCAGTTACTACATTCAGGTCGAGGAGCGCGTCGCGATTCGCCCTGTTCAGCACCCTGACTCCGAAGCTCTCGCGCACGAATTCGGGAATTCCTGCCACGGCCGTTGCTGAGACGACCGGATAGTGCCGGGACAAATCGACTCCCGGAGCGGGCTTCGGCACAAAACGGTTCTCGAGCACCATCAGTATCCAAATCCCTTTCGGAGCGTCATGTTCGTCTGAGGCGTCGCACTGTGCCTGTTTGGACTCAAATGGGCAACGTCAACGTGTATTGGGCGCCGATCTCTGGAACGAAACAGTCGGCGCGAATGCACGCTTCGAGCGCCTGCCACCACTCGGAGGATTGGCGTGAAATGGCTCTATGGATTCGTTGAGCCGACCGCTAACCTTTCGAAAACAATCAGTTTAAGCACGTCGGATTCCGTTGGGGAACCACGGCCGTGGCAGTGAGAGAACCTGCCCACCCGTTTGACCGGTAAAGCGCGAAGACGGCCCGTTGAATGCGAAGGCGACCTGTCAGATGAGGTTCTCCCGATGCGTATCGGCTCGCGAGCTTTCCCCGCTATGCGGCATGGTTCGCCGCAATCTCGTTTGATGAAGGAGGATTCGAAAGTGCCGAGAATGAAGAGAAACCGAGCCTTGGTAGGTCTCGGTTTGGCTGCATTGCTTCTGTCTACATCGGTGGCCGCACAAGAGTCTTTGCCATTTCCTCCGAGACCTTCGGGCAGCACGGCGGGTCCAACGATTGCGGAATCGACCTATAGTCCCCTGCCTCCGGAATCGCATCTGCCGGAGGACGCCCCCAACATCATCATCATCATGCTCGATGACGTCGGCCCGGCGCTGCCCGAAACGTTCGGTGGAGTGATCCATACGCCGACGTTGGACGCGCTTGTCGACAAGGGGATCGCCTACTCTCGCTTCCACAACGCCGCAATGTGCTCGCCGACTCGGGCGTCGCTTCTGACAGGACGCAACCATCACCGTGTCGGATACGGGCAGATCTCCGAGCTCGCGAATGATTGGGACGGCTATTCGGGGATGATCCCCCGGACCTCCGCCACGGTTGCCCGAGTGTTGGGAGACTATGGTTATGCGACAGCGGCTTTCGGCAAATGGCATAACACGCCAGCCAACGAAACGACGGCCGTCGGTCCTTATACCAACTGGCCAGTCGGCGAGGGCATTGGCTTTGATTACTTCTACGGGTTCCTGGCGGGCGAAACCTCTCAATGGGAACCGGCGGTGGTCGAAAACACCGTCCGTCTCGATCCCTCCCACGGGAAGGCCGACTATCACTTCACGGAAGACATGACGGACAAGGCCGTGACCTGGATGCGGCAGGTGCATGCGCTGCAGCCGGACAAGCCCTTCCTGCTGTATTGGGCACCGGGAGCGTCCCACGGCCCGCACCACATCTTCAAAGAGTGGGCGGACAAGTATGCCGGCAAATTCGACGCTGGATGGGACCAGATGCGAGATGAGATCTTCGCCAGGCAGAAGAAGCTCGGTTGGATTCCCGAGAACACCGACCTGACTCCGCGCCCCGATACGCTGGCCGCGTGGTCGGACGTGCCGGAGGACCAGCGCGCGTTCCAGCTACGTCTGATGGAGGTCTTCGCCGGCTACACCGAGCACGCAGACACACAGGCAGGCCGCCTTCTGGAAACGCTTGAGGACCTTGGCATACGCGAAAACACACTGATCTTCTACGTCTGGGGCGACAATGGTTCCAGCGCGGAAGGGCAAAACGGCACGATCAGCGAGCTCTTGGCACAGAATGGCATCGAGACCGAAATCAAGGACCACATTGAGACCATGAACGAGCTTGGCGGGCTGGACGTACTTGGCTCTCCGAAAGTCGACAACATGTACCACGCCGGTTGGGCTTGGGCAGGATCCACGCCTTACCGTTCAACCAAGCTAATCGCTGCGCACTTCGGGGGCACGCGCACACCGATGGTCGTATCGTGGCCAAACCACATCACGGCGGACAAGACGCCGCGCGCCCAGTTCCATCACGTCAACGATATCGTACCCACGATCTACGATGTCCTAGATATCACGCCTCCTACGACGGTTGATGGCATCAGCCAGGATCCCATGGACGGAATCAGTATGACGTATACGTTCGATTCGCCAACCGCCGAGGGTCGGAAACCGGGCCAGTATTTCGAGGTGATGGGTAGCCGCGCGTATTACAAAGAGGATTGGATCGCGTCGGTTTTCGGTCCCCGCGTTCCGTGGGTCCCGGGTGTCGATCCCGCGATATTCAACTGGTCTCCGGACGAGGACGTGTGGGAGCTCCACAACCTACGTGAGGACCATTCACAGGCCCACAACATCGCGGCAGACAACCCCGAAAAGGTCCATGAACTAAAGGAGGCGTTTGGAGTCGACGCGAAGGACAACAACGTCTGGCCGGTTGGCGGAGGGTTGTGGTCTGTCGTGTTCCACCCAGAGGACGCGCCCTCGAATCCAGCGACCGAGTTCGACTACACGCAGGACGTGGTCGCTGTCCCCGAGTTCACGGCTCCGAAGGTTGGCACACGCAATAACGTCGTCACCATAGAGGTGGACCTGCAAGAGGATTCCTCAGGCGTCCTCTACGCTCTAGGCGGCTTTTCCGCCGGGCTTGCGCTATGGGTCGATCAAGGCAAGCTGACCTACGAGTACAACCTGTTCGAAATTGAGCGCACGCGGATCACCACCACCGAGCCGTTTCCGACTGGCAAGGTCACGATCGAGATCGAAACCAAAAAGGCCGGCGACGGACGCGCTGCTCCGCTCAACGTCAGCATTCGCATTAACGGCACAAAGGTGGCCGAAGGCACCGTTCCTCGTTCCGCGACGCTCGGGTTTACTGCGAATGATGCATTTGATGTCGGACGGGACAGCTACTCGCCGGTCTCGGAGGCGTATTTCGACAGGAAGCCGTTTGCCTTCAATGGCGTGATTGACCGTTTGAACGTGAAGTACCTGCAGTAGGGAAACACTCGTCTTCGTACGGTTCAGCATGGCGGTGAGCGCCTGGCTGCCAGAGTTCTCCTGGTTGACAAACGACGGGGCCGGACTACCCGGCCGGCCCCAACCTATCTGGTGGATCCCTGCTGCCGTTCCCAAAGTCAGTAACGATTTGGTCGATCTCGACCGACTCGAAGGCAGTGATTGAGATGTCCAGATTCTCCTCGATCAGGAGATCGGTGAGTTCAGGGAACTCTGCGGCTAGCCGTTCGCGATCCCACCCCGCATTTTGTGCAATCTTGTTGTCGGCGATGAGAAGCGCGCGTTTCTTCGCGTCACTCAAACCGTCCAGAATGATTGCCGGCGCCTCCTGAGGCCGAGTATCTTGGCCGCCTCCAAGCGCCCATGGCCGGCAATGATCATCCCATTGTCATCGGTGAGAATAGGCATAACGAAGCCGAATGCCGCGATGCTGTCAGCAATTTCCCGGATTTGCTTCTTGGAATGGGTTCGCGCGTTGCGCGGATTGGGCTTGAACGTGCTCAGGGGCACAGATTGGATTGTCGGCATGATGTCCTCCATCACGCTTGGGCGAAGACGCACCAGTGACGTCGCCCCAAGCAGGGTTCAAAAATTCAGTTCTGAAGGATTCAGGCCTTAACTCTTGGCCGCTGAGCGCTCTGCGATCTCAGTGACCTTGCCGATCGCCTCTGACGATCAGGAATTCGCGGACGCTGGCTCTGCCTTGTCCGTGGCAGGCTCTGCCCACCCAGCCAAAGGCCGGTTCGGAGTGCAGCGGAACGTTGCTCTAGCTGCAGCCTGGGCTCCGCCCATTCGTACCGATTCGGCCTGCCAACTAGAATGATGTTCCCCTCGTTCAAGTCAAGAGGCCTCACTCTTCGGACGTCAGTGCCGGATTTCGCTGGACTTCTCTGCCAAAGAGAGCGTGCATGCAGGCAGCGAGTACCTCGCCTCCGTCGTCGTCGTCGTCCCCCGGCCTGCGGGCTGGGCTGTGGGCAGTGGAAGCACCGGCATCGGGCCGGTGCGCCATGATGGAGGCAACCCATGCCCAAACCCAAAACACAAAGTCCAAAGCTCAACGACACGCAGCTCGTGGTCTTGAGTGCCGCCGCACAACGCGAGGATCACGCGCTCTTGCCCTTCCCGCAAAGCCTACGTGTGAAAGGCTCCGCCCTCGACAAAGTCATCATGCCCCTACTCAAACGAAGTCTGATCGAAGAGCGCCGTGTTTCCGACGGCGCCCTTGAGTGGCGACGCGACGAGGACAGTCGCGCCTACGGCCTTTTCCTCGCGACAGCTGGGCTTGTTGCACTCGGAATTGATGAGACCGAGAAGAACCAACGCGCGACGGCGGGCGCCCCTGACAAAGGCAAAGCAGAGGCCGCATGCCCGCGTCGCAACGTGAAGAAGGCGTCATCGGCAGCGCTCAAGAAGCGCTCTGCGTCTCCACAAAGCAAACAGGCTCTCGTGATCACGATGCTACGCAGGAAGTCGGGCGCCACCATCGATGACATCGTCGCCGAGACTGGCTGGCAGCCGCATTCAGTGCGCGGTTTCCTTTCAGGCGTCGTGAAGAAAAAGCTCGGGCTGCCGCTCGTCTCCGAGGTCGGCAAGAATGGCGTGCGACGCTATCGCATCGCCGCGGCGAAATCCCATAAGGCTTAGAGCCATGTCGGGAACTACATCCGCTCGCCCGCGCCGAAAGCGGCGCGAGCCGGTATCCGTTGAAGTCGAGACGGATCTTGCCACTCGGGTTCGCGCCCTGCCGAACTCCCCGAGGACTGAACTCGAAGCGGAATGGCGTCGACTGTGGAGTCCCACGGTACCACGCCACGCCAACCGCGCCTTCCTCGTCCGCGCGGTGGCCTTCGGGCTCCAGGCGGAAGTCTATGGAGGACTCGATGCCGAGACGCTGAGACTGCTCAGGAACGTCGCACAAGCGAATGGCAAGCCGTCACGACCGCGAACTCGCCGCCAGCTCACAAAATGGTTTGGTAGGCTTGTCGAGAAGCAGAATCTTCGGCTCCATGGCCATCACGGTGGGAGGCAACACAGCTCAAAAAACCGACCATCCCGTCATGTCAGCCAGCATCGCCGCTGCCCGGGTTCCAGCCTCAGAATTTCCGTAGCCGTTCAGTCCCGGGGACCAAATTCCAATGGAGGCCTTACGGGGCGCTATCAAAAGGATGCCACCGCCGACACCACTTTTTCCGGGAAGCCCCACTTTGAAGGCAAATTCTCCCGAGGCGTCGTAGTGTCCGCAGGTCAACATCAGCGCGTTGGTGCGTCTTGCATGGGCCCGCGAAATGGTGGGCGGCGCGCATTTGAGATCTGCAAGCACGCGGCCCGACATCGCCAGTTGCTCCGTCGTCATCTCAATCGCGCATTGATGGAAATACGTCCCCAGCGTCAGGTCCGGGTCGTTCACCAGGTTTCCGTGAGATGCGAGATAGTGCGCCAGCGCCTTGTTGCGCTCCGCGGTTCGCTTTTCCGACTGCGCCACGCGGTCATTGATATAGATGTCGTCCGTTCCCGCCATCGTGCGGACCAGGCCGAGAATTTCGGCAAGCGCCTGCCGGGGTTCACGCCCGGCAAGAAGCGCGTCCGTCGTCACGATGGCGCCGGCATTGACAAATGGGTTCGAGGGCCGGCCGTGGTCGGTTTCCAACAGCATTATGGAGTCGAATGCGACTTTGGTCGGCTCGCGTCCCACGCGTGTCCAGAGCGCATCTCCAATGCGGCCCAATGTGGCCGTCAGGGCGAAAACCTTGGATATGCTTTGAATCGAGAACGGGCGTTGCGCCAATCCCGCTGAGTGGCATTGACCATCCGGGGTTACGGCGCTGATCGCGAACTGCTCTCGATCGACGCTCGCGAGTTCCGGGATGTATTGCGCCGGCAGGCCCCAGTCTGCCTCTTCATGAATTCGGTCGTGGATTTGATCCAAGATCTGGCCAAGTCGGCGCATTTCAACTCCCCATAAGGCTCCGCATCGGAAGACATAGGTACTGCGGGCCAAGAAGCGGCCCCTTGAGATTTGTGACTTTCCCAAGGGGCCCGAGGTTGGAGGAGGAAGAGCGGCTTTTTATGTCAGTAGACCGCTATTGCGTGGAAGATGAAGACCACGAAGAAGGCGGCGCCTAATGTGAGATAGGGCAGTATCCCGCAGCGTTTCTCGATGACGTCCCCTGCTTCACCGTGAGCAAGCATCATGTCCCGATACATCTGCTCCGGAAATTCGCCCTTATCCTGAATGTAATGGCGGTAACAGAAGACGGGGATGATGGCGGCGGCCACCAGTAGCCCGACCGTCAACGTGCCCGCGCCCCAGATGTTCGCTCCCATGCCCAGAAAGGCGAGGTTGACGAACCCGAGAACCGCGCCCGTCGCGAGCAGCCAATTCGGACAGCGGAAGGGGCGGTTCGCATTCGGGCTATCGAGACGATGCATCCAGCCCGACTGGAGATTGAGGAAGATGAAGACCATGTAGTTCACGTTGGCCAGCGCCAGCAGGAACACGTAGTCCGACATCATCAGCAGCAGCATGTTGAAGCAAAGGTCGGTCCACATCGCCGCGACTGGCGCGCCGTTGTGGTTGACCCGCGAGAGGTAGCGGGGCAGCCAACCATCGACCGAGCCTTGGTAGAGCGTGCGCGACGATCCGGCCATGGCCGACATGACGACAAGCAACAACGCCAGGATCAGCATGACTACGATGACGTTGCCGATCACCGCACCGCCGCCGACCATGCGGGCCATCACCGCCCCCACGCCGTCGCCGTTGTAGATGCCCGGCTCAAGCATACCGTCGAGCCCGAGGAAGCCCTGAAAGGCAATAGGAACAAGTGAAAACACGACCAGGCACAGAACACCCGCGTAGCCGATCGCACGCACGGTATCGTGCGCCGGGTTCTTGAACTCGCGCGTGTAGCAGACTGCCGTCTCGAAGGCGTATGTCGACCAGCCCGCGATGAACAACCCGCCGGCGAAAATAGTCCACCCCGCCATATTCCAAGAGCCGGGAATCGCATTTCCATCCGCGTCATACGCGAGGGGCACGAACGGCGTGAAGTGGTCCTTGGGCAGATCGCCGGAGATCAGCGGGGTCAATCCGATCAGCAGCAACGGGAAAAGCGCCACTATCGCGACGATCATCTGCGCGCGAGCGGCCCTGAGAATCCCGCGATGCTGAATCGAGAACACCGTCAGCACCAGGATGAAACCCAAGATGAAGGTCGAGTTGATGCGAAGGGAAAGGTCCTCCTTGATGAAATCGAGGTTCACCAAGGTGATCTGCCAAGTGTTGATGGCGGCATCCGCATCAAACAACAGATTGAGGATATAGCCGGCCGCCAGGCCCGTGCCGATGGCCAGCACTGGCGTCCAGGAGAACCAGTTCGACCAGACGGAAATGGGCCCGAGCAACTTGCCGTAGCGCACCCAGGCAATCGCGCCGTAGACCGAGGCGCGCCCGACTTGTGCGGAAAGAGCCCTGCGATTTCGGCATAAGTGAAGCATTGCAGGAAGCCGATGAAGGTCGAAATGATCCAGACCAACGGCGAAATGTTTCCCACCGTCGCTGCGATGGCCCCCACTGTGAACAGTACCAAGGCCGGCGTGCCGGCCGCGAACCAGAATGCGTGTTTCCAGTCAATGTCGCGCCTTAGGCTCTCCCCCGCAGCGCCTTCTTTCTCGACTGCTTGTTCCATTGATAGCGTCTCTCCCGGATTGGCTTTCTTGTCGTTTGGTCGCTTTTCGCCACCTTTCTTTGTCGTGTGATCACAGGGGACTAGAAATTTATTAATCTGTCAATTAATTAATGCCTGGAACGGGCTTGATGCGCGGTGTCTCGACAGGTTTCAGCCCGCGCAACCCTGAAGCCACGAGAGATTGGTGTGCTCCTTTGCCGTCTGCTGGGTCTGATCACCGGTCTGCACGGACGCCGCGGCATCCGGTTGCCATCACGGATGAAGCGACCGGCCGGAGGCATTGATCTGGACGTCAGGAGGACATTGGCGGTGCCGGAGGGCGGTGCGTGCCACCCCCGCACCTATTCTGACATGAGGTCGAAAATTGCATCATCGAGAAACGGCAGAAAGCCAGGGTCCGGCGCAGAAGGCGTCGCCGCACAATGCCCCCAATGCGAAAAGAACGGCCGGAATTCGGCGTTCGGTATCAAGCTCGCTTCCCGGCTGGCCTGGGTCTCCGCAAAGTACATGTCGGTTGTTGCCGGCATGACGATCATGCGCGCCTTTATGGCGTTGAGCGCGGTGGGCAAATCGCCGTGATACCGACCGTTGACGCTGATATCCGCGTGCTGCCACGTCCATACCTTGCACAGAAGATCGTTGGCATCCCAGCTCAGGTGATCGCGCTCCCAGTCCTGAAGCAAATCTTCGGAGGTCTCGAAACCCAATGGGCGGTAGAGCCGCCGGTTGAAGAATTCTCTGGAATAGGCCCAGCCGGCATAGGCTCGACCGAATGCGCGCAGCCCCCGGGCCGGCGGGGCCGAGTAGTTGCCGCCTGCCCAATCGCCATCGGCCGTCAGAGCGGCTTTCACCCCTTCAAGAAAGACATGGTTGTGAGTACTACACATGGCCGTGGCGCAGAACGGGAGTGCGCGGGCTACGAAATCGGGAAATTGTGCGGCCCATTCGAAGGCCTGACAGCCTCCCATCGACCAACCGATCACGAGCGCGACTCGTTCCACCTGGAAGAGCTTATCGACCAGGGCACGCTGCAGCCGCACGTTGTCGTGGATCGTGAAGTTCGGGAACGCGGCGCCCGCGTCCGGGCCGGTCGTGTTGCTCGGAGAGGACGAGTCCGAATTCCCAATCAGCGAAGGAACGAGGATGCAGTGAATGTTGGGATCCAGCGCGCGTCCCTGACCGAAGTATGGCTCATTGCACGATTGCCGCCCCGTAAAATAAGTCGGAAAGATCACAAGGTTGTCGCGCGCCGCGTTGAGCTCTCCATAGATGGCATAGGAAAGCCGGACCTCGTCGACGGTTCGTCCCGACTGGAGTCTTACATCGCGCTCTATATGAATTGGCATGCTATACCTCTCCATCCCCAGGGGGATCGGGAACAATCGATCGAAAAGCCCGAACCTCCAGCACCGCATCGCGCGGTTGCCATTCGTCTCGCTGGACTCGCACGGAACCAATCATCGAAAGATGCCTGGTTCTTGGTTCCTTTCCGTTGGCCGGCGGGATATGCCGTAGAAGCTCTCTGAACCTGGCGGACCAGTCGTTGGGCCTGGCTCGCGGGACCGGCCGTCTTTTCAGGAACTGACTTGGAATGGAAATTGGATCATGAGGAAAGTTGGCCGACCCCGGCAGCTTGGCGCGGCTCGCGACACGGCGGAAGCGTTGAAGAAAAGCGCACTCGATCTTCTGTCGCGCAACAGCTACCGATCCGTCACGATCAAGGATATCGGCCGTGAGGCCGGCCTGACGACGGCGATGATCTACTATCATTTCGAGGACAAGAACGACCTTCTGCGGGCAACGATCGAGTACGCGATCGAGACCGCCCTTACACGGTTCCAACGCGTCAGCGAAAATGTCGAGCATCCTGTAGCGCTTATTCATGAGTGGCTCTACATGCATGTCGGACTGCACTCGGAAATTGGGAAGGTCCTCAAACTGATCATCGACTACAACCACTCCGACGTGCAGACCGAGCGGATCGACGAGACCGTTCAGCGCTTCTACGGAACCGAGCGCGACGTGCTGATGGATTGCGTCCAACGGGGCCGCGACATGGGAATCTTCTCAGACGGAAAGCCTGAAGAGATCAGCGTTCTCGTTTCGACTTTTCTCGATGGTGCCGTCCTGCGAAGCCAGATCCTTGGCGAATACGATATCCAGGCATCTGTCGCAGTCTTTGAGCGGGTCCTATGGTCCGCTCTCGGATTTAGCGGCACCATCGAGTAGGTCGTGTTCGTAGCGGAGAGCTTACCGGGCTCTCTCCTGGAACAGGATCAATAGAACTCCATGTACCGCCGGATCTCCCAGTCCGACACGTGGTTCAGATAGCTCAGCCACTCCTCCCGTTTGAAGTCGAGCCAAGCATCGAACATCTTTTCTCCGAACACGTTGCGGCCCAATGGATCCGTTTCGAAAGCGTCCAAGGCTTCTTCCAGCGTGCGGGGAAGCGTCTTTACGCCCAGTTGCTCCAGTTCCTCGGGCGCCTTTTCGTACATGTTTTCCATGTGCGGCGCTCCGGGATCGAGTCCTTCGCGAATTCCTTCCAGGCCCGCGGCGATCGTCAACGCGGCTCCCAGATAGGGGTTACACATGGGATCCACCAGCCTGAGCTCCACGCGTCCGCCGCCGCCGGGAATTCTGACCGTGTTGGTGCGGTTGTTGTCGCCGTAGCACTGGAAAACCGGCGCCCAGGTGAAGCCCGAATTGCTACCCTTCAGGATGAGGCGCTTGTAGCTGTTGACGGTCGGCGCGGTCACCGCGCTGATCGCAGGAAGATGGCGCAACAGGCCGGCGACGTAGTGGTAGCCGATTTCCGACAGGTCGCACCCACGCGGATCGGCGCCATCGGGAACGCAAAGATTCTTCCCCGTCGCAGCGTCTGCGATCGACATGTTGAAATGCGCCCCGCTGCCCGCGTAGCTACCGAACGGCTTTGGCATGAAGGTCGCGAAACCACCATGCTTCCGCGCGATCGCATCGGCCATGCGCCGGAAGAATACGAAGCGGTCGGCCATGGTGAGTACATCGGCATAGGCGAAATCGATCTCGAACTGGCCGATGCCATCCTCATGGTCGAAGGAGTAAACGTCCCAACCGAGCGCGTTCATCGAGTCGACGAGTTCAGACAACCAGCCCATGTTCTCGAGAAGGCGCGGAACATCGTAGGCTGGCTTTTGCAGATTGTGGCGCTGGCTAACCGGGAGCACGTCACCTTCGTCGTTCTTACGGAACACGAAGAACTCCGCCTCCATTCCGAGGTTGATCGTGTAGCCCATGGATTTCGCTTCGGCGATCACGCGCTTGAGAATGTTGCGGCTGCAGGGCTCAAAGGGCTGCCCCTCGCACCAAAGGTCGCTGGCGAACCACGCCACATCGGGCTGCCACGGTTGCACAATGCAGGAGTTCGGATCCGGATACGCGGCGACCTCCTCGTCACTGATGATTTGCGGTACGCCGTCGAGCGCCGCGCCGGTGCAAAGCTCGGAACCCGACATCATCCGCTCCAGATGAGAAATGGGGACCGCCTTGGTCTTCGACGCGCCATGCATATCCACATAGCTGGGAAGCAGGTACTTCACGCCTTTTTCCTGAAGCTCTCTTTTGAGCGCCTGGTGATCACTCTGTGACGTCATCTCGTTCACCCTGGGTTCTCCCGTTGTGTTGTGTGTTATGATCCTCCATTAATTAATCAGTTGATTAATTTCTGTTGTCAACTACTTTGTCGCGTTGGGGGGCAGCCCCTTGGACGTGCCGCACCGGGTCTGAGACGCGGCGCGTCCGAGCTATTTTGAGAAAGTGTTGTGCCGCTTTGCAGCCGTGAAATCCGTGTCCCGCGTCGCCCTAGGAGCACCTCTTGCCACCCCGACGAATTGCCGGGCTCTTCCTTCAGTGTTAGGGCTTGGCAAAGGCAGATGTTATTGCTGAACGTTCCGTTGCCACGTGTCCAAGCGTTTGCCGACGGTCCTGTCGGCACTACGGCGTCGTTAGACTCTTGTCCTGGAGGCTGATCACCCGTCGCTCGGTCCGGTCGACCTGCGGCAAGGCTGACGCTTTGAACTCCCATGACAACTGTCTATGAGATTGAGCACCTCTACCAAGCGGACGGCTGGCTTTCGCCTGGCTACGTCGAAGTCGGCGGCGACGGAATTATCGTTCGCGTTTCAAGCGAATACACCGGTGACCACAACGCCGTCCGGCTGGCCGGCTTCGGCGTCCCCGGTTTGCAGAACCTCCACTCTCACGCTTTCCAGCGTGCACTCGTCGGTCGAACGGAGTTCGTCGGGCATGGTAGGGCCGAAGACAACCTATGGAACTGGCGCGAGGAGATGTACCGCTTGGTGGATCGCCTCACGCCCGACGACGTCGAAGCGATCGCGGCGCTCGTCTATCTGGAAATGCTGCAGTTCGGCACGACCACCCTCTGCGAGTTTCAATATCTCCACCATCAGCCCGGCGGAGGCTTCTATGAAAACCCCGCCGAAATGTCAGAACGTCTGATCGCGACCGCCGAGCGCATAGGTCTGCGGCTGACGCTGCTGCCCGTGCTCTACGGGCATGGAGGGATCGGCGTTCCGCCGCAAGGCGCGCAGTTACGATTTGTCCATTCGGTGGATGACTATCTAACGCTCGTCCAAACGCTACGCCTCAGGTGCAGCAGTCGTCCGTGGCTCCGCATCGGCCTCGCCCTACATTCGTTGCGAGCGGTCACACCGGACGAAGCGCTGACGGCCGTGGAGAGCATGAACACCATGGACGCGGACGCGAACATCCACATTCACGTCTCTGAGACAGTCAAGGAGGTCGCCGACGTCGAAAATGCCTTGGGCGCGCGCCCTGTGGAATGGCTGCTCGACAATGTCGATCTCAATCACAAATGGTGTCTGGTACACGCGACCCACCTCGATGCGTCCGAACTTGCAAAAGCCGCAAAAAGTGGCGCCGTCGTAGGCCTTTGCCCACTTACCGAAGCCATGCTCGGCGATGGCCTCTTCCAACTTGTGGAGTACCACGACGCGCATGGCAGCTGGGGCATCGGCACAGACAGCCAGTGCTCCACTTCCATCGCCGAGGAACTAAGGGTTCTCGAATGCGGCAAAAGGCTGGAACTCCGCCGCCGAAACGTGATCGCCCGGTCGGTTGATGGGCAGAAGGCGCACTCTGGACGCATCTTGTTCGACAGCGCTCTTGCCGGCGGCGCACGCGCTTCGGGTCAGGGCGCCGTCGCGTTGGCGCCGGGAGAGTTCGCCGACCTCGTTCTGCTCGACCCTCATTGCAACACCCTTCTGGGACACGGTCCGGAGACGGTGCTCGACGCGTGGATTTTAGGTGGCACGCACAATCCCGTACGGGACGTCATGGTCGCAGGCAGGTGGATCATCCACGATGGGCGGCATGCAGAAGAGGCCGCCATTCGTGCCAACTACCGGACAGTCATTGAACGCGTTGCGTGATCAGCCCGATTGCGGCCCCTCACCCACACAGTCTCTTTCCCGGCAGTGGGTCAGGACCAAGACATCGCGGCATGCCTTGCCCGCTTGGTCGAGCGGCGCTATCGGAGCCACGCTGTAAAAGACTCGGCGATCGTTAAGAAACACGGTGTCGAGCGGATCGGTGACCGTGAACTCTCCAAGCGGCCGGCCCTCGGGATCGAAGATTTGCATGATTCTACTCGTCACGTTGGTTCGATCGATCAGCATCACACAGACCCAATCGACGCCGTCGCGGTGTGCGCCTTCGGGCGTCCGCGCGCCCAACTCTTTCGACGTCGCCTCGATCCGGAACTGGTGCATCTCGATATGCCAGAACGATGCGGCGGCGTCCGCAGGCGACGCCCTATCGAATACCGCCGTGCAACAGCGAAGCAGGCCTTGCGCGACTACATTAGCGGTCACCGCATCGTCGACCGGCATGAGCCAACGCTCGATGCCACCGTTCAGCTGGTTGTAGTCGCGGCTCTGAACATGCGGCTGGTGCGCTTTGCGGGTGACGACATCGCCAGCGGCGAGGACGCCGAACCGCCTGCGGCGATAGCGGCCGCCACCCGCCATGTACAGATTGATCCCAAGATCGGCTCCCGCCACCGGCATCTAGGTGCCAAATTGCGGTGTTTGTTGAGGAACCGCCAAGAGGGAGCCGCCCATGAGCGAAATTACCACGATCGGAGTTGATCTCGCGAAGAACGTCTTTCAGGTCCATGGCATTGATGCATCGGGCCAGGTTGTCGTGCGCCGGCAGCTGAGACGAAGCCAAGTTGTGCCGTTCTTCGAGAAGCAAGCAGCATGCGTTGTAGGTTGGAGGCTTGCGCCACCGCGCATCACTGGGCGCGAGAGATTGCGAAGCTCGGGCACGCGCCCGGCTGATGCCAGCCAGATATGTGAAGCCCTACGTCAAGCGGAACAAGAACGATGCGGTGCACGCGGAGGCGATCTGCGAGGCGGTGACGCGGCCGACGATGCGCCTTGTTGCCGTCAAGACGGAAGAGCAGCAGGCGGTGCTGATGCTGCATCGCACCCGGCAGCTGTTCGTGCGTCAGCATACGACCCTGATCAATGCGATCCGAGCTCACATGGCCGAGTTTGGCATTGTCGCCGGTGTCGGCCGCAACGGCGTGGAGAGGCTCCTTCGGCTCATCGATGACGGGTCCGACGAGCGGGTGCCTCCTGTGGCGCGGGAATGCCTTCAAGCGTTGCGGGCCCAGCTCTTGCTGGTCAAACGGCAGATCCTGGAGGCTGACAGGCGCATCCTCGCCTGGCACCGCTCGAATGAACTGAGCCGTCGCCTGGAGACCATCCCCGGCGTTGGGCCGCTGATCGCGACGGCCCTGGTTGCCAGCATCCCCGATCCCCATGCCTTCGGCTCGGCACGCGATGTCCCGGCATGGATTGGGCTTGTGCCCAGACAAAACTCCACGGGCGGCAAGGAGCGGCTGGGAAGCATCTCCAAGGCAGGCAACCGCTATCTGCGCTCGTTGCTCGTGGTCGGGGCTTTATCGGTGATCCGACGGGCCAAGCAGATCGGCTACACGCGGCGGGTCTGGCTCGCCGAACTGATGGCGCGCCGGCCAGTCAAGGTTGCCGCGATTGCCTTGGCCAACAAGATCGCCCGCATTGCCTGGGCGCTGATGCTCAGCGGCACGCGCTACAGGGAGCCGTCCACACATGGCACCAAGCCGACGTGGCCAGAATTTTGCTGAGTTCTGGTTGCGTCGGAACAAGACGTCACGGGACGCGTAGAGCAGGCTGGTCCTCTCAAATCGAGAGGAGATTGGTCACTGCAAACCATCAAAAATCGTGTTCGTCTGCCGTTTCGTGGGCTAACTGTTCAACTCCGCTAGCCGCCAATATCCGCGTCAAGTGGGATAGCCAGCATCGCTCGGAGCGCCGATGCTGGTTTCACAAGGTCGCTCAGGGTGTACTCATCCAAAACATCTAGGAACGCCCTCCGCGCGCGTTCCAAAGCCCGCCGCAGGACGCAGCCTGGCGAAATCGCACAACCCGCGTCGACAGGCTCGAGGCACATGACGATCGCAAAGTCGGGCTCGGTGTAGCGAACGACGTCGCCAAGTCCGATTTCTGTGCTGGCCTTTGCGAGCCGCAAACCCCCATGACGCCCGCGGACCGTTTCGATGTAACCGCCGACGCCCAGCTGATGGGTGACTTTCATAAGGTGGTTCTTCGACACGCCATAGCTGTCGGCAACCTCTTCGATGGTCGTCAAGCCATCGCCCTTGAGCGCCAAGTACATCAAGAGCCGTAACGCATAGTCCGTGTAGACGGTCAGGCGCATGTGGTCTCCTTATCCAGTCCATAAAGATGCATTTAACGTATTGCTTTTCAGCATCGCTCGAGTAACATGCATACAAAATACATCTTTGAACGGATCTGGGTCAAATGGATAAGGCCGGAGGCATTGGCGGCGACGCTCGGAAACCCCGCGTAACAGCGGAGGAGGTTGCCCGCCTCGTGGACGGGTTCTACGCGAAGGTGCGCAGAGACCCTCAACTCGAATACGTCATCGACAGTGCGATCGTCGGCGATTGGGCCGGCCACCTGGCCAGAATGCGCGCCTTCTGGGCTGCCGCGATTTCGCCCCAAGGCGACAAGTACGAGACGCTCGTCGGGGCGCATCTGCGCTTCGACGGCATGGATCGGAGGTTGCTAACGCGTTGGATCGCGCTCTTCGATGAGACCTGCAGTGAGCTGTTCGACGAGCCGTTGGCCGCAGCGTTCAGCATGAAGGCGACGCGTATCGCCGAGAGGCTGAGAGGAGCGCTCGCTCAGGAGCGTGGCGGATCTCTGCCGCGGAGTATGCCATGACCTATGTCGTCACGGACAACTGCATCAGGTGTAAATACATGGACTGCGTGGAGGTGTGCCCGGTCGATTGCTTCTACGAAGGCGAAAACATGCTCGTCATTCATCCTGACGAATGCATCGATTGTGGAGTCTGCGAGCCAGAGTGTCCTGCCGAAGCCATCTTCCCCGACACGGGCGCGAATCTCGAAAGCTGGCTCGATCTGAACGCGAAGTACGCGGAACTGTGGCCGAACATCGCCGTGAAGCGCGAGCCGCCCGTCGACGCCGCCGCCTTCGACGGCGTTCCCAATAAGCTCGAGCCGTTTTTTTCGCCTAACCCGGGTCTGGGCGACCATGCTGACCACGAGGCGATAGAACAGGAACTACGAACGAATCCTAATGAACGTCGAGGGCATCCGTAAACAGCGCTCTCCCGCAGCGTCTTGTGGGAGCGTTGGAAGGGGAGGTTGCGGGCCAATGCGTCCACCCGCAATCTCCCTCCGAACGATAGATAGTATGAAGTGTGAAGAAGGAAGTGGTCGATGGCACAAACCGAAGCTCAACGTACCGCACATGACGATCGGCCGCATGGCTGGAGACGTTGGGCCTTCTCGACGAACCACAAAGACATCGGCACGATGTATCTAATCCTCGCGGTCGTCGGCGGTACGATTGGTGGCCTCATGTCGATGGCGATGCGCGCAGAGCTCATGTATCCAGGTCTGCAGATCTTCGTCAATCCGGACGCATTCAACGTCATTGTGACGGGCCATGGACTGATCATGATCTTCTTCGCCATCATGCCAGCGATGATCGGTGGCTTCGGCAACTGGATGGTTCCGTTGATGCTGGGCGCACCCGACATGGCGTTCCCGCGCATGAACAATATTTCGTTCTGGCTTCTCCCGGCCGCGTTCACGCTCCTGTTGGCATCGCTCTTCGTGCCCGGCGCACCCGGAACTGAAGGGGCGGGAACGGGGTGGACTGCGTACGCGCCACTATCCACGAAGGGAAGTCCAGGAATTGCGATGGACTTCGTAATCCTCTCGATTCACCTGGCGGGAATCTCCTCCATCCTCGGGGCGATCAACTTCATTACGACCATCTTCAACATGCGCGCACCAGGCATGACTTTCCACAAGATGCCGCTCTATGTCTGGTCAATCCTGGTGACGTCGTTCCTGCTATTGTTGTCGGTTCCGGTCTTGGCTGGCGGAATCACGATGCTTCTGACCGATCGCAATTTCGGCTCCGCCTTCTTCGACTCGTCCCATGGCGGCGATCCTCTGCTGTACCAACACCTGTTCTGGTTCTTCGGTCACCCGGAGGTCTACATCATGATCCTCGGTGGCTTCGGGATCGTCAGCCACGTCGTTTCGACGTTCTCACGGAAACCCATCTTCGGCTATCTCGGCATGGTCTATGCGTTGGTCGCCATTGGGACTGTCGGATTTGTCGTCTGGGCGCACCATATGTTCACATCCGGTCTAGGCCCAGACACGCAAGCCTATTTCGCCTTTGCTTCGATGGTCATCGCCGTGCCCACCGGCATCAAGATCTTCTCTTGGGTCGCGACCATGTGGGGTGGATCGATAACCTTGCGTACGCCGTTGCTCTGGGCCCTTGGTTTCATCTTCTTGTTTACGATCGGGGGTGTGACGGGCGTCGTGTTGGCCAATGCGGGCCTCGATCGTTCGCTTCACGACACCTATTATGTGGTCGCGCATTTCCACTACGTCTTGTCGGTCGGCGCTGTCTTCGCGATCTTTGCCGGCTGGTATTACTGGTGTCCCAAGATGACGGGGTACATGTATTCCGAAGCCCTGGGGAAGCTACACTTCTGGCTGATGTTCCTCGGCGCGAACATCGCGTTCTTCCCGATGCATTTCCTCGGCCTTGCCGGCATGCCCCGGCGCATCGCCGATTATCCGGACACGTTCGCCGGATGGAACTTCGTGGCGTCGATTGGCGCCTTCATGGCCTTCGCCGGCTTTCTCGTCTTCTTCGTGAGCGTCGCAAACACGTTCTGGGCACGCCGCCGAGCACCGGCCAATCCGTGGGGCGTCGGTGCCACGACCTTGGAATGGACCGTGCCGTCGCCGCCCCCGTTCCACACCTTCCAAACGTTGCCGCGTATCCGATAACAATGGATCAAAAGGCGAGCGCATTGGGCGCAGCACGGGCCTTCACGATCAAGGTCAAGCGGGCCTACGAACGCCGGCGGACAGCGATGGACAGCGGATCCTCGTTGACTGGGTCTGGCCGCACGGCCTCACTAAGGAGCAACTCCACCTACATCGCTGGGCGAAGGAACTGGCCCCCAGCGCGGCGCTGAGAAAATGGTTTGGCCACGATGCCGCACGCTGGGATGCATTCTGTGCGCGCTATCATCGCGAACTTGATGCGCATCCGGAAGCGGTGAAAGAACTTGTGGCCGAATGCCTCAACGGGCCGGTGACTCTGGTCTTCGGTGCAAGGGATGTCGATCACAATCGGGCTGTGGCGCTCGAACGGTATCTCCGATCCCGCCGTAAGCTGGTTCCGAAGCATCACGCGTTCCCTGCCGGTCTACTGCTTATGCGTACTCGTGCTTTGACGAGAGCTCCGTGATGAACGGTGCCCAACACCGTGGAGTGTTTGACACAATTTTCAGTCAGGGATTCAGGCCGCTTTTCTTCGGTGCAGGTCTCGGGGCAGCGATTGCCGTTGCGATCTGGCTCTCGATCCTTCGCGGAGACGCAACACTGACGACATCGTTCGCGCCGACCCGCTGGCATGCGCATGAGATGTTGTTCGGCGCTGCCGCCGCAGCCCTAGGTGGCTTCGTGTTGACTGCTATACCGAACTGGACAGGGCGCACGCCAGTGAGAGGTACGCCGCTCGTCGTTTTGGTTACAGCATGGTTGGTGGGCCGGATCGCCCTGGCGACATCGGCCATTGTCGGCAACCTGCAGGCTGCCGTCCTAGATCTCTCGTTTTTGGCGATCCTTTTTGCGCTGGTCGTACGCGAGATCGTCGCAGCCAGAATTTGGCGGCACGCGCCGGCCATCCGCCCAGCCCTCGCGACGTCATGACGGAGCGCATTTGCTTCGTCGTGCGAAATGAAAATCCGTCGCGCGCAATGTCCCGCGCGATCGCTAAGAGTGACTCCGCTGACGATGGGCACTTAGCCACCGCGTCCTGTCTAGCCGCACCGGCGTGCGAACCCTTATTGCCCATGTCGCGCACTTCTACCTGACCCCGACCTGAGGCGCACTCTCATACATCGGCCTGCTCCATATCACCAAGCCAAAGCCTATTCACCCTCTTGCGGAGACCGTGAGCGTCCGTGGCTCAGAATGGGCACGCGCGGCCTGGAGGATCCGGTGCCGACCGACACTCGATGAAACCGGATTCGGCCTGCCGTGTTCCGCCCCTCTTCCCAATCCCGGTCCGTCCAATAGGTGCCTTCGAGCACCGCAGGCCGGTGCCCTGGTGGGATGGTCAGGCATGCCGTACCGAGATGTCTCCGGCAAACAGCCGTGGTGTCCAAAACAAGGCTGTCAAACACGTAGAATAGGACGGGCCGGTTCGATGTCTTGTCCTGCCGAAGTGCGCAGACGACCGCCTCGGAGCATTTGCGCCCCTTTCGCGACATCAGCTGCATGCGCACACCCGAGACGCGTGTGTCGATTCGAGCTGTTCCGATCTTACTGTAGAGGCGGGCTTCCGCGTCGGCGGATGATCGCCGCGCCCGGACCGCATTGGAGCGCACCTCGACGAGGTAGTCTCCGTCGATGTCCAGAGCGAGCTGCCACAGCCCGAGAAGGCGACCAAGGATCGGAAGCCGCACCCTTCCGGCGACGAGTGACAGTGCCGCGCAAACAGCAAGAGCCTTGAGCGTCGTGCCGAGTTCGGGCTGCAGTTCCGCAAAGAGCAGCACGATGGCCAGCGCGACGACAAGAGACGTGGTGACTGCGCGCGCCGCACTGGAGAGGCGCTGGCGCCAGGTCAGTTCAAATCGCGCGCGGAATTGCCGAGGCCGTACCACGCTGCTCCTCCCGGGCCGGTGTTAGAGAGCCGCCACCCTCTCCCGCGCCACGTCAAACGCCTGTTCCAGATCCGCAAGAAGATCATCTGCCGCTTCGAGACCGATCGAAAGCCGGAGAAGTCTGTCAGTGATTCCCGCCGCGGCCCTTGCAGTTTCGCCCATCCCTACATGCGTCATGGTCGCCGGATGGGCGACGAGACTCTCTATCCCACCGAGAGATTCGGCCAATGTGAAAACGCTCAGAGATTCCACGAAGCGGCGCACGGCTCCCACGCCACCATCGAGTTCGAAACTCAGCATGGCGCCGAACCCGGCTTGTTGGCGGCCAGCAATGGCATGGCCCGGATGCGACGGAAGACCGGGATAGTGCACCGCTGCAACTTGAGGATGGGCGTCCAAGAACCGCGCGATACGTTCCGCATTCTCCTGCTGCCGCTCCATCCGTGGAAAAAGCGTCCGCAATCCGCGAAGGGTCAGATAGGAATCGAAAGGTGCGCCCGTGATGCCGGTAATGTTGGCCCAAGTCGCGAATGTCTCCACATCCGCGGCATCCGCGGCAACGATGGCGCCGCCCACGACATCGGAATGACCGTTGAGGTATTTTGTCGTGGAATGAATCACGAAGTCCGCGCCGAGCGAGATGGGCCGCTGAAGCGCAGGCGACAGGAATGTGTTGTCGACAGCGGTCTTCGCTCCGAACGACTTGGCACGTTCTGCGATCTGCGCGATGTCGACGACACGCATCAGCGGATTGCTAGGCGTTTCGATCAAGACCAGCGCGGGATACTGCTCGAAGGCCGCTTCCAACGCGGCGTCGTCTCCTTGGTCGACAAACACGACCGAGAAATGGCCCCGGTCCCGCCGCGCGGCCAGAAGCCGATAGGTTCCGCCGTAGCAATCATGCGGGGCAACGATGAGCGTGTCGGGCTCCAGTGTGGACAGGAGCAAGTCGACGGCCGACATGCCCGACGACGTTACGACTGCTCCCGCGCCGCCCTCGTCGCGCGATCGTATCCGCAAGAAGTGCGCGGCTAGGATTGGCGGTACGCGAGTAGTCGTAGGGCCGCTCTGCGCAAACCCCGGAAACACGAACGTGCTCGACAGATAGATCGGGGGCGTGACTGCCCCAAAGGATTCGTCCAACGCGATTCCGTTACCGGCAGCAATCGTTTCAGGATTCAGACTCTTCGACATGTGTCACCGTCCATATTGTCAGTCGGGCAAATCCACCATGCGCAAATAGGGCTTTAGTTCGCGCCAGCCTTGCGGGAAGTGTTCCTTGGCCTGCTGGTTCGTAAGTGCCGGCGAGATGATGACGGGTTCGCCCGGTTGCCAGTTGACGGGCGTCGCGACTTTGGCCCTGTCGCCGGTCTGCACGCTGTCGATAGCGCGCACGATCTCAGCGAAGTTTCGGCCCGCAGCCGGGGGATAGATCAGGATCAGACGGATGCGCTTCGTGGGATCGATCAGGAAGACGGCTCTGACCGTGACCGTCGGATCAGAATCCGGATGGATCATGTCGTAGAGGGTCGCCACGCGCTTGTCGGCGTCCGCGAGCAACGGAAAATTGAGGCCATGCCCCTGGGTCTCGGCGATATCTTTCGCCCATTCGGCGTGGCTCTCCAGCGGATCGACTGAGAGCCCGAGCGTCTTGACGTTGCGCTTCTCCCATTCCGGCTTCAGCCGTGCGACTTCGGCCAACTCCGTGGTGCAGACCGGCGTGAAGTTTTTGGGATGGCTGAAAAGCAGGCCCCACGACTTGCCCAACCACGCGTGGAAGTGGATCGGACCTTCAGTGCTTTCCTGCTCGAAGTCCGGCGCAATCTGGCCGAGTTGCAGAGACATCAACGTGCTCCTTTAGACTTTTTCTTGGACCGCGCTTGCGGACTGTTGTCTTGGGTGGGGCCGAGGTATCCGGCGCGGAGGACAAAATCGCCGAGATGCTCGCCCCGCTTCCGGTCGCGCGCGAAGTCCGCGAGGACACCGCCGAGCTTGTCGAGGATCGCCGCCTCACCGACATTCTCGAGGACCAGCTGGTTCAGCCTCTGACCGTGAAAGCCACCGCCGAGATAGAGATTGTATTTCCCGGGCGCACGCCCCGTGAGACCGATGTCGCAGATATACGGCCGGGCGCATCCGTTCGGGCATCCGGTCATGCGCATTGTGATCGGCTCGTCGTAGAGGCTATGGCGTTTCAGCATCTCCTCGATCTTGGTGATGAGGCTGGGCAGGTAGCGCTCGGACTCCGCCATGGCGAGGCCGCAAGTGGGCAACGCCACACAGGCTATCGCGTTCAGCCTCAGGCCGCTTCCTCGATTGAGTTCGGACAGACCGTGGACGCCGAGCAGGCCTTCGATTTGGCTTCGCTCCTGCTCGGTGAGGTTGGAGATCATGAGGTTCTGGTTGGGCGTGACGCGAAACTCGCCCGCGTTCATGTGCGCGATAGCCTGTATCCCATCGAGCAACCGGCGTTCGGGACCATTCCGTATCCGACCATTGTCGATGAATAGGGTGAAATGCTGGAGGCCGTCCTCGCCCTGTTGCCAGCCGAGCGTGTCGCCGTTCGAGGCGAAGTCGAACGCTTTCGCGGGCGCCAATTCGAATCCGAGCCGCACTTCGATCTCGGCCTTGACCCATTCAAGGCCCTTGTCGTCGATCGTATATTTGAACCGGGCGCGGGCGCGGTCCGATCGATCTCCGTAATCGCGCTGGACTTCCATGACGGCGTCGATCGTGGCCAGCAGATCGTCTACCGATACGAATCCGATTACGTCCGCCAGGCGCGGGTATGAGTTCGGGTTGCGGTCGATGCGCCCCATGCCGCCGCCGATCGCGATGTTGAATCCGATGAGCCTCTTCCGCTCGATGATGGCGATGAAGCCGAGGTCCTGCGCGTAGACGTCGATGTCGTTGATGGGCGGGACCACAAATCCGATCTTGAATTTGCGGGGCATGTAGGTGCGGCCGTAGAGGGGCTCTTCTGGTCCCGCGACAGCCACGCGCTCCTCCTCGTACCAGATCTCCTTGTACGCGCCGGTCTTCGGCACCGCATGATCGCTCGCGCGCTTCGCGAGCGCATAGACCTCAGCGTGCAGCGAGGACAGATGCGGATTGACCGAGCACATGACGCCGCGGCAATCGTCTCCGCATGCGGCCTTGGTATCGAGGAGGACGTCGCGCAAGCCTTGAAGAGTTGCGCGAAGGTTGTGCTTCAGCACACCGTGAAACTGAAAGGTCTGCCGTGTCGTAAGGCGGAGACTCCCGCCTCCGTAGTCGCGGGCCAGCGTATCGAGCTTGAGCCATTGTGATGGGCTGCACACGCCACCCGGCAATCGCACACGGGCCATGAAGCCATAGGCGGGCTCCAACTTCTGCCTGCGTCTTTCATCTCTCACGTCCCGATCGTCCTGGAGATAGAGCCCATGAAACTTCATGAGCTTCTGATCGTCCGGAGAGACGGCGCGGGTGATGGGGTCAGCCAGGCCGTCGACGATGCCGCCGCGCAGCTGATCGCTGTTCGCCTTCAGCGTCTCGTCGGGATGGAGCCTGTCCAAGGACTGCGAGACATCGCGACTCCGGTCGGCCGCCGGCGCGGCAGGACTTTCAATAGACATCGACTTGATACCGGCCTGTGGACTGCATCGTGCCGAGATATTCGGCCGCGGATACGTCGCTGAGCTTACCTTCCTGCTTCAAGGCATCGATCAGCGTCGCGTGGATGGCTGGTGCGAGTTCGCGCCCGCCGCAAACGTATAGCGAGGCGCCCTCCTCCAGCCATGCGTAGATGTCCTTTGCGTTTTCCTTCAGGCGATGCTGGACATAGGACTTCGTGCGCCCGTCGCGCGAAAAGGCCACCTGCATCCGCGTGAGCATTCCGTCCTTCAGCCATCGCTGCCATTCGGTCTGATAGAGGAAGTCCGTGTGGAAGTTGCGGTCGCCGAACACCAGCCACGACCGGCCGGACGCGCCGCGCGCCTCGCGTTCCTGCAGGAATGCGCGATAGGGAGCCACGCCCGTCCCCGCTCCGATCATGAGGATTGGAACGTCGTCGGCCGGCAGACGAAACCGTGGATTTGGCTGGATGTAGACTGGTACCGTGCCTGTCGGAGCAACCCGGTCTGCAAGGTAGCCCGTAGCAACGCCGGAACGCGGCTCTCCATTGAGCTCGAATCGAACGGCTCCAACGGTGAGGTGAACCTCATCAGGTACAAGAGATAAAGAAGACGCAACTGAGTAAAGCCGGGGCCGCATATTGCGCAGCCCCGCAATAAAAGCACTCGGACGAACGCCAGGCATCGGATAACGACGAACAACATCGATGATATGGTTGTGGAACAGAAACTCGCTTCTAGCGTCCACCTGTTCCTTGCCGCGTAGCGCGACAAGATCGTCGGCCCCGGTCAACTCTGCCCATTGGTTGACGAAGCGCGTGGATCCAACAGTGATTTCATACTCATCGGTCAGCGCCTGGCCCAGACCGACCGTTCTATCCCCAATAGACACTTCCTCATCCGAGGACAGACCGAGCGCATCCAGAAGTGCGCTCACCAGACTTGGGTCGTTCGACGGAATGACCCCCAGGGCGTCGCCGGGTTCAAACTTGAGACCGGATCCTTCTATCGACACTTCGATGTGACGGGTCTCTTTGGTCGACCCGCGGCCGCTCAGAACGATGTTGTCGATGACGCTTGCTCGGAAGGGGTGACGTTGGTCAACGATGCGCTTCGTGATCCTGGGTTGCAGAGCAATGTCCGGCGCGTGGTGACCTGTTGACGTTCTGTCACGTGACCTTTTGAGTTCCTGTGTAACAGCCCCTATCCATTCGGAAGCTGAGTCTTCGTAGTCGACGTCGCAGTCGACGCGCTCGACCAGGCGTATCGCACCGAGCTCGGTCAACCTTCTGTCGAGCCGTTTGCCGGCCTCGCAGTATTGATCGTACGTGGAGTCACCTAGCGCCAGCACGGCGTATCGCAGGTCATCCAAATGCGGTGCTCTTGCGCTCTCAAGGAACTCGAAGAAGTCCATGGCTGTCGCAGGAGGCTCCCCCTCCCCGTGCGTGCTTGTGATTATTAACAGATCACTCTCGCTTCTCAGCTGTCGGGGCTTGTAATCCGCCATATCCGCCACGACTGCTTCGAGACCTTCCCTGCCGACCGACTCTTGTAACGCCGATGCCACGTCTGCGCTGTTGCCAGTCTCGCTCCCGAACAGGATTGTGATAGTTCGCGTCTCAAGACTTCCGGTGGCCAGTTCGTGGACACGCCCATCGTGCGGACGCACATCGGTCGATGGCGAAAGCTCTCTCTTTCGATGATCAAGACCGGCGAAATACCCACTAAGCCACAGTGCCTGCTCGGTACTCAGTGTCCCGGCAAGTTCACTTATGTGCCGCCATTGCTCCTCTGTGAGGCCTGGGCCATGAAAATCGAAAACGGTCATCTCGTCTGTCTAAAGTCAGTGTGCAAGCGAATGCGACTGCGGCCCACCACTCTCGTGCCGCGCCGGGAATGTCTGGCGCAGCTTGGCGCCAGCAATTTGCGTCCGGCAAGTGAATTTAATTCGTACTTCAAAGCAAAAATATTGCTTTTTGTGCAGTGGTCATCGCCACTCCAATTACCGATTGAATTCGCGGACCCGACATTCCGTAACGATGAAGTCCATTGGAATGTCGTGTGACTGAGGGTGGATGGTCTCAAGGCGGGATTGCTCGTACCCCACGCCGACAATGCGCGGCCTGTTTGGGGCCGCAGCGAGGGTGCGATCGAAATAGCCGCCACCGTAGCCAAGCCGGTAGCCTGCGTTATCGAACCCGACAAGCGGCACGACGACGATATCGGGGTTAACCTCGATACATTTTTCTGGATGAGGAATGTTCCAAATGCCGCGTTCCATCGGAGCGCCAGGCCACCAAAGTCGAAACTGTAAAGGCGCGTGCTTTTTGGCGATCACCGGAAGAGCGACGTGACCGCATCTCAGCCTAACGGAACTCAGCCATGGTCGGAGGTCCGGCTCGCCGTTGCAAGGCCAATAGCCGCTCACGAGCAGTTTTGCGAGATCGGGGAGAAACTGATTGAGCTTCTCGGCTATCTGCCGCGCATAGAGGTCCCGAACAGCTAGGCTGACATCCAGCCGTTCGCCAATCAGCCGGTCGCGGTGGATCCTCCGCCAACGCTGTAGGTCCTCCGGCGCATGAGCCGGAACAACATTGTCTCCGATCACATCTGAGTAGCACGGGGACAAGGACAGTCTGCTGTGGAACATCATTTTGAACCGGTCGGCACCGGCCTCCCATTGTCGAACCACTTAATGACAATACTTTTTTCCGCAAGACAAACGAATATAATCGGTGCTTCGCTGCAGAAATATTGCTCAATTGGAGTTCCCTTCGACAATGGACATCGAACTGGCGAGAACGTTCCTTACGATTGTGAGGACTCAAAGCTTCATCCGCGCCGCCGAGCAGCTTAACGTCAGCCAGACAACAGTCAGCGCTCGCATCCGCTCACTCGAAGAGAAGCTCGGAAGGACACTCTTCGTCCGCAATAAGAGCGGAGCCTCACTCACGCCCGCCGGCGAGCAGTTTCTGCGTTATGCGCCCACTTTCGTTCAACTGTGGGAGCGTGCTCGTCATCAGGTCGCGGTTCCACCGGGACACCGCGCCGTACTCGCCGTTGGCGGAGAGTTGATCTTGTGGCACCCATGGATGCTGGAGTGGCTGCACTGGATGCGCAAAACGGCACCGGAAATTGCGCTTCGCGTACAGGTGGGTTTGCCGGAGTCGCTAATGGAACAGGTCACCAATGGCGTACTCGATCTCGCCATCTTGTACGCACCGCAAAACCGACCAGGTGTTCGTGTCGAACTCCTCCTGGAAGAAAAACTCGTTCTCGTAACGACAGATCCAGACATGACGGCTTTTCCGCCCGAGAACTATGTCTATGTCGACTGGGGCGCAGAGTTCGCGAGCCACCATGCCATGGCCTTCCCTGAAATCGGCAATCCCGGGCTGGTCATCGGTGGCGTCGGTCTTCTTGGGTTGAACTACATTCTCGAGGGAGGAGGCTGCGGGTATTTCCGCCAGCGGCTTGTGACGCCGCATCTCGAATCCGGAAAGCTCCACCTTGTTCCCGGAGCGCCCAGCATCTCCTATCCAGTCTACGCTGTCTGTTCGGCGCAAACCGAGGACGAACTGCTGCAGATCGCCCTTGAAGGACTGAGGAGTGTCGTCGCGGGGTAGCGGCTCTCGGCGGGCCGGGCCCAGTTGTGGCGCCAAGCCAACACTTCACTTACTTCAACTGGCGATTCGGTGCCCGTAGCATCGAAAGTGAAGTTCGATGACTAGGCCCGGGCGGCCTAAGACGTAGCGCTGCAGAGCGAGACCTTCGATCGGACCTAGAAGACTAACCACCACATCTTGGTGACAATCCGTTCCAGCACATGAGTGCCTACCAACCAGTGTCCCTCTCCATTCAAACTAGGGACCACACTGCGACCGAGGCGACTCCGGGCACTATCGGGCTCGACCTACGGCCCGTCCGCTGGCACCAAGATATTCCAGAACCCGCGCTCCATGCGTTTTGCGCCCTTCGTTCAATCAGGTGTTGTTGAGTCGACAAGCTGCCTTTTGAGTCTCTTGATCTCGGCAAACCGCTCAGAAACGTCACGGATGATAGCTGCCATACCAACAATCTTTCCCTCAGCACTCCGAAATGGGGTAATAGAGAACTCAATCGAAATACGCGCTCCGTCCTTCCTTATGGCAGGCACGGACAGCAATGCTCCCGCAGCGTAGCGCGTGACGCCGGTCCGCACTGTGTTTGAGTAGCCTTGCCGATGACGTGCCCGCAGGTTGGTGGGGATTATGATGTCGAGCGGCCGACCAACAGCTTCCCGCGCTGCGAAGCCAAACATGCGCTCGCAGCCACCGTTCCACAGCCGGATAACGCCATCTTGATCTGCATACAGAATGGCCTCGGATGTCTCCGACAATATCCTCTCTGCGATGTCCACTAGGTGCAAAATGACTAGTTCCCTTCAGTATTTGACTGCTCGCCCGTTCCCTTGTACGGCGCCGAGACGGAACGCACTCAGCAGGCGTTGTCGGCCAATGCCGCAGCCATCAGGCTGCTGCGCAGAACATGCATTGGGATCAAGCTGGACTGACGGCAAGGTGCTGCCGGAGAGAATCTGCAAAACCGCTCGAACTGATCGTCAGCTCGTCCAGCGTCCACTCATCGAGGACTCCCAGATACGCTCCCAGCGCATCACGCAGCGCAGTTTGTAGACGGCAAACCGGCGTGATGCAGCACGCGGTCGTCGTTCGGAAGCACTCCACAAGGTCGAAATCTTCCTCCGTCGCTCGAACAACTGCACCGATGGTGATTTTCTCGGGCGGCTGAGCCAGCCGAATGCCGCCGTTACGTCCCCGTAGCGTCTCGATAAGACCCAGCCGCGCGAGCCGTTGAACGACCTTCATGATGTGATGGTGCGAGATATTGTACGCAGCTGCGATCTGCTCGGCCGTCGCCAGTCGGTCGGGAAACGCTGCCAGGTACATCAGCACACGCAGTGAATAGTCGGAATGTCGGGTAAGTCTCATTGGCCGCTCCATTCATAGGAAAAGTTCCTCGTCAGAATGCGAAGTCAGACCCTCCAGAACGTCCTTGAATGCTTAGCACTAAAATAAGTATGATGGATACCTATTATTATCGCAGAGCAACTGCGGGGCGATCGAGAAGGGGAGGTATTCATGACACGCAAGGGCTACACGTTCGCGCTTGGACTTGTACTGGCAGCAAGCATGGCAAGCGCCGATGAAGAGCGAATTTCGTTTCCTAGGGACTACAAGACTCAGTTCGAGAACTATCTGAGTCTCGATCGGGTGCAGAACCCCGATCAAATCATTCGCCTGTTTGCGAACAATGTGGCGATTGAGGCCGCGAAGCAAGGGCGCGAGCTCCCCGCTGGGTCGGTCATTGTGGGCGAGGTATTTAAGGCCAAGAAGGACGATGACGGTAATGTCGTGACCAGCTCTCTCGGACGGCGTGTGCGTGACAAGTTGGCCGCCGTTGCAGTGATGGAGAAAGGCGAGGGATGGGGCGCCAAGTTTCCTGACGAGCTAAAGAACGGCGATTGGGACTTTGCGATATTTGCTCCCGATGGCGAACGCCTGAACAAAGATCTCAACACATGCCGGTCCTGTCATGCACCGCTGGCGAAGACCCAACACCTCTTTTCGCTAGAGCATTTGGCTCAGTAGCGACTGACGTGAATACGCAATGAGCGGTGTCGGTGGTGTTAGACAAGAGGCGGAACGGGCGGCCAAGACCAAAATCGACGCCTTGGTCGGCTTGCTGGGGGACTAGTTACAAACCCGGCGGTACGTCAGCACCAAGACATCGCGGAAGGTCTTCATTGTCGGATCGAGCGGCTCGATCGGGGTAACACCATGAAAGACACGACGGTCGTCCAGGAACACCGTGTCAAGCGGATTGGTCAACGTGAACTCTCCCAATGGTTTGCCAGACGGATCGTAGATCTGCGTTACGCCGCTGGCGACGTTGATCCGATCGATCAGCATAACGCTTACGAAATCCACACCGTCACGATGGGCCCCCTCCGGCGTTGGCGATCCCGTTTCGGTTGCAGTCGCCTCAATCCGAAACTGATGCATTTCGATATGCCAGCGGGGGCTCACGTCTTCCTGCCCGGCGCATACGTCAAACAGCATGGTGCAGCAGCCAAGCAGTCTCTGTGCAAAGTGGTTCTCAACAGTGGCAGTTTCGATCGGCAGGAACCAGCGTTCTACGCCGCCATTCACGGGGTTGTAGTCGCGACTCTGGTAGTGCGGCTGGTGGGTGGCGCGTTGGATAGACCCATCTTTGGCAGTGAATACGGCGAACCGCCTACGCCTATAGCGACCACCGTCAGCCATGTATGAATCCACACCGAGGTCATCCCAGCATGAGGTAAATGCCAACCACGCATTCAGGCTCCCGGGGCCCAATATCGAGCGCATCTCATTGCCGGTCCGGAATGAAACTCCGTCTCGCGCAAGTTCCTTCGCGATTGTCTCGCTCTTTCCATTCGCGGCCGATGAGTGTTCTTCAGATATCGCTCCGTCGGATATCGCACTGCGTTCTGAACAATTGCGGTCAATCACGTTTCCAACCTCGACGGCTCCCGCTTCAAGTCTCTATCCACATCTCCGCTCTCGGGCTTTGCACGACAAGCCCGCTTAGTGATTGGCGGTGAACCCGTTGCGGCTGCTGACACTACTTACATTGGGGCAGCTCAAAGTCTTCTCAAGCGCTTCAACCAGCTCTTCAGTACTCTCCGGAGAGAGATACAGACCCGCATTTTGTTCAGCCAAACACCGCGTCTGGACGATGCTTGCCTCTCCCGTCCAAGACAATCCCCTCACGCGCAAACTAATGACATGAACCGTCAGCTGCTCAGCATCAGCGTGGAGTGCCTTGCCCACGTCGCAGGGGGACCCGCCGCACGTATCTTCCCCATCCGTTAGCAGGAGGACGACGCCGGGATTGTTGCGATAATCGAGCAGGTCAGCGGCTTCCTCGACGGCTCGCGTCAATGGTGTGCCACCAGCGGGCACCAGGCCCCTGACAATTGTCAAAATTTGTTCGTCGGCATCTGCGGTCGGCGCCAAGCTCGCCTCTATGTTGTTGCACTGGTTTGGCAGCCCCGGAGTCCGTGTTGGCCCGTAGATCACCAGGCCCACGCGGCGGAAACGGGTGACATTCGGCAAGACTTTCTCGAGCGCAGACCTCACCCGATCTATGCGGCTAACCGTGTGAGCACTTTCGCTGCCGTATCCCCAGCCATTACCCGACATGGAACCAGAGGCATCGAACACAAGGACCGCGTCCTCGGTACACGGAACATGACGCTCGTCCCGTGCACACACTGTAGTCGTTTGGGACAGGATCGAAATCAGTATGACCAAGGCAAAGGCTGACATCTGTCGAAAGAATGCGACAGCCCCGTTCCTCTGCAGGCCGGCTGCTTCATGATGCATACTGCTGGTTCTCACCGAGTGGCACCTCTCAGTCGTACGACCTGCTGGCTAGCTCGTTGGCATTGGTACCAATCCTATCATTGCCGACGGTCCGGGCACCAACTAGCGCCCGGATGCCTTGCGGCACCGGGCGAGGGAGCCAGTTGTGCTCGACGCCTCGTGAACATCGAGCACGACTGGTGGAGACTCTACTCGTAGAGACGGAAGACGTTCAGCGTACCGCCCTGCGGGATATGCTGCAGGCCAGCGGCCTTGGTCATGGCCGTCGCACCGATGGCGCCGAACTTGTCGCTCAGGTCCAGACCAGCGGTGACCGGAAGACCGATCCAGCCGCCAATGCCGGAGTAGACGCCGACGTACTGCTTGCCACCAACCTTGTAGGTGATCGGGTTGGCGATGATGCCCGAACCCAGCTTGCGGCTCCAAAGAACCTTGCCGGAATTCCGGTCGACAGCGCGGAAGTCACCGCCCAGCGAACCGTAGAACATCAGACCACCGTCGGTGACCATCGTACCGGCCCAGTTCGGATACGGATCCGGGATCTCCCAGAGCGTCTTACCCGTCAGGACGTCGTACTTCTTGATCTTGCCGGTCACACCTTCCTTCTCAGGATACATGTACACGTTCGCGAACACGTAGACCGTGCCCTGGTTCGTGTGCGTGCGCTCCTGAGGCTCGAGCTCCATGCACCAGTTGTTGGTGGGCATGTAGAAGATGTTCGGCTCCTTTGGATCAACGGCACCCGGCTGGCGATCCTTGCCACCCATAGCAGACGGGCAAGTCGAGACGTTGCGGCCAACTTCGAGCGGCGAGTGGTCACGCACCTTGATCGGACGGCCTGTCTTCATATCGATCTTCTCGGCCCAGTCCGTCGTCACGTATTTCGTGGCGCGCAGAAGGGTACCGTCGGTACGATCCAAGACATAGGCAAAGCCGTTACGGTCGAAGTGGGTGAGAGCCTTCACCTTCTTACCGTCGATGTCCATGTCGGTAAGAATGTTCTCGTTGATGCCGTCATAGTCCCACTGGTCAAACGGAGTCATCTGGTAGGCCCAGACAGCGTCGCCGTTGTCGACCTTGCGAGCGAAGATCGTCATCGACCACTTGTTGTCGAACGCACCAGTGTTGCACTCCTCATGGGTCTTATCGGGGCAACGATAGGATGGGCTCCACAGGCCGGGGTTGCCGGTCGCGTAGTAGACCAGCTTCAGCTCGGGATCGTAGGAATACCAACCCCAAGCAGCACCACCACCAATCTTGTAGTCCTCACCGGGGAAGGTCTTGATACCAAGATCCTCACCAGCCTGACCGAATTGGGGGTTGGCCTTGTTGGTTTCAGGCGTCAGGCACACGCCCTTTTCGGAACCCGTGCTGTGGCACACCCAAGCCTCGGAACCGTCCGCAAGATTGAAGGCGGCAACGCGGCCACGAGCGGCGAACTCATCGCCACCAAAGCCCATAATAACCTTGTTATCGGCTATCAACGGAGGCGGCGTGATGGTCTCACCCTTCTCGGGATAGGCGTACTTGACGACCCAAACTTCCTTACCGGTCTGGCCGTCCAGGGCAATCACGAAACCATCGAGAGTGCCATAAACGAACTTGCCATCGGCATAGGAGCCGCCACGGTTGACGGTGTCGCAGCAAGCGCGCGGCACAGCCGACTCGTCACGGTCGGTCTTCTTGACATACGACCAAACCTGCTTCGGGTTGTCGGCATCCGTCAAATCGAGAGCCTGAACAACGTTACAGTTGGCCATGGACGGGCAACCAGAAACCATGAACAGCATGGTCTTGCCACCAACGTCCTTGATCACAAGCGGCTGACCCTCGTGACCACGAAGGGCGTTCGTGCCCTGGGCCCAAGACATCTGCAGCTTGTTGACGTTATCGGTCGTAATGTCTGAGAGCGTGCTGTGACGCGTCAGCTCAAAGTCGCGACCAGGGGCGGGCCACTGGTCGGGATCAGCCATGCGCTTTAGCTGCTCCTCGTCGGAGTTCATTGAAAAGGCCTGACCAGACATGCCCATCGTCACTGCGACGACGGTGCCGGCAAGCACACCGAAACTCATTCTCATAGATTTTCCTCCCTAGCGATTCGGTCCACGGAACCGAAAGCCACTCCAGTTGAATTGCCTGAGTGCCCCGGCTTGGCCGGGAACTTTTGGCATCAGGCTCTTCTTGATATCTCCAAACCGGCCTATCCTGCAGGTCCGGATTCGATATACTGTCTAGGCCGGTTCTTCATCTGATTCTCGGGCTTGGACTTCGCCTGCCACAAGAGATGCCTCAGCCGGCAACTCGTGCGGCAGCGGTCAGGTGGAACGGACGGCACCAATGGGCAAAGGCGCGACACTAGCGATCGAGGTGAAGCAAGAGGGACGCGAACCCATTTTTCTTGCACTCTCTCGTGCAATTATTGCCGAAATCGAGAGGGGGCGGCTCAAGCCCGGTGATCCCCTCCCCGGAACCCGCGCGCTGTCGAAGAGCCTGCTGCTCAACCGCAACACGGTCGATGCCGCTTATCACGAGCTCACCATGCAGGGCTGGCTTGTAACGGAGCCATCTCGCGGCACGTTCGTTGCGCACGACTTGCCGGACTTCGGTCGCGAGCGTTGTCTGGCAGACACCACTGCCACAGGTCGTCCCAACGCCACCAAGCAATGCAGCCGAGCCCTGAGCCTTTCCGATGGTTTGCCCGATCCCCGGATTGCCCCCACTACTGCACTAGGCAGAGCATTTCGCAGAACCTTGAAGTCACCGGTGTTCCTTGACGGCGCGTATGGCGACCCGCGCGGTAACGAGGCGCTCCGGACATCGCTTGCCCACTACTTGACAAACGAACGCGGTCTAACACTCCACTACGATGACGTACTGATCGCGCGGGGGAGCCAGATGGCCTTGTACCTCGCTGCTGCAGCTGTCGCTGAGCCCGGATCGAAGATTGCCGTCGAATCGCCAGGCTATCCGCTCGCCTGGGCCGCAATTCGTGCGGCAGGTGCACGCGTAGCGGCGGTTCCGGTGGACGATGGCGGCATCAACGTTGATCGACTAGAGCAGCTTGCTGCCCGAGAGCCTAGCCTCAAGGCCGTGTACGTAACTCCGCACCACCAATACCCCACGACAACTACCCTCGGCGCGGCGCGGCGACTGCGTCTCTTGCAACTAGCCCGACGGTATCGCTTGACCATAATCGAAGACGACTACGATCATGAATACCGCTTTGACGGACACCCTGTGTTGCCTCTGGCGGCTCACGCTGAACGTGATGCATCTGTGGTCTATGTAGGCTCGCTTTCGAAGATTCTCGCGCCCGGCATTCGGATCGGTTACGCGGTGGCACCGCCCAAAATTCTCAAACGTATGAGCGATAGGCGTGAGGCCATCGACAGGCAAGGAGATGTGTTTCTAGAACTCGCGCTCAGCGAGTTAATTTCGGATGGTACGCTCCGACGGCATGCTCGAAAGGCGCGCCGCGTCTATCACGCGCGCCGAGATTACTTGTATGGGTTGCTGAAGAGACACTTCTCAAAATGTGCCGAGTTTGTCCTTCCGGCGGGCGGGCTTGCGATTTGGTTGAGGCTTAACCCAGGCTTCCACGCTGAAACCTGGGCTCGGACGCCGCCGACCTTGGTCTCTCTGTTCTTCCGGGAGCTCATTTCACCCTGAAGCCGGCCGAGGCGCCCGAGGCCTTCCGACTCGGGTTTGCAACCCTCAGCGAAGATGAGATTTCAGAAGCGATTAAGCTGCTCGTGAAGGCAAATCCAGGTCGCTCCAAGCGAGTCTGAAGCCGTGCCGTCGACTTTTTAATCGACCTCGATGCACTAAAATGTCCGTCGCAGCCTTTCGCCTTACGCTGTCGGTCGCAGCAAGCCTGGCCACACGCCCCATGTCGCAACTCTGCTGGCAAGCGCAGCGATCCAGGATGCTAGAAATCCATAGGTCCCTTATCGGCGATTGCGGGACCGCACTGCCCGGCCTTCCCTGCCGCATCACCGACACGAGCATTGTCCAACCCGATCGTCGGCCAGCTTGCGCTGCGTCAACGTTCCGCCGGGCCGGGCTGGCGATAAAGGCGAGAACATGGCGTGTCCTTGCGGTTTGCGGCCTTCCCCCCAGCCGCCCGTCGGGACGGCCGACCAGCCTTGGACGCCAATGTAGGGTGAGTTAGGGCGCACCACGCCGTTATGGGGCGCCGCGAGCCAGACAGGGGATCCGAGAAAACGACACGCATCGGGACAGCCGACTGCGGCACAGGGGCGTTCGCGTCCATCGTGTGTCAAAACCGGGTACTCCCGAGCAGTTCGCAGGGAGTGCCGAGATGACCACGACGCGTTCGACGCCTGGGGCAAACCGGGCTCTTTGGCTTTCGACGGTTGCCTTCACGGTGTGCTTCGCCGTGTGGACGATTTTTGCCATCATCGGTGTACGTATCCAAGAAAATCTCGGTCTGAACGAGACCGAATTCGGCTTGCTTGTCGGGACGCCTATCCTGACCGGCTCGCTCAGCCGCATATTGCTCGGCATCTGGACGGACCAGTATGGCGGCCGTGTCGTCTATGTCCTGACCATGTTGTCGGCCGCTGCTGCCACCTTCCTCCTCTCCTTCGCCACCACCTATCCGTGGATGCTCGTCGCGGCTCTCGGCGTCGGGCTTGCAGGCGGCTCGTTCGCCGTCGGCATCGCCTATGTGTCCAAGTGGTTCCCGCCGGAGAAACAAGGAACGGCGCTCGGCATCTTCGGCGCCGGCAATGTCGGCGCGGCGGTCACGAAGTTCGTAGCCCCGTTCGTGCTCGTGGCCTTCGGCTGGCAGATGGTCGCCGTGGCTTGGGCGTCCGTCTTGGCCATCACCGCGATCGTCTTCTGGCTCGCCACCGACGACGACCCAGAGATCAAGGCCAGACGCGCCCGCAATGAGAAGCCGCGCTCGCTGCTGGCCCAATTGGAGCCGCTGCGGCATCAGCAGGTCTGGCGGTTCTCGCTGTACTACTTCTTCGTGTTCGGCGGGTTCGTGGCACTCGCATTGTGGCTGCCCCGCTACATGATCGGCGTTTACAAGCTCGACATCGAAACCGCGGGCATGCTCGCGGCATTATACTCGATCCCTGCAAGCCTCTTCCGTGCCTATGGCGGGCATCTATCCGACCGCTACGGGGCGCGGACGGTCATGTACTGGACCTTTGGGGTCTCGCTGGTTTGCCTGTTGATGCTGTCCTACCCGCAAACGGACTATGTAATCCACGGCATTAAGGGACCGATCTCCTTCTCGACGCAGATGAATCTGATTCCGTTTGTGGTCACGATTTTCGTTCTGGGCTTCTTCATGTCGCTCGGCAAGGCCGCGGTCTACAAATACATCCCCGTCTATTACGGCAATAATGTCGGTTCGGTCGGCGGATTGGTCGGCATGATCGGCGGCCTCGGAGGTTTCGTGCTGCCGCTGGCCTTCGGTGTCATGGCCGATCTGACCAGTATTTGGACGAGCTGCTTCATGCTGCTGTTCCTGATCGTCGCCGTCTCGCTCGCCTGGATGCACTTCTCCATTCGCCACATGGAGCAGCGCGCCGCCGGCGACGTGCTGGCCAAGTTGCCGCCCCTCGCCGAGCTCGAGCACGCGCACAGCCACGAGGAACATGGCCCGCACCATGGGCTGATCGAAGACTGGCGCCCTGAAGACGAGACGTTCTGGGAGACCACGGGGCGCCGTATCGCGCGGCGCAATCTATGGATCTCCGTGCCGGCGCTCCTGCTGGCTTTCGCGGTCTGGATGGTGTGGAGCGTGGTCGTGGCTAAACTCCCGGCGATCGGCTTCACCTATTCCACCGATCAGCTGTTCTGGCTGGCGGCATTGCCAGGCCTCTCCGGCGCGACGTTCCGCATTTTCTATTCGTTCATGGTGCCCATTTTCGGCGGCCGATTGTGGACGGCGTTGACAACCGCCTCACTGCTCATACCTGCCTTCGGCATCGGCTACGCCGTGCAGAATCCCGATACGCCCTATTTGCTGTTCCTTGTCCTCGCACTGTTGTGCGGCTTCGGCGGCGGTAACTTTGCTTCGTCCATGGCCAATATCAGTTTCTTCTTCCCCAAAAAGGAGAAGGGCAACGCGCTGGCGCTCAACGCCGGTCTCGGCAATCTCGGCGTGAGCGTCGTTCAGTTCGTCGTGCCCCTGGTGATTACCGCCGGCGTCTTCGGCGTGGTGGGGGGCGAGCCGCAGACCACGTCGGAAGGCACACGGCTGTGGTTGCAGAATGCCGGATTCATCTGGGTACCGTTCCTGCTCGTCACCACGGTCGCTGCCTGGATCGGCATGAACGATATCGCTTCGGCGAAAGCGTCGTTCAGCGAGCAGGCGGTGATCTTCCAGCGGAAGCACAACTGGATCATGTGCTGGCTGTATACGGGCACGTTCGGCTCATTCATCGGCTACTCGGCGGGCTTTCCCCTTCTCGCCAAGACCCAGTTCCCAGAAGTGAACTCGCTGCCCTTGGTCTTCCTGGGACCTCTGGTCGGCGCTCTGTCGCGCGCCGCGACGGGATGGATCGCCGACCGCTGGGGCGGCGGGCGCGTCACCATCTGGGTGTTCACGGTCATGATCGCCGCGGTCGCTGGTGTCCTCTTCTTCCTAGGTATCAAGGATCAGCCTGGTGCCTTCTGGGGCTTCTTCGCGATGTTCTTGATCTTGTTCTTCGCAACAGGCGTCGGCAACGCTTCGACCTTCCAAATGATCCCGGCGATCATGCGCAAGGAAGTCGGCCGCTTGATGCCCGGCTTGACCGCGGCCGAACAGACACGCCACGCCGACAAGGAATCCGCGGCGATCATCGGCTTTACCTCGGCCGTTGCGGCCTACGGCGCCTTCTTCATCCCCAAAGCCTACGGTAGCTCGATTGCGGCGACCGGCGGACCCGAACTCGCGCTGTGGGGCTTCTTGGGTTTCTACGCGACGTGTATCGCGGTCACGTGGTGGTTCTACACCCGCCGCGCCGGCCTGCTCCACGACATCGAACGCGGCGGCCCGTCGGACTCGGGCACGAGGCGCAAGACGGCAGAAGCCGGGAAGCCGCCGAGGTCGTTCCCGTGCCGGCGGGCGTCAGCAGGTGAAGGCGCCCTCGGATCATCGGCCGAGAGTACGGTATTTCGTGGCCGGACCATGCGTACTGCTTGCATCCGTCGTCGCGTTCGGCGCTACGGCGTTTGCCCAGGAGGCAACATACAATCCGCAACAAGGGGCGCCGACGCGCTACCAGCCGCCGCACGAGGGCTTTTTGAACGCTAGGTTCTGGACCGACACCCGGTATCGTTACGAGTATGTGGACCAGGGCAACAAGCCAAAGAACGCGCGCGCCTCGACAATCCGCAACAAGACCGGCATCGAGTCCGGCTTCTTCCATGGTTTCCGGGCGGGCGTCGAGGGAGAGTTCGTACTCGAGCTTGGACCCGACGATTTCAACAACACGATCAACGGCCGCACCCAGTATCCGGTCGTGGCGGACGTCGAGTCCGCGGAAGTCGATCAGGCTTATCTAGAGTCGTACAACATTCCGGGCGTGGTGCTGCTCGGCGGCCGCTATTTGGAGAACCTCGACAATCTCCGCTATGTCGGCTCGGTGGCTTGGCGTCAGAACGACCAGACCTTCGATGGTGCCAAGGCGACCATCACGGCGCTCCCCGGGGTGGAGCTGCTCTACGCCTATATCGGCAATGTCAACCGCATCTTCAGCGACCGTTCGCCGGCCGGAAACATCAATTCGAACGTGCATCTGATCCATGCCGAGAGCGAAGAGCTCTCAATCGGCAAGCTCACGGCCTACACGTATTTGATGGATCTCTACGACCTCGACCCGCTTTCCAACGCAAGCTTCGGCGGTTTTCTCAAGGGTAAGCAGGGGCTGACCGGAGGCATCGACTACCACTATCGCTTCGAGTATGCGCACCAGATCAGCTACGGGGATGCCCCGGTCGACTACAATGCGGACTATGTGCGCGTCGAGCAGGGTCTAAGCAAAGCCGGGTTCACCGGCACGCTCGTCTATGAGCTGCTGGGCAGCGACAATGGCGTCGCTGCGTTTCAGACGCCCCTTGCCACGGGACATATCTTCAACGGCTTCGCCGACGTCTTCCTGGTCATCCCGCCCACGGGCCTGCAGGACTTCTACGCGCAGGCGAAGTACAAGGTGCCGACGAACACCGGCGGCCCGTTCAGCTATTTTGGCGGGCTGCTGCTCCTGGCCCAATACCACGAGTTCCGCTCCGCGGTGCAGAACCTGGACTACGGCTCGGAGTTCGACTTCTACTCCTACCTGCCCTTGCGCGACGGTTTCTATGCGCAAGCCAAATATGCCAACTACCAAGCGGACGACTACTTCGTCGACACTCAGAAGGTCATCTTCGGACTTGGATATCAGTACTAGTGTCGAGCACGCGCGCCCTCAGCTGTCGAGTCTAGGGCAAGACCGGAAGAACGCGACATTGGGACAGAAATCCGCGGCCCTTCTTCCCCCGTCACCGAGCAGCCAGCGGCGGCATACCCCAGCATGCTGACAGTAGCGGCACTTGGCGCGTGCCTCGATAAAGGCAAGCCCGCCATCCACGCGTATCGCCGCAAGGACATCGACTCCTTGCGCCTCCATCATCTGATCCATCAAGGCGTACCGTTGACTTAGCTCCTCCTTGGTGGCCCACAACAACCTCGAGTTTGGCATCACGCACCTCCTTGTTCCGCATACGCGGCTATTGAGCGCGGTCCCTTAAAAGCAGCTCCGCCGCTCCGGGTCGTTGCTCCGCGACAAACTCGCGGCCGAAAGTTGTTGGCTCCCCGCCTAGCCGGCATGCTCCACACGCCGTCCGAGCAGCATTGGCCCATATTCGAGAACAAAGAGCATGAAGGCGGCGATCCAGGCTATACCCGCAGCCGTCACCAACGGCCCGTGGCTTCCGGAACGAGCCCGGCGCCGATGCGCAGCAGCGCCGCCGCCACGACGGCGCTATACATGAGGATCGTGAGGGCCGAAGCGCTAAGAGGCCGTCCAGTGTGACCACGCGATGCACGAGTCATGATGGCAAGGGTCATCAGTCCGATGGCGCCCACGGTCCATGCGTGAAGCGGTTCAGTGCCGGCAAAGCTGTTCGGGACGAGCACCGCGATCGCCCCTAGAAAAAAACCGAGCGGAACGAACGCGTAGCCGAGGTGGAGAACAAAGACGAGCGGCTCGCGCCAAGTCTGCAGGCCGGTCCAACGCCATAGGCGTACACAATGCAGGAGCGCGGCCCCCAGGAACAAGACGCCGGTCCCGGCGGCTCGCGGAACGACAATCCACGAGATGAGGGCGGCAGCCGAAGCGAGCAGTGTCACCACATCGAAACGGTCGAACGAGACCGGGAGGCGCTTGGCCTTGTTTCGCATCAACCAGGTGTGCGTAAAGCTGGGAACGACGCGCCCGCCGATCAGCATGATCAGTCCGATGAGGGCCGCAATCCCGACCCGGCTCCCATAGTTGGCGCTTCCTGCGGTCAAGACCTCTGCGTGAAACGCTATATCTGCCGCCGCGAGAAACGTGACAAGGATGAGCGGCTTGAGATTACGCCAATTGCGCCCGACAACAACCTCACGCGCCATCAACACCAAGAGACACGGCAAGAACAAGCTATCGAGCACGACGGCCGGGAGCGGGCCGATGGTCCCAGTTACAAGGAACGCTAGGCGCGCCACGCCCCACAGCGTGAATATCAGAGCCAACCGCCAGCCCGCGACCGGGAGACGGCCTGTCCAATTGGGGACAGCTGTCAGGAGAAATCCCGCAACGACCGCACCCGTATAGCCAAAGATCATCTCATGGGCGTGCCATGCCAGAGCACCGTAGCCCTGGCCCAAGGTCCACAGTCCGGCAAGCGCGCCGATCCACAGAGCCACGGCGACGACCGCCCAAAACGCCGACCCCAGGAAGAATGGCCGGAAACCATAGGTAAAAAGCGCGAAAGCGCTATCCCGCTCGAGTCTCCGCTGCATCGTCCGTGGGACTCCATCCTCCCGGTTCAAACGGACGGATAGTAGCGGCGGAGCGGGTCGCCAAACTTGCTTCAACGCAAGCTCGGTTTCAGGTGTAAGGATTCGCCACCTACTCTTTGCCGCTAGGGGCCTGCTCGGCCAAGTGCGACAGGCCTTCGACATCGCTGACAACGACCTTTCGGCGCCCGATCGTGACAAGGCCCTCGCTTTCCCACCCGCTGAGAATCCGGCTGACGCTGTGGAACGTCGTTCCGGACGCCTGGGCAAGATCTTGTTGGGTGATGGGGAAATCAATCATGACGCCCTCCTCCGTGCTACGGCCGGACTGGGCGATGAGCCGCAACAATGTGTGGGCCACACGCCGTTCCACCTCCTCGGTCGACAGTTCCTTGACCCTGGTATGGGCTTCCTGGAGCCGGTCCCCCATCATCCGCATGACGTTCAACGACATGGACGGATGAGACGTCATGAACTCGTCCCAAATATCGCTCGGCCAGACGAGGGTGACGCTGTCGATGACAGCCGTCGCCGTCGCCGGGTAATCCTCCCGGCTCAGCGCCTTGGCGATGCCGTAGATGTCGCCGGGATTGACGAAGCGGATGAGGACTTGTTGTCCGCTGGGGGTGACCTTCACCACTTTGAGCCGGCCGTGCAGCAACACGAAGAAGGACTTGGTCGGCTCGCCCTGCCGGAACACCGCCGTTCCTTTCGGGATGCGCTGCGCCTTGGCACGGGCGATAACATCGTCCAGCTCGCCCGCATCCATTTCGGCAAAACCGGCAACGCCTGGATCAGGCTTCGGTCCAATTTCGTCATCCCGCCGGGGCCTTTCTGCTAGGTGGCCCCATAGGGTAGCGACCGCCGTGCCGAAAGGTCAAACGTCTACCGTCCCAGAACCAGCGGCAAACCGGCCCAGGCAGCGGCTCCGGCAGACTATTACCCGCTCGTGCTAACTTGATGGGCCTCGGCACCGGCGAGGACGACGCCTGCGATCTCCGCTTGCGAAACGAGGCGGGCGATGTATTGGGCAGCCGCGCGACGGACGACGCTGTCCCGGAGATAGTCCGCGATTTTGTCGGAGACCAGTTCGAACGGCAATTCCTGTCCTTCGATCCGGCGATCCAGGCGGATAATGTGGACCCCGTAATGGGTCTTCACAGGCTTCTCGCTGATCGTGCCGGGCGCCAGTCCAACGAGCGCTTCCTCGAATTCCGTTGTGGTCTGACCGGCTGTTATCTGACCGAGATTCCCGCCTTGGGCCGCCGACGGGCAGGCCGAGTGAGCCCGCGCCAAGTCGCTGAACCGGGACGGCTGGGCCTGCAACTCCCCAATGACGAGGTTGGCCGCGCGTTCGGCCGCCGCGAAGTCTTCCGCACTGTCCTCTCGTGCTGGAAACAGAATATGCGCGGCCTCATAGATCGGCTCCGAGCGGAAGCGGCGCCTATTGTGCTCGTAGTAGCGCCTGCAGCTTGTTTCGTCCGGTTCTGGTGTCGTGACCTTCCGCTCGATCAGCTCTCGGATAAGGGCCTCATCTTCCGCCTCGCGGCGCCCGCTTGCGTCCCGGCGGGGGACCGGCGCCATGCCGAGGCGGCGCGCCTCCTGGAGCAACAGTTCGCGGACGACGAGCGCGTGCGCCGCCGCCTGCCACGCCTCGATCGGTTTGAACGCCGGATGGTGCTGCGCTTCGCGCGCGATGGCATCGTGCGGAATCTCCACGCCATTGACACTGACGGGACTGCGCTCCGGGAGCGTATGGGCGGCGCACGTCACTGCACTCACTCCGCCGGCATGGGTCGATCGCCAGGGCGATGCGGTGCCATCCCGTGCCGCCTGCCATAGCGACCGCCCTGCTCCCGGGTGCGAACCACCTGATAGCCCCGCCGCCCAAGGTACCAGACCGGCGCGCTCCAGATATGGACGAGGCGGGTGAATGGAAAGACCAGGAAGATCGTCATGCCGAGGAACAGATGCAGCTTGAAGATGGGATTGACGTCGGCGACCAGCGCCGCCACGCCAGGCTGCAGCGTCATGATCCCTTGTGCCCAGGTCATGAACTTCAGCATCTCCCCGCCATCCAAATGCTCCAGTGAGATCAAAATGGTGGCCAAACCCAAGATGAGCTGAACGTAAAGCAACAAGAGAACCGCGATATCGCCAAAGGACGAGGTGTTGCGGATGCGGGCGTCAAACAGGCGCCGGTGCACAAGCAACGTCAGCCCAACAAAGCAGGCGATGCCCGCAATGCCGCCCACCACGATGGCCATCATCTGCTTGAAGCCATGAGAGATGCCGAGAAAATCGAACACGGCTATGGGCGTCAGCAGGCCAACGAAGTGGCCGAGGAAGATGACGAGGATACCGACATGAAAAAGGTTCGAGCCCCAGGTGAGCTGCCTGCGCCGCAGGAGCTGGCTCGACCCCGACCGCCATGTGTATTGCTCACGATCGAAGCGCAGGAGGCTGCCGATCAGAAAGATCGTGATGCAAAGATACGGGTACCATCCAAACAGAAGCTGATTGATGGTGGCATTCACGGCGCTTCTCCCTTCATCGGCATGTCGGCAACCGGACGCCGGCCCGCGCGGATTTGTGCCACGAGACGGTCCTTGCAACTCGGTCCGGCGTCGGGCCCAAAGGTCACCGCCTCCTCCTCCCACTGAGCATCGAGCGCGGCGAAATCGTTCGGATCGGCGTCGGGACCTTCGGGCACCAATTCTATATCCGCCGTTTCGGGGGCCGGCGTGGCGAGCGCCGCCAGCGCCCGGAACACGGCCTCGTACGGCGCGTCCCGTTTATGCAGACGCTCGGCGAGCGCGTTCAGAATATGCGTGGTCTGCCCCAGCATCTGCAGGGCGTCAGGCAATGGCAGCGTCGACAGAAATTCGAGAAATGCCGGCAGGTAGTCCGGAAGCTCACTCGCGCTGAGCGTCAGCCCACTCTGTTCGTACTGGGCCTTGAGGTCGATCATCGCTTGGCCGCGGTCGCGACTTTCACCATGGACATGCTCGAAAAGGTGTAACGACAAGGACCGCGTACGATCGAACAGTTCGACGTAGCGCTCCTGCAGGTCGTAGAGGTCGCCTGTCGCCATCTCCTCGATCAGTGCGTCAAGCAAAGGCCGGCTCTCGGGCGGCAGAAGGTTCTCTTCGTCGAGAGCCATTCTCAGTTCGGGCGCCGCATCGACAAGGGCCGCTTCGGGATAGCCAAGCAGGGCCGACAAGACCTTGAGGGTTTTCGTCATTAGCCAACCTCCAGGGGAGTCTTGTGCTTCTTCGGCGTGCCGAACAGGTTGGGCTCCGACGTTCCGCCCGAGCAACCATTGCCGAAGGAAAACCCGCAACCGCCGCGAATATCGTAGGCGTCCTCGGTAAGCTCGCGATGAGCCGTGGGAATGACGAAGCGATCCTCGTAGTTCGCGATCGCCATCGTCTGGTACATGTCGTCCATCGCGTCCGTCTCGAGACCGACCCGGCGGGGAATGCTCTCGTCGATCACGCCATCCACGGTCTTCGCCCGCATATAGGCGCGCATGGCGAGCATGCGCTCAAGCGCCGTCGCCACTGGCTCCTCTTTTCCGGCCGTCAGCAGATTGGCGAGATATTTGAGCGGAATCCGTAGACTGCGGACATCGGGCATCTCGCCGTCATGTCCGATCTTGCCCGCCTCCACCGCCGCGTTGATCGGCGACAGCGGTGGCACGTACCAAACCATCGGCAGCGTGCGGTATTCCGGATGGAGCGGGAAAGCCACTTTCCAATCCATCGCCATCTTCCACACCGGTGAGTGGACTGCGGCTTCGAGCCAATTATGCGGCACGCCGTCGGCCTGCGCTTGCGCGATGACCTCGGGATCGTTGGGATCCAGAAAGATCGAGAGCTGCGCTTCGTACAGATCCTGCTCGTCGGCGGCGCTGGCGGCTTCTTCGATGCGATCCGCGTCGTAGAGCACGACGCCGAGATAGCGGATGCGGCCGACGCAGGTCTCGGAACAGACGGTGGTGAGCCCGGCCTCGATGCGCGGGTAGCAGAAGATGCATTTCTCCGACTTACCGCTCGACCAGTTGTAGTAGATCTTCTTGTACGGACAGCCCGACACGCACATGCGCCAGCCGCGGCACTTGTCCTGATCGATGAGGACGATGCCGTCCTCCTCGCGCTTATAGATTGCGCCGGACGGGCACGCGGCGACGCAGGCCGGGTTGAGGCAATGCTCGCACAGCCTGGGCAGGTACATCATGAAGGTGTTCTCGAACTGCCCGTAGATCTCCTTCTGCACGCCCTCGAAATTGACATCCGGCGAGCGCTGCTCGAACTCGCCGCCGAGGATCTCCTCCCAGTTCGGGCCCCACTTGATCTTCTCCATCCGCTCGCCGCTAACGAGAGACCGGGGGCGCGCGGTCGGCATGGCCTGCATTTCAGGCGCCTTTTGCAGGTGCTCGTAGTCGAAGGTAAACGGCTCGTAATAGTCGTCGATCTCCGGCAGGTCTGGATTGGCGAAGATGTTCGCGAGCACGCGCCACTTCGAGCCGATGCGGGGCTCGATCTGGCCGTTGCGTTTGCGCCGCCAGCCTCCGTTCCAGCGGTCCTGGTTCTCCCACTCCTTGGGGTAGCCAATGCCCGGCTTGGTCTCGACGTTGTTGAACCAGGCGTATTCCATGCCTTCGCGGCTGGTCCACACGTTCTTGCACGTGACCGAACACGTGTGACACCCGATGCACTTGTCGAGATTCAGCACCATCGCGATTTGAGCACGGATCTTCATTCTGCGGCCTCCAGGTTAGCGCTGTCGGAAGCCTGGTCCGCGGCCGGACGCTCCAGCCAGTCGACATCAGCCATCTTGCGTATAATGACGAACTCGTCGCGGTTAGACCCGACGGTGCCGTAGTAATTGAAACCGTAGGATTGCTGGGCATAACCGCCGATCATGTGTGTCGGCTTCACCACGGTGCGCGTCACCGAGTTGTGGATGCCGCCGCGCTGACCGGTCTGCTCGGAACCCGGAACGTTCACGATCTTCTCCTGCGCGTGATACATCATGCACATGCCTTCCTTGACGCGCTGGGAAACGACGGCGCGGGCGACGAGCGCGCCGTTCGTGTTGAAGGCCTCGATCCAATCGTTGTCGACAATGCCCGCTTTGGCGGCATCGACCTCGCTGATCCATACGATTGGACCGCCGCGCGAAAGCGTCAGCATCAGGAGATTGTCTGTATACGTGGAGTGGATGCCCCATTTCTGGTGGGGCGTAATGAAGTTCAGCACGACGGTTTTGTTGCCGTTCGGTTTGCGATCGACAACCGGTTTCACCGTCTTCGTGTCGATTGGCGGACGGTAGACGCAGAAGCCCTCGCCGAAGGCCCTCATCCAAAGGTGGTCCTGATAGAGCTGCTGGCGGCCGGTGAGTGTCCGCCACGGGATCAGCTCATGGACATTGGTGTAGCCCGCGTTGTAGCAAACGGTCTCCGACTCAAGACCCGACCACGTCGGCGAAGATATGATCTTGCGCGGCTGCGCCACGCAGTCCCGGAAGCGAATTTTTTCGTCTTCCTTGTGCGTGGCGAGGTGAGCGTGTTCGCGGCCTGTTGCCTTGCTCAAAGGCTCCCAGGCCTTGACCGCCACCTCTCCGTTTGTCTCCGGAGCCAAGGTCAAAATCACCTCGGCGGCATCGATATCTGTGTCGATCCGCGGCAGCCCCTCCGTCGGTCCGTTCTCAACGGAACCGTTGAGTCTTTTAAGGAAGTCGACCTCGTGCTCCGTGTTCCAAGCGATGCCCTTGCCGCCATTGCCGAGTTTGGTCATCAGGGGCCCGAGCGACGTGAACTGCCGATAGAGGTTGGGATAGTCGCGCTCGATCACGGCGACTTGCGGCATGGTCTTGCCGGGGATCGGTTCGACCTCTCCGCGCTTCCAATCCTTGACGTCGACCGCCTGGGCGATCTCGGAGGGCGTGTCGTGCAGGATGGGCGTCAGCACGACATCGGTCTCTTTGCCGAGAACCTCGGGGGCAACCTCGGAAAAGGCCTTGGCGATGCCCTTGTAGATTTCCCAGTCGCTGCGCGCGCCCCAGACCGGATCCACGGCCGAGGTCAGCGGATGGATAAAGGGATGCATGTCGGAGGTATTGAGGTCGTTCTTCTCGTACCAAGTCGCGGTCGGCAGCACGATGTCCGAGTACATACACGTCGTCGACATGCGGAAGTCGAGAGTTACGAGGAGATCGAGCTTTCCTTCCGGCGCCGTGTCGTGCCAGACGACGTCCTCCGGTTTCTGCTTGCCGTCTTGGCCAAGATCCTTGCCCATGACGCCGTGCGACGTGCCGAGCAAGTGCTTTAGAAAGTACTCGTGGCCTTTGCCGGACGAGCCGAGCAGGTTCGAGCGCCAGACGAAAAGATTGCGTGGCCAGTTCTTCGGGTTGTCCGGATCATGGCAGGACAGCGCCAGGTCGCCGGACTTCAGAGCCGACGCGACATACTCTTTCGGCTCCATGCCGGAGGCCTTGGCCTTCGCGGCGATCCCCAGAGGGTTTTCCTCAAGCTGCGGCGCGGACGGCAGCCACCCCATGCGTTCGGCCCGGACATTGTAGTCTATCAGCGCGCCGTCCCAGGGCCCGGCCGGCGCCGTGGGAGACAAAATCTCTTTCACGTCCAGCGTCTCGTAGCGCCATTGATCAGTGTGGGCGTACCAGAACGATGTCGAGTTCTGCTGCCGCGGCGGGCGCGCCCAATCTAGCGCGAAGGCAAGCGGCAGCCAGCCCGTCTGGGGGCGGAGCTTCTCCTGACCCACATAGTGCGACCAGCCTCCGCCGGACTGACCGACACAACCGCACATCACCAGCATGTTGATGACGCCGCGGTAGTTCATGTCCATGTGATACCAATGGTTCATCGCCGCGCCGATGATGATCATGGAGCGGCCATGCGTCTTCTCGGCGTTCAGTGCGAATTCGCGCGCCACCGCGACGATCTTGTCACGCGATATGCCGGTGATTTTTTCGGCCCAGGCCGGAGTGTACGGCATATCGTCGTCGAAACTCTTGGCGACGTTCCCGCCGCCGAAGCCACGGTCGACACCGTAGTTAGCAAGGAACAGATCGTAGACCGTCGCGACCAGCGCCTCGCCGTCGGCGAGCGCGACGCGCGTCACCGGAACCTTCCGCTCCAACACGCTATCGTGGTCGCTCGAGGTGAAATGTTCGTGCTCGATATTGCCGAAATACGGGAAGGCGACGTCCGCCATCTCGTCCGTGTGATCCGAGAGTGTCAGGCGAAGCTTGACGTTCGACTCGTCCGACTTCTTCTCCTCGAGGTTCCACTTGCCTTGTTCGCCCCAACGGAAGCCGACCGAGCCGAGCGGGACCACGACGTCCCCTGATGCCTCATCGATCGCGACGGTTTTCCACTCCGGATTGTTGGTTTCGCCGAGCGCTTTGTCGAAATCGCTCGCCCGCAGGAACCGCTCCGGCACAAGCCTGCCATCCTGTTTCACCAGCCGGACAAGCATGGGCATGTCGGTATATTTGCGGACGTAGTCGCTGAAATATTCCGCCTGCCGATCGACGTGGAACTCCTTGAGAATGACGTGGCCCATGGCCATGGCCAGCGCCGCGTCCGTTCCCTGCTTCACGGACAGCCAGAGATCGGCGAACTTCGAGGCCTCGGAATAGTCCGGCGATACGACGACGCTCTTGGCACCGCGATAGCGGGCCTCGGTGTAGAAGTGAGCGTCCGGTGTCCTCGTCTGCGGTACGTTGGAGCCCCACAAGATGAGAAAGCCGGAATTGTACCAGTCGGCGCTTTCGGGCACGTCGGTCTGCTCGCCCCAGGTCTGCGGCGATGCCGGCGGCAAGTCGCAATACCAGTCGTAGAACGACATGCACACGCCGCCCAGCAGCGACAGGTAGCGCGAGCCCGCCGCATAGCTCACCATGGACATGGCCGGGATGGGAGAGAAGCCGACCACGCGGTCGGGCCCATAGGTTTTCGCCGTATACGCGTTAGCGGCGGCGATGATTTCGTTGACCTCATCCCAATCGGCGCGGACAAAGCCGCCAAGACCGCGTTTCCTGACGTATGAATCCCGCTTCGCGGGGGTCTCAACGATCGAGGCCCAGGCGGCGACGGGTGGACGCGCGCGACGCGCCTCGCGCCACGCCTTGAGCAAACGCGAGCGCACGAGCGGATATTTCACGCGGTTGCCGGAGTACAGGTACCAGGAGTAGCTCGCGCCCCGGGAGCATCCGCGCGGCTCGTGATTTGGGAACTCGGGCCGCGTGCGTGGATAGTCGGTCTGTTGCGTCTCCCACGTAACAATGCCGCCTTTGACGTAGATCTTCCAGGAACAGGAACCGGTGCAGTTGGCCCCGTGTGTAGAGCGAATGATCTTGTCGTGCTGCCAGCGTTTGCGATAGCCATCCTCCCAACGTCTGTCTTCGCGCGTGACGACGCCGTAGCCGTCGGAGAAGTCGTCGACGACCCGATCGAAGAAGGTGAGACGATCGAGAAAATAGCTCATGCGTTTCCTCCCCGTTCAGCGGCCGCCGAACCGGTTGTTGCACGTATGTCGACTACGCAAGTCAATCGTGGCCACGCCTTGCCCAGACGCCACCAGGAGGTGCTCCGCAGGGCTGAATTCCCCGTCGAGCGATCTAAGTCTGACTGTTTGGGCCGCGTGGAACGTTGATGGCCATCAAGTTGGAAACCGATGAACTGACTCCGGCGATTCCAGTACGAGACGTGACAAGAGCCACCACAAGAACCCACGCGAAATGTCCGCTTCAGGTCAGGAGCAGACATCGGGATCCGAATTTGCGGCGTCTGGTTAGTACCACTGAGCCGACATTGCCGACCTAGGGCTCGATGCTGGCCCAATCCCACAGGGAGACACCTGTGGATGGGACTCACGAATCGCCTGCTCATGGCAGGACTGGTTTCCGAAGCCGTCGAAGCCCGATCTCTGTTAGCACCTCACCGTGGTGCACCGAATTCTGCCTTTGGCGGTGAATGCTCGGTCCAATGCTTGCGTGAGGGCATCGACCTGATCCTTATGTTTGCTCGCAGGAAATGCCATGAGCTCGTGTCGGAAGTCGTCAAGCCACCCCGCTTGCCGCGGCAGGTATACGGAGCCGGCCTCGATCCGCGCCGTGTGCGCTGACATGCGTAGCACCTTGTCCTGAGTCGGCTTGACGCCGATGGCGTGAATGCCCTCCCTTTTCAGGTCTTGGATTAGGCTCATCCCCGATCCCTTCTCCTCAATGACCAGGGAATACGAACGCGGCAGCTGCCAACGGCGATGCATCTCGATAACTCGACGCCGCAGATCAGGATAGTCGAGCCGCTCTCGCAAGACATCGAGGATCCACACCGTCTCGCCTCGTGTCTGCAGCACGATGCAGGCAGAGTAGTCCGCCAACTCCCCCGCACTCATCGCCGTGTCCCAACTGACAATCAGCTTATCGCCTGATTGCCAAGCAGGAGGACTGTCATAGAGTGGAAACCACGACCACTTGATGAGGTTTCCACTTGGGGCCACGGGTTGCTGCTGGTACTGCGCGGCAAAGTCCAAGGAACCCATCGTGTGCTTTAGGTCGGCCAAGACCTTCTCGGAGTCGCGAGTAGGGTGCAGTAACTCGCCCACCCTGCGTCGGTAGACTCTGTCCTCCCCGATCCGCACTTCATCGTCCGTCTCTGCAATGGCAGGAAGCCTCAGCTCGGTCCAGCCGTCTTGTTCGAGGAGATGGCCAACGAGGTCGTCCACATGCAGGCGCTGCATCACCACGATAATGGCATCATCGGCTTTGCTGTCGAGGCGCGGGACGAGGGTGTTGGCGTACCACTGCTTGAGGTTCTCCCTCGCGTTCTCGGAGTGGGCATCCTGTGGCTTCATAGGGTCGTCGATGATGAGCAGATTGCCTCCGCGGCCGGTTAGCGTTCCTCCCACCGATGTGGCGTAGCGGAAGCCTCTCGCGGTCGTCATGACCTCGAGCTCGGTATCCTTGGCCGCACTGACGCGCGTTGATCTGAAGAGGTTCAGGTAGAAGGGCGAGCGGACCAAAGCTCGAAAGTCATTCGCATGCTTTCGGGCAAGGCCCTCGGAATAGCTGACGCAGATGATGCGGCGCGTTGGATCGTGACCGAGAACGAACGCCGGAAAGGCTACAGATGCGCAGATCGACTTCAGGCTGCGGGGCGGGACGGTGATGATCAAGCGACTGATCTCCCCGTCTAGCACGCGCGTCAACGCATCGGCGATTGCCTCAATATGCCAGTTCGGCTGAAACCTATCGCCCGCCGAGACAATGGGGAAAGCCCTCTGAACGAATGAATAGAGATCTTTGCGAAAAATGGCGTCCAGGTCACATGGACGAAGGCCTTTCAGAAGGCTGGTTCGTGCTTCACTCATTCTCTGACTCCAGATGGACTGTGGCTTGGCTGGAACCGGAATCGTCTTCTTGCTGGCTGTTCTGCATCGCCAGCGCGCCGTGACGTCTTAGGAACTCCTCGACGATCAGGGCGTCGTCCTGCCCGACATTCTCCGTTTCTGTCGGCTCCGCTACGTCATCCATGAAACCAGCCAACCTCAAGAGCTGAAGGACTGACGCAAAGGCCTTGTTGTCATTCATGAGCGCGTTGGTGAGCGTCATGCGGATGAGAGCCTCCTGTTTCGATAAACGCCGCGTGCGATCTCCCTCACGAACGTGTATTTTCTCTGCGAGCACCTCCTTGAGGATGGTCTTGAAGTTTCTGTGCCCTTTTGGTCGTCCCTTCGGATTGCCCGACTGACCCGGCTTGAACTGCGCGTGCTTCGGCGGCTTTTGGTATCCGACTTCGTAAGAGGCGGAATCCCGGGTTCCACGACTTCCGTTCTTACGCTTCCCCATCATTCGCCCCCTCGCTGGCCGCTTCGTGCAGCCTCTGACGCACGCTGGCGACTTCCTCGAAGGTCTGGCCCGAGCCGCGGAGAGTCGCATCGCGCCGTGTGAATGCCTGCCATCGACGAACGGCGACATCGACATATTTGGGTGCGAGTTCGATGGCAAAGGCGCGCCGCCCCACGCGTTCCGCAGCCATGATCGTCGTACCAGCACCACAGAAGGTATCCAGCACCGCATCCCCACGACGCGTACAGTCCTTCAGCGCATCGACCACCATTGCGATCGGCTTGACTGTCGGGTGTGCTGCGAGATCATCCAGACGACCGGAGCGAAAGCTGTTCACCCCGGCGTAGTGCCAGACGTTCGAGCGCGAACGCCCATGCCGGCCGAGTTGAATATTGTTGCGGTGTGGTTCAGCACCGACCCGGAACACGCCGATGAGTTCGTGCTGGCTGCGATAGAAGCTTCCCTGCCCTGCATTGGACTTTGCCCAGACAACAAGGTTCAGCATGGCGCCGTACACGCCCCGGCCAGCGCAGACCAATTCTTCTACATGTCGCCAATCCATGCACACGAAGTGGACGGCCCCGTCCCGCGAAGCAGTGGAAGCAACGCTGAGGGTTTCTTGGAGAAACTCGATAAACTCGGGACGTGACATTTCTCCGGAGGCCATTGCAAACTCGTCATGCTTTGTCCGCCCTCGCCCGACGATGTCTTTGACCCTGACGTTGTAGGGCGGATCGAGAAACGCCATTGCAGCGCGCTCCTTACCCATGAGACGGTCGATAGAGCCGCTGTCCCGTGCGTCTCCACACAGAAGGCGATGAGCGCCCAGCTGCCACAGGTCTCCTGGTTTGCTGACGATGGGTCCGGCCTCCCAGGCGGGCTCCAACCTGTCTGCTGGATCCCTGCTGTCCTTCTCAAAGTCAGCGACGATTTGGTCGATCTCGATCGCCTCAAAGGCGGTAATAGAGATATCCAGGTTCTCCTCGATCAGGAGATCGGTTAGCTCAGGGATCTCGGCAGCCAGTCGTTCGCGGTCCCATCCCGCGTTGTCTGCAATCTTGTTGTCGGCAAGAAGAAGCGCGCGTTTCTTCGCCTCACTCAAACCGTCCAGAACGACTGCCGGCGCCTCCTGAAGACCGAGCATTTTGGCCGCCTCCAGGCGGCCATGGCCGGCGATGATCAGCCCGTCTTCGTCAATAAGGAGCGGCACGACGAAGCCGAATGCCGTGATGCTGTTCGCAATCTGTCGGATTTGCTTCTTCGAGTGGGTTCGCGCATTGCGCGGATTAAGCTTGAACGTGCTCAGGGGCACAGATTGGATTGTTGGCATGACGTCCTCCATCATGCTTGGGCGAAGACGCACGAGTGACGTCACCCCAAGCAGGGTTCAAAAAATCAGTTCTGAAGGATTCAGGCCTTAACTCTTGGCGACTGAGCGCTCTGCGATCTCAGTGACCTTACCAATCGCCTCTGGCGATCAGGAATTCGCGGACGCTGGCTCTGCCTTGTCCGTGGCAGGCTCTGCCCACCCAGCCAAAGACCGGCTCAGAGTGCAGTGAAACATTGCTTCCAGCTGCAGCCTGGGCTCCGCCCATTCGTACCGATTCGGTCTGCCTACTAGAATGATGTTGCCCTCGTTCAAGTCAAGAGGCCTCACTCTTCGGATGTGGTGCGGATACCGCTGGACTTCCCTGCCAAAGAGAGCGTGCATGCAGGCAGCGAGCACCTCGCCTCCGTCATCGTCCTCCCCCGGCCTGCGGGCCGGGCTGTGGGCAGTGGAAGCACCGGCATCGGGCCGGCGCGCCATGATGGAGGGAACCCATGCCCAAACCCAAACCCAGACTCAAAAGCTCAACGACACGCAGCTCGTGATCTTGAGCGCCGCGGCCCAACGGAGCGATCATGCGCTGTTGCCCTTTCCGCAAAACCTAAGCGTGAGAGGCGCCGCCCTCGACAAAATCATTACGTCCCTACTCAAACGGAGTCTGATCGAAGAGCGCCCTGTTGCCGATGGCGCACGGGAATGGCGACGCGATGAGGACAGTCGCGCCTACAGCCTCTTCCTCACGACAGCTGGGCTTGCGGCACTCGGAATTGATGACACCGAAAAGGACCAACCCGCGACGGCGGCCGCCCCTGGCAAAGGCAGAGCGGAGACCGCATGCCCGCGTCGCAACGTGAAGAAGGCGTCATCAGCAACACCCAAGAAGCGCTCTGCGTCTCCACAAAGCAAGCAGGCTCTCGTGATCAAGATGCTACGCCGGAAGCCGGGCGCCACCATCGACGACATTGTCGCCGAGACTGATTGGCAGCCGCACTCCGTACGCGGTTTCTTCTCAGGCATCGTCAAGAAGAAGCTCAAGCTGCCGCTCGTCTCCGAGGTCGGCAAGAACGGCGTGCGACGCTATCGCATCGCAGCGGCGACATCCCATAAGGCTTAGAGCCATGTCAGGAACTACAACCGCTCGACCGCGCCAAGTGCAGGGGCGTACTATTGACCTTGCAAGCGCTAGCCTCGACGAACTCCGCGGTGAGTGGCGACGGCTTTGCCGCACCGTATCGCCAAGGATCAGCCGAGATCTTCTAATCCGCGGAATCGCGTATCGGCGCCAGGAGCTTGAGCACGGCGGGCTCGGCAAGACGACGCGCCGCAAGCTCAGGACACTGGCAAGGATGTTCCGGACCACAGGCCGGGTGGCTCCAGATCCTGGCCTCACCCTGAAGCCGGGAGCCCGGCTGGTGCGCGAATGGCATGGCCGCACGCACACCGTCACGGTGACTGAGGACGGCTTCGAATATGCCGGGGCGAGCTATCCCTCACTCACAAAGGTCGCAAAGAAGATCACAGGTGCCCATTGGTCCGGACCTCGCTTTTTCGGTCTCGTGCGAGCCGGCACAAGTTCTAAGACGGGAGCAAACAATGGCTAGGTCGCGAGAGGCGACGCCTCGCCCCTCAAGACTGCGTTGCGCCATCTACACCCGCAAGTCCTCGGACGAAGGTCTGGAGCAGGCGTTCAATTCACTCGATGCGCAGCGCGAAGCCTGCGCGGCCTTCATCCTGTCCCAGAAGCACGAGGGATGGTCGGTCTTGCCAAATCTATATGACGACGGCGGTTACTCAGGCGGGACATTGGACCGCCCTGCCCTACAGCGGCTTCTCGCCGACATCGCCGAAGGCACGGTGGATGTGGTCGTCGTCTACAAGATCGATCGGCTGACGCGCTCCCTGTTCGACTTCGCCAAGATCGTGGAAGTCTTCGAAGCGCGTAGCGTCTCCTTCGTCTCCATTACGCAGCAGTTCAACACTACCACGAGCATGGGCCGCCTAACCCTCAATGTCCTCTTATCCTTCGCTCAGTTCGAGCGGGAGGTCGCGGGAGAGCGCATCCGTGACAAGATCGCCGCCTCGAAGAAAAAGGGTATGTGGATGGGCGGCCTGCCACCGCTCGGCTATGACGTCCGGGATCGGAAGCTCGTCGTCAATGAGGAAGAAGCAAAGACTGTGCTCAACGTATTCCGGCGTTATGTCGAGCTTCGATCAGTGCGCGCCCTTAAAATTGAACTCGATGCTGCGGGAATTCGCAGCAAGTGTCGTACCTTTGCCGACGGGGCTAACTATGGTGGTCACAAGCTTTCTCGCGGTGTCCTTTATCTCATGTTGCAGAACCGCATCTATCGCGGCGACATCACGCACAAGGGAAGTGCCTACCCCGGAGAGCATAAAGCCATCGTGGACCAGGCCCTGTGGGACGAGGTCCAAGCTGTCCTCGCCGAGAACCGGGTGGATCGGAGCACAGGCGCAGATGCGAAGTATCCCAGCCTCTTAGCGGGACTGGCCTTCGACGACAGCGGCGAACGATTGACTCCTACGCATGCCGTGAAGAAGGGCACGCGTTATCGGTACTATGTATCGAAATCACTCATCACTGGAGCAGCCAAGGACCATTCACAGGGGCGGCGGATTCCCGCCGGCAACTTAGAGAACCTAGTGATCGGCAGGCTCCGCGACTTCCTCGGCGATGAGGGAGCGGTCCTGAGTGCTATCAGAGATGAGGAGCAGAACGGAGCCCAGCAAAAGAGGCTTATCACACGTGGCCGGCAGATTTCCGACGAACTCCCCACGCTTGCCCCAGACTTAGTGCGATCCATTCTCATGGCGCTGGTCAACCGGGTCGACATAAAAGCCGAGCACGTGGAAATCAGAGTGTATCGACAGCGGCTTCACAGCCTACTCCGGGCGCAGACGTTAGAGCAGCCTTCGTTCGCGCCGGCTGCTACGGGCACCGACGACATCCTGAAACTCAAGGTCAAGGCGCGACTCCAGCGCGTTGGCCGAGAGATCAAGCTCATCGTGCAAAACGCCGAGGATCGCGCGATCGCCGATCCAGGATTGCTGCGGATCATCGCTCGTGCGCATGACTTTCAAGAGCGTTTGCTACAGGATCCCGACCTAACGGTGCCGGCCATAGCCGGCCAAGAGCGACTTACCATCGGGTACCTGTCACGCCTGCTGAGGCTTCCGTCGCTGGCACCCGATATCGTTACTGCCATCATCAACGGAAAACACCCACCCGAACTCAGCGCGAAGCGGCTGATGCGGCTGGCGCTCAAACTCCCTACCGACTGGAACGAACAGCGCAAGCTGCTCGGGTTTCAGCGACAATAGGGCGGGTTTTGCGCCCTGTTGCTGCGCGATGCTTCCGTTGCACTCGACATAAAATGTTGACCACCGAATGCCCGCCGAGAGACTTGCGCCTCGGCAGCGGCCTTCGTTCCGCACAAAGACGTCTCTGCCGCAAGGCTGGCGTGACGCGAGTGCGCAAACGCGCCGGAAACCGCCCGGAAACGGGAGGTCGTGTGAAACGCGCGTGAAACACGATTTATCGTTCTGCATCAATGATTTAGCGTGGCTGGGGCGCCAGGATTCGAACCTGGGATCACGAGACCAAAACCCGTTGCCTTACCGCTTGGCCACGCCCCATCACGCTTGTTCGGAAGCCGCTCCATCGCCCGGCGAGCCAAGCGACTCAACCGGCGGCCCGGCATCTGGCTGAGCGGGCTGCCGTCGTATCAGTATCGGGCCCGTTCGGCAATGGATCGGCCTATTCGGCACCAAAAAACTTTGCACCGAACCGCCCACCTCGTTGTTGCGGGCGGGCCCGCCGCCGTCTATATACGGTCCTCTTCCAGCCAAATCTCTGGTCGTGGCGGAGTGTAGCGCAGCTGGTAGCGCACCTCGTTCGGGACGAGGGGGTCGCAGGTTCAAATCCTGCCACTCCGACCAGCATTTCTCCTGAAAATTAGTGACTTCGAGCAGCCCCAGGGGCGGCTCCGGGCCTTGGGCCGCGAACGGGCGGCCGCATCCCCCGCCGAATTCCGCTTGGCGAGAGATGCGTGACGCGTCAGCGCTGCTTGAGGGGCTCCAAGGCCGCGGCGGTCTTCGCGAGCCGGGCGAGGTTCAGGAACTCAGCACGGTAGCCGAACGGGTCCTGGCCGCGCGCGCCTTGCGCGAGCGTGATCGCGTCGTCGATGGACCAGTCGCCGGTATAGCGGCCGCCCTTGAGCACCTGCCCGAAGCCCGCAACCGCCGCAGCAAAGCGCGCATCCGTATCGGCGCCCCCGATGGACGAGACTGCGTCGGCACCGGTCACGGGCGTGCTGATCAGCTCGCTCTTGGCGCCATCGGGCTGCTTGTAGCGAATCTTCACGAACGCCATCTCGTCCGTGCTCTCGGGATCCGCAGGCGCCGCTGCATCGTCCGACTGGTACCGCAGATCCTCGACCAGACGCCCAGAAGAACCAGCCGGCACGATCTCGTAGAGCGCCGTCACGGTGTGTCCGGCGCCGATCTCGCCCGCGTCGACCTTGTCGTTGTTGAAGTCCTCGCGGTTCAGCTTCCGGGTCTCGTAGCCGATCAGCCTGTATTCGGAAACGGCCGCGGGATTGAACTCGACCTGGATCTTGACGTCCTTGGCGATTGTCTGAAGGGTGCCGGCCGCATCGTCGACCAGCACTTTGCGCGCTTCGTTCAGAGTATCGATGTAGCTGGCATTGCCGTTGCCGTTCTGCGCGAGCGCCTGCATCAGCGCGTCGTTGTAGTTGCCCGCGCCGAAGCCGAGCACGGACAGAGACACGCCCTTCTCGCGCTCGCGCGCCACGAAGTCCTTCAGCGTCTCCTTGTCCGAAATGCCGACATTGAAGTCGCCGTCGGTCGCGAGGATCACGCGGTTGATCCCGTCGACCTTGTTCGCTTCGGCGAGCGCATAAGCCTGGCGGATCCCCTCGCCGCCCGCGGTGGAGCCGCCCGCCGACAGCTTCTCGAGCGCGGCCAGGATCGTCGGCGTGTCCGATACCTTGGTCGGCTCCAGCGCCGTTCCGGCCGACCCCGCATAGGTGACGATGGACACCGTGTCGTCCGGATCGAGCGAGGTGAGCAGCAGCTTGAAGGCGTTGCGCAGGAGCGGCAGCTTGTTCGGCGCCTGCATCGATCCCGACGTGTCGATCAGGAAGACGAGGTTCGCGCGCGGCCGCTGAGCCGCCGCCGGCTCATAGCCCTTGATGCCGATCCGCATCAGCTTGGTGTCGGCGTTCCAGGGGGTCGGCATCACGGACACATTGGTCTTGAACGGCACGGTCGTGCTCTCCGGCCCCGCATAGTCGTACGGGAAGTAGTTGACGAGCTCCTCCACGCGGATCGAGTCCGGTGCCGGCAGCACACCCTGGTTCAGGCGCGCACGCATGAACGCATAGGACGCCGTGTCCACGTCGATCGAGAAGGTCGAGACGGGGTCTTCTTTGACGACCTTGACCGGGTTCGGGTCGAACGCCTCGAAGCGGTCGCGCCCCTGCTCGCGATAGTCGGGTGCCGGAATGTCCGTCTGGCGAAGGCGAGCCGCCGGTACTGCATAGCCCGACCCGGGACTCGCCATTTGGGAACGTCCGGCAAAGAAGCCGGACCGATCGCCCGCTACCGGCGCACCCTGCATGCTTGGTGCCGGCAACGCCCGCATTTCGGGCGCGGGCGGCATCGCCGCTTCGTCATCCTGCTCGACGGGGGCCGCGGGCGTGGGCTCAGCTGTCGCCATCTTCATCGGCTCTTCTTGTTCGGTGGACGTATCCTGCGTGGCCAATGCGTCTTGGTCACCCGGTTTCACCGGTGTAGGGACAGCCTCCCCCTTCGCCAGCTTCGACGGCGGTACAGCGGTCTCCCGCCAGTCGAACAATTCGGGTCTCAAAGAATGGGTCGACAACACAGCCAAGGTCAGGACGGCGAGGCTCGCGCCACCAGCCAGGACGGGGGTCCAATTCCAATTCGAGGGCTTCAACGTAGTCATGATCGTGCTCCAGGTTGCCGACGGCCCCTTGCCGCCGCTGGAGGTAGGACGACCCTCAAGCGCTGTTCCTTGGGCGTGGGCCACATTTTTTTCGGCAAAGCGCGCCATGGCGAGGTTGAGCGCTACCTGCCGCGCTTCCGGATTCGGCGCAGGCGGCTCGCTCTGCAACGCGTCTTTCAACTGGTCGAACTTGTCACTCATCTCTCTTCGTCCGCGCGCTGTTTGAGGTTCTTGCGCAGTTCATGCATGCGCCAGGAGATCGTCGATTCCTTCACGCCGAGAATGGACGCGACCTCGCCGTGGCTGAGTTGCTGGGCCAGCACGAGCACTGCTGTCTCGCGGATTTCTTCCGGGAACTGACCGAGCGTCGTCCAAACCCACTCGAGCTGGCTGGCGTGATCGGCATCCGCGGCCCGGCGCAAGTCGTCCACATCTGCGAAACTGGCCATCGCCCGCTGACCGCTCGCTTGGCGCCGCGCCCAATCCCGGCAGGCGTTCAAGACGATCCGGTAGAGCCAGGTGGTGAACTTCGCATCGCCACGGAACGAGCCGAGCCGGTCGGCAAGACCGACGCAGACATCCTGCGCGATATCCTCCGCGTCGGCGCGTGTTCGGACAAAGCGGTAAGTCAGCCGAAAAATGCCGTCATAGTGCCGTTCCAGCAGGACGCGAAAGGCTCGGCATCGCCCGCCGCGGCCTGTCCCGCCAGTTCGTTGTCTCCGGTCGGCATGCGCATGTCACAAGGTTGGACGATGCTCGCGCCCGAATCCTTGGGCGTTTCCGAAAAATATTTTCAGGGCCTGATTGGGGCTACGGCGTCTGGGCGGGCTCCCAGCTGTCGTCCGGGGCGAACGTGTCGATCTTGCCGGCGATCTCCACCGTGTCCTCGCCGAGGTCCTTCTCAAGGACGCGGCTGTCCTGATTGACGATGAATGTCATGATGCCCGAATTGTTGTACTCGGCCGGAAAGGCGATCAAGGCATAGCCGCCCGTCATGCGGCCGTCCTCGACATAGTCGCGCGCGCCGCCTTCGGCGCCCTCGCCTTGGCTCTTGAGGATGCGGAAGTAGTAGCCGTGATAGGGGATCGGATTGACCCCGTCGGGCTTGTAGCCCTCCTCGATGATTTCGGCGAATTTCTTCGACAGCGGGCTGTCGTCGGCGCCCTCCTCCGTCGGCCAGTACAGGCCGTCTTTCTTGCCGGGCGAGCTCATGATGCGCTGCGCATAGGCCGGCGGCGTCTTCCCGTCCGGATTGAGCGCGAGATAGTCCTCTTGGGCCTTGATGTAGCCGCGCGCCGCCTCGATGGCCGAGAGTTCGTTGCGGCCGATGCGCCGGATGAGAATCTCCTCCATGCCGCCCTCGGTATCGAATTCCCATTTTCCGTCCTCGGTTTTCACGACGGGAATCGGAAACGGCCAATCGTCTTCGCCGAGGAGGAGAACGGCGAAATCGTCCCCTTCCGTCTCGAGCTTGTGAGCCTTGTCGTAGGCTTCCATGAAGCCTTCACGCGCATTCTTGTCCGCGACCTCGTCGCCGGAGCTGACGACATCCTGGCCTTCCGGGCCGAGAATCTCGAGCAGCTTCTCCTTGTCTCCACCGCGCGCCGCACTCACGAGCGCTTCGATCGCCGCATCGGCACTGTCGAACTGCTGCGCGGCCTGCGCCTGCGTGCAGAGGACGAGAAGCGAAACGCCGAACACCGCGCGGCACAGTTGTCGAACTAAGGGCATGTCATCCACCACTCTAGAGTCTGATTCATTGCATCTAGCTTCTAGTCTTTTGCCTGCCGGCGTCTAGCGGCGCCGGCCACCGCCGCCGGCACGGCGTCCGCCGCCACCGCCTCTCGAAATATGTCGACCGCCAGCGCTCGCGTGTCCGCGCGACGAGGCCTGGCGCGCACGGGCGCCGTCACCCTTTTGGAAGGCATTGCCGCTCGGCCGGCTTTGCGGCTTCCTCGCCGCCGGTTTGCTTGCGGCGGGCCTCTTGGCAGCCGGCTTGCTTGCGGGACGATCCCTCAAATTGGCCTGGGCGCCACCGCCACCGGGACGATTTGCAGCCCCTGGCTTTGGTCCACCACCGCCTCCGACCTTGGGGCGATCACCACCGCCGGTCCCAGGCCGGTTCGCGCCACCACCCGGCTTCTTGAGCCCAGCCTCGATGTCGCCAACCGATGGACGGCCGCCGCCTGCCCCGCCGGGACGCTTGTCTCCCGCAAGATTGCCGGTCGCCCATTGCCGCCACCGGGCCGCTTGTCGGCCAAGTTGCCGCCTCCTGGGCGGCTGCGCCGCCGCCCGGCTTTTTCAAATCCGATTCGAGATCGCCGACTGTCGGACGACCGCCGGGATTCCCCGGACGATTGCCGGGGCCGGGACGGCCGTCAGCACCACCCGGGCGCCGATTGCCCGCGTTGTCGCCGATGTTGTTCCGGTTGCCGCTGTTCGCGAATTTGTTCCGAACCTCGGTGTTGTTGTACTGGACCCCGCGCCGGTGTTCGGAATTGTGTTCCCACTTCTGAACGTTGACGTTGTTGCGGTTGATCGTGTTGCCGCTGATGTTGCGATTGACGTTCACGTTGATGTCGTTGCGGCCCCAATTGATGTCGTTGCCCCAGATCGCATTGCCGATGGCAAATCCGGCACTCCACGCGAGCCCGGTCGCGAGCGCGCTGCCGAAGGCGTAGCCCGGCGGCGGCGGGAAGTAATAGGGCTGATAGCTCGGATAGGGCCAAGCGCCGTAGGCGACCGACGGCTCGTAATACGGCACATAGATCTTTTCGGGGTTGGTCGGCTGGATGGCGATCACTTCCTGGGGCGGCGCGGCTTGCGTTGACGTCCCTCCACCGCTGGACGACCCAGTGTTGTTCTGTACGACGGTCTGCGTCACGGTCACGGTCTGCTGCGGGTTGGACTCGAGCGTCCCATTCTCCTTCGCGCGCGCCCGCAAAGCCTGGACGGCGTTCATCACGTCAGACTGCTGCGCGAGAACCGCATCGCCGAGCTTCTGGGTCCAGTCGAGATCCTTGTTCAACATCTCAAGGGCGTCGGGCACGGAGACAAGGTCCTTGATGCTGTCGTCCCAATCCTGCCCGGCCACCGCCTTCTGCAAAGCGTCGCCCTTGAGGTCTTTGTTCTTCTGATACCAGCGTTCGGCCTGCACGATTTCCAGCGGATAGGTCGAGGCGATCAGAACATTGGCGAGGAGCGGATCGGGGTAGAGCGCAATCGGGGCCACGAGTTGCTCGAGTTCGGCCTGACTGAGCTGCGTGTCTTGCGCTCCGTCGGACGGCGCGGCGCCGGCAACGTCGGATGCCTCCGTCTGTGGCGGCGGCGAGACGGCCTCTACAACCGAGTCCGAGTCCTGCGCAACGGCTGTTCCAGCATCGGCGGGCGCCTCCGCCTGCGGCGGCGGCGAGACGGCTTCCACAACCGAGTCTGAGTCCTGCGCAAGGGCCGTTCCGTACACCCAAGCGCGGAGGTGAACGCCGCTAAGACTGCCACAAACCGCATCTTCTCACCCATGGTCGTTGTCCTCACGTCTTTCCCGGTTTTGACCAGGCACCGAAGCACCGGGACAAAGCGCGCGGGCCAGTAGCCGCACCGTTTATGACCAAAACACGGCGCGGATCCAACTGGTTGCACACTCTCTACAAGAAGAGTGCGACGCGCTGAACAAACCAGACGGCCGCCAACGAACCAATTCCGTAGCCGACCGCCGTCCGGAGCCATGCGCGATCGAGTGATAGGGCCCGGCGGACAAGGGCGCTGGCGCCGACCACCGTAAACACGAACAGGAGCTGCCCCGCCTCCACGCCGAGATTGAAGGTGAGCAGCGCCAGCGGGACATCGGATTGCGGCAGGCCGATCTCCTTCAGCGCGCCGCCAAAGCCCAAACCGTGCAGGAGCCCGAATGCAAAAGCGACCAGCCACGGCATTCGCCTGGTGAGATCGCTCTCCGGGCCGGTCTGGCGTACGACTTCCGCCGCCACGAACATGATGCTGAGCGCGATGACGGCCTCCACAGGCGCCTGCGGAATCTGAGCCCAGCCTAAGGCCGCAAGGGCGAGCGTGATGCTGTGCGCCACGGTGAAGGCTGTGATGACCTTGACCAGCATCCATACGTCGCGAACGAGCAGAAGGAGTGCGAGAACGAACAGCAGATGGTCGACCCCCAGTAGAATGTGCTCCACGCCCAGCAGGAAATAGGTTCGGGCCGTCTCGACCCAGGTGGGCGCCGCCTCCACGGTGAAGGATGGGCTGTCCGGTGTCAGGCGCGCAGATTGGACGGCGCCGTCCTCGGACTCCACGCGCACGACCACGTCCGTAAACGTGCCGGAAAGCCCGTCGATGGACACCTCGCGGTCCGCGAGTCCGCCGGGGCATCGCACCGCCGAATGTTCCACCAGCGCCGCGCCGGACCGTTCACTGTGTGTCGGCGCTGTTTCCGCGCACTCGGCGGGCAACCGCACGTGAAGGCCGAGGCGCATGTCGCCGCGCGCCGGCACCTTGAATCTGATGTCGTAAGCCTCCGCGCCGGTCTCCCTGATCTCCAGGAAGCCTGGGCGCAGTTCATGGGCGTCCGCGGCGCTGTGAAGCGTGACCAGGAAAAATACCGCTGCGAGGAGCCGGATCACTCCGCTTCACCCTTCTCCAGCCGTGAGGATTTCCCGGGCTGCGATGACGTCTCAGGCTCCATCGGCGTCTCCGGCTTCGGAGACTTCAGTTCCGGCAAGACGACGTCATACTGCGCGCGCAGCTTGTTGTAGGCGTCCGCCTGGTGCTCCTGGCGTTTCAGATTGCGCCAATCGCGGCGCACGGCATCCCGCACCTCGTCGAGTTTTGGATCGTAGGCTTCCACGCGCTTGGCGACGCGTACGAGATGCAGACCGAAGGGAGACTCGACCGGTCCTATCCATTCGCCGGCCGGGGCGCGCAACACGTCATCTGCAAAGTCATCGCCAAAGTCGCGTTGGACCAAACGTAATGGCGAAAGGGGCACGGACCTCGGCAGCAGAGTGGGGTCACCTATCTTCGCCGGATCATCGCCTGCCTTCAGAGCCTGAAGCATCTCCGTGGCGCGCGCGTTCGCATCGCCGCCGGACAGCTTCGGATTGATGAAGACCTGTTCGAACGCCAGCTTCGGCTCCACGCGATAGGCGTCTTTGTGGTCATCGAGATAGGCTTGCAGCGCTGTATCGTCCGCGGCCAGCGCGTCTTCGCCGGGCTCCGACAGGAACTCCATCTTCTGCTGCATGCGGCGGCGAATGAGGGTGTCGTCCCTATCGAGACCGCGTTTGACGGCTTCGCGGTAATAGACCTCCTCCTTGATGTAGGCGTCCAAGAGCCCGCGCAGTTCCTGCGGCGTTGGCGGCCGTTGCCAGGTCTTCGCGAAAACTTGCGCAAGCTGCAGGACACGCCCCTCGGTCACGACGATGCGGTCGCGGGTCTCGGTCTCGTCGCCATCTGCAAAGAAGGCGTAGGCTGCGAACACGACCGCGCGACCAGTACGAAATGGAAGAGCGGCTCGCGTGCAAGCCGGCCAAGAACACTCATGCAGGATCCCTAGAGTTCAAGGCCGGATGCGTCACGCGAAATTCCGCTAACTCTTCGGCGTGTACCAAATGGGCGACGTGTAGGCGCGCTCGGTGACCGTCATCGGCGTGTCGGCATCGAACTTCGCGTCCTCGAAATAGGCCGCGTCGAAGGCGGTCCAACGCGGCGTCGGGATCTCGATCACACGGGCGTAGTAGAACGCCTTGAGCGATGGATCGAAGTCCGGGTCCTGCCACACCGTGATCAGCTCCGGTGCGCCGATCGTATTGGTCCAGGTCGCCTTCTCAACATCGACCGTGCTGCCGATCAGCGGCACCTTGCCGTCTTCACCGGGTTTGCGGTCGCCCGACCAGACGACGTCATAGATCTTCTCATGCATCTCGCCATTCGCATCGACCCAGCCCTTGACGATCTGGATACGATCGAGATTGCCGGAAATCGGGTCCTTCAATGCAGCGACAAGGAATGTCGGCGCACCGCTGGCGTCAGGCGCCGGAGGAAGATCGCCGCCCATGGGGACGCCCTTGCCGTAACCGACCGTGCCCGGATCGCGGCGCTCCGCATCGTCCTTGTCGAAGGCCCAGCCGCCGAAGAAGCGCACGAAGATCCGCGAGCCGGTCGTGCCGTAGACCTCCTTGCGCTTCATGGCATCCCAGATGGAGGCGCGCGTGTTTTCCGGCGCCCAAACGGCGGTGAGGCCCGAAGCGCCGAGCTGCCAGTCCTTCACCGTGTTGCCGTCGAAATCGAAGGCGTTGCCGGTGGACCGCTCAGGCGACGGTTCGCTCGCCGGGAACTTGCCGAAGAAGTTGTTCTCTTCGGCCGAGGACACGCCGGTATGGTCGTCGGTCGACCCGAGGAGACCGAACTTGAACGGGTTGGTGCCGAACTCGTCCTCCAGCGCAAGGCCACGCTTCAGCGCTTGGCGCGCATATTCGTATTCGATCTCGCCGGGCTTCTTGGGCACGCCGGCAAGGTTGTACTTGTCCCAGATCTCGAAGTTGGCGAATTCGTCGGACGGTGCGAGCTTCGGGTGCTGCTCCGAGGTGCCCTTGCTTTGCGTGACCTCGTAGAGCGGTTCCCAGCGTGCGCGCTCTTCGGCCCACTTCGCGTCGATCGGTTTGCCGTCGGGTGTTTCCGTGGCGAACATCAGCCCGTTCGAGAGATTTCCGTTGTGCGGGACCGCCAGCACCCGGCCGCCGGTCTTGTCCTCGTAAGCCGCCATCCAGTCCCAGAGCTCGTTCGGGATTTCGGTGTCGAAGGTGGTCAGCGGCCTGACCTGGTCAGCCTTGTCCTTGCCGTCGCGGTAAACGATGTTGCGATGCAGATTGTTGCCGCCGCCGTAGTTCGAGGTCCACTCATAGCCGATCAACGCCGTGAACCTGCCGGGCTCGTTGTGGCCCTCCACGATCTCGGTCATGTTGTGCCACATGTCGAACTGGACGTTGGGATCCGTCACGGCCTTCGGCAGCTTGCCCTGGCTTTGAAGCGTGATCATCTCCATCACCACGGCGCTCGCCTTCTCGCCGCCCGCGTTCATGCCGTCATGCCATTCTTTCAGCTTCGGATCGGACAACAACGATGGGTCGCCTTCGAGGACGCCGCTCATCACGCCCAGCGCATCCGAATGATCCGCGACCATCATGAAGTCGTAAGGGCGTGACAGCCTCACTTTCTGACCGGTGCTGGAGGTGATCTCCGCACCCTTGGCGTATTGCAGCGCCTCATCAGGCCCAACGCGCGTACCGGCGGCGATCGCATCCGGCGACCATGACGTATGCAGATGGATTTCGCCCCAGAGCGGCCGGCTCGGAAAACTCCGCCCCGCGTAGGGGGAGTAGCCCGGCTGGTTGAAGAAGCGCTCGACTTCGGCGCGGTCGATGGTTCCGCCGTCCGTGGTCACGCTTTGCTGGGCAACGGAGGGAAAGGCAAGAAGTGCCGATCCCGCGACGGTCGCAACCAGAAGCACTGCGTAGCGAACAGCCATCACTCTCTCCTTCCATTAGGACGACGGCGTGTACCAGATGGGCGAGGTGTAGGCGCGCTCCTGGGTTGTCATCGGCACGTCGTCGGTCATGTCGACGTTGAAGCGCTTGGCCTCGTAAGCCGTCCAGCGCGGTGTCGGGATCTCGATCACGCGTGCGTAGTAGAAGGCGCTTCTGTCCGGATCGAAGTCAGGGTCCGTCCACACCGTGATCATTTCCGGCTCGCCGATGGAGTTGCTCCAGGTGGCGTTCTCGACATCGACCGTATTGCCCACGGGCGGCAGCTTTCCGTCTGCGCCGGGCTTGCGATCGCCGCTCCACACCACGTCGTAGACCTTTTCCTCGGTCTCGCCGTCGGCGTTCAGCCAGCCCTTGACGATCTGAATGCGGTCGAGATTGCCGCTATAGGGGTCCTTCGCTGCCGCGACCAAGAATGTAGGAGCTTGCCTTGCGGCGCGGCGCTGAGATTGCCGCCCATGGGCACGCCCTTGGAATAGCCCGCGGCCGCGGGAAGCCGCGTCTTGGCGTCGGCTTCGTCGAAATCCCAGCCGCCGAAGAAGCGCACCGTCATGCGCGGCCCCGTGGTCGCGTAGGTCTCTTTCCGCTTCATCGCGTCGAAGATCGCCTCGCGGGTGTTCTCGGTCGCCCAGACGCCGGCATAGCCGCCGGCGGCCTGCTGCCAGCCCTTGATGGTGAATTCAGGATCGGGCGCTTCGATCACGACGTGCTCCCAACGATGCGGCTCGGGCTCGACGCCGGAATGCTTGCCGAAGAAGTTCTCCTCCTCGACCGCCGCCATCGATGTGTGCGAGTCCGTCGAGCCGATCATGCCAAACTTGTATGGGTTGACGCCGAGCTTGTCCCCGAGCTTCAGCCCGGTCTTCAAAGCTTCACGGGCGTACTCCCATTGCAGCATGTCCTTGGTCTTCGCCTCGGTACCGTTGAGGTTGGACTTGTCCCAGGTTTCGTAGTCCGCGAATTCGTCGTTCGGCGACAGAAACGGATGCGTTTCCCCGTCGCCCTTGATTTGCGTGACCTCGACGATCGGTTCGAGATCGGCCCGCATCGCCGCCATCTCTTTCGTCAGCGGCTTACCGTCGAAGGTCTCCACGGTGAACATGCGGCCGTTGGACAGATTGCCGTTATGGGGAATGGCGAGCACTTGGGTGTGGGAATCGGACTTGAGGGCTTGCAGGTACTTCCAAAGATCCTCCGGATTCTTGCTGTCGTACTGCGAGAAGGGAACGATCCTGTTGGCAACACTCGAGTCGCCGCGGAAGATCACATTGCGGTGCAGGTTGTCGCCGCCGATGGCCGTCCACTCATAGCCGATGAGCGCCGTGAACCTGCCGGGCTCGTTATATTTATCGGCCAGCGCCGTGTAGTATTGCCAGGCATTCTGTATCGCTTCATCGCTCTTGATCGGCGGCTCGTCGCCCGACAGTGACCCGACGATTTCCATCGCCGTATCAAACTTCTTCTGATTGTCACCCGCCGTGAGAGCCTCGTACCACCGCTTTCCGATCTCGGTGGAAAGGATCTCCTGATCGCCGCTCAGCAATTGCGGCATCAGCCCATACATCTCGGCGTGATCTGAAATCACGAGGAAGTCGAGCGGACGGGAAAGCTTCGCGCGAAGACCGTGCGTGGTCGTGATCTCCTCGCCGCGCGCAAAGCGAAAGGCGTCCTCCTGGCCGATGCGGTTCATGGTTCCGGCGTCGACCGAGACCGCCGTGTGCAGATGGGTATCGCCCCAATAGACCTTGGTGGGAAAGTTGCGGCCCGCGTAGGGAGAGAATTCAGGCGGTACAATCTCTGCCACGCCCTCCTTCGTCGGGAGTTGTATGACCTCCCGCGTGACCGATTCCGGCTCGGCGAAAGCCGCCCCGGCAAAGAAGCATCCTGCAAACAGTGCGAGCCCGGATGTGATCAATGATGCATTTGACTTCATGATCTCCTCCTCAGATATGCGGTCGATTGTTTTTTTGGGGGTCCGTTTATCCTCCCGTGGGAAACAGCAGTTGGATCTGGAAACGCGCCTGCCAGTCCGGCCCGCCTTCGGGCGTGATGACATTGTCGTAGGCCTGGAGCGACATGTTCACGGGCTGCGAACCGACATGGAACACGCGGCCCACGCCGCCGCCGAGCGGCAACGTCCACTGGTCGTCCGCAGGTGCCTCCCAATTGGCGGTCATGATCGGCGCGGAGGTGAGATACCAGCCGTCCTTCAGGTTGTAGTTGATGAAGTACTGGAACAGGAACGCGTTCACGTCGGGATCGCTCGAGTCTCCGGCGAATGACCAGATGTTGTTGACGAGCGCGCCGACCACCCATTTGCCAGGCGTCCATACGATGGCCGCCGTCGGCCCCGCGCCCCATTTCTCGGGCCCGAGGCTGCTGTCGGTTGCCGTCGGCAGCAGGAAGGTTGGACCGGCACCGATCATGAGCGTCGGGCTGACCTGATTGACGAAGAAGAAGCTCGGATTGAAGTTGCCGAGACCGAAATCGCTTTCGTCGCCCTGATAGACCGCCGGCTGATACACGACCGGCAAGATCCAGCGCGTTACCAGATTCCAGTCCTCGTTCAGCTCGAACGGGATGACTGGCTGGATGTTGAGGATGTTCTGGTCGTGGTCGTAGGGCCCGACATTGAAGTTCGTATTGTTCTGGAACGGGACGGAAATCAGATTAGCGATTGGGTTTTGGGCTTCCTGCGCGAGGTTGCCGCTATCTTGAGCGGCTGCCGGCAAGGACAGCATGACGACGCTTGCGGCGGTCGCCGCATAGCTCCGGAACCCAACCATCGACGCCTCCACGTTCTTTGACTTGGCTCCCGTGGGAACCCGTTAACTCTACCATACTCCGGCGTAGGTGCACGCGAACAGGCTGATGAAATTCAGCATGTTGGTCGCAAGACCGGGCGGGCACTGGCGGGACGTGGTGGTTACCGACCCCCAGCCAGGCCTACCTCTAGCGGCTGCGGGGGAGCGCAGGCAGCTTGGCACGAGTCCCGGGCTGACTATGCAACGGCATGAGGAATAGGTGGCACGTAGACTGCCAAGCACCGACTTAGGTCAGAAAATACAGCGCGCTGTGTCACATCGCCTCATTGTCGCAGCCGAAACCAACGCAGCAATCTTAACGGACTATGGGGGGATTTAGAAAAGGGAACTGGCGCCGCGTCGCCGGAGCTTTAGGGCTTCTAGGCGTACTTGTTTATGCCAGCCTCATCCCTGGCCACCTCGTTTCGCAGACTCTCACCGTCCTGGTCCAAGCGGAACTCGGCGTGGTCCCGATCTGCCATCGCGGCGGCGGGGAACCCACGGACCAAACCAGCAAAGACAAGAACTGTCCGTTCTGTCACGGCTACGCCAGCTTCATGGCCGCTGCGCCCAGCGTCGCTGTCTCTTTCATCGTGCCCCGCCGTGTGGCCGAACGTGTCGCACCGGTTCAAGACGCCTTCGGTCTGCGCCGCGCCGCGCTGACGCCGCAAAGCCGCGGCCCTCCTCAACTCTCCATCTGACATCGCGTGTTTCTTCGTGCCGGTGCGCCGGCGCGACCCACCTTGTTCGAATGGAGACATCATCATGTCGGCTAATCGCCGTGCCGCGCTCCTATGCGCGTACCTAATCGGCTGCACCGCAGCACCTGCTCTTGCGCAGGAAACGACCGCATCTGAAACTTCGGGCACCGGGGAACCGGAATCTCTCCCCACTGTGGAAGTGATCCAAGCGCCCGAGGCGCCGGCCACGCGGGCACGCCAGACCTCGACGGCAAACCGGCCCTCGCCGGCGTCCAACAGGGGGACCGCGACGGCGCGCAAGCCTGCGTCGACGCCAACGCGCACTCCGGCGCGCGCACCGGCCGTGCCCGCGATGGCCGCGCCGTCACGCCCAAGCTTTGAGGAGGCGACGGCGATCAGCCGTCCTGCCGCCATCTCGTCCAGCGTGCCGAGCGTCTCGACCGCTTGGCCGGTGACCAGCGATACCGCCTCGATGATGAGCCGCCTGCCGGGCGGTGACATCTACAGCGCAGGCGGCGTCTCGGGCCTTCCCGTGCTGAACGGGCTGGCCGCCGACCGGCTGAACTCACAGATCGACGGCATGAGCCTGATCGCGGCGTGCGCAAATCAGATGAACCCGCCGCTCTCCTACATCTCGCCGTCCCAGATCGGCAGCATCGACGTGTACTCCAACGTGGTGCCCGTCAGCGTCGGCGGCGACAGCATCGGCGGCGCATTCTGGTGGAGCGGGCCCCGCCCGTCTTCGCCGCGCCTGGACAAGGGGTGATCACGAGTGCCGAGGTCGGCGCCTATTACCGCAGCAATGGCGACGCCTTCGGCGGTAATGCGGCGGCCAGCGCAGCCGTACAGAATTTGGCGATCAGCTATACCGGATCCTACGAGAAGTCCGGCAACTACTCGGCCGGCGGGAACTTTAAAGACGCCGGTCCGGCCTTCATGTCGGTACCGAACCGTCCGGTCAAAGCGCCGTGGCTCGCGGCCGATGAAGTCGGTTCGACCGCTTACGAAGCGCAGAACCACAACATCGCCGTCGCCGCGCGCAATGAGAACCACCTGCTGCAATTCGATCTCGGCATCCAGAACATCCCGTACCAGAACTATCCGAACCAGCGGATGGACATGACCGAGAACGAAAGCATCATCGGCAACCTTCGCTATACCGGCGACTATGACTGGGGTGTTTTCGAGGCGCAGGTCTATCACCAGGACGTTCGCCACGAGATGAACTTCGGCGACGACAAACAGTTCTACTATCAGAACATGATGACGGGGATCGTTGCGCCGGGCATGCCGATGAACACCGAAGCGCAGGACACCGGCGTCAAGCTCAAAGCCAGCATCGAGATGAACGAGCGGGACACGCTGCGTATCGGCGCCGAGTATCAGAACTTCGACTACAGCGATAAGTGGCCGCCGTCGCCGCGCAACCTTCCGCCCATGACGATGGCCATGATGGCGCCGGACACGTTCTACAGCATCAACGACGGACGACGTGACCGCTACGACGTCTTTGCCGAGTGGGAAGCGCAGTGGAACCCGCAATGGACCACCGAGCTCGGCGTGCGCAGCGACACGGTTCAGACGGATACCGGCCGGGTGCAAGGCTACAACGCCATGTACAACGCCCCGCCCCTGTTCCCTGCGACCACGTTCAACGACGCCGACCGCGAGCGCACCGACCAGAACTGGGACGTGACGGCGGAGGCCATCTATACGCCGGACGAAACCAAGACCTATTCGTTCGGCTATTCGAAGAAGAGCCGCTCGCCCAATCTCTACGAGCGTTACTCTTGGTCGAACGTCACGATGGCCATGGAAATGATCGGGTGGTTCGGTGACGGCAACTACTATATCGGCAATCTCGACCTCGACCCGGAGGATGCGCATACGTTCAGCGCTACTGCCGACTGGCACGATGCCAACGGCAAGAACCGACTGGCCGTTACGCCGTACTACACGTACATTTCGAACTACATCGACGTGCGCCGCTGTCCGACGTCTGTCTGCGGCGCTTCGCAGGCGGTTATCGACAGCCTGACGGCGACAGAGGGCTTCGTCTACCTTCAGTTCGTCAACCAGGATGCGCACATGTACGGCGTCAACGTCTCTGGACACATGCTCCTGGCGGAGAACACGCCGTTCGGTTCGTTCACGGTGCGTGGACTTGCGGCCTATGTCGATGGGGTGAACACCGTGACCGACGACGACCTCTACCACATCATGCCGATCAACGGGACCGTGGCGCTCGAGCAGACACTCGGCCGCTGGACCAACACGATCGAAGCGGAAATGGTCGGGGCAAAAACAAAAGTCTCGCAGGTCCACAACGAGGTGGAGACCGGAGCCTATACGCTCTGGAACATCCGTAGCTCCTACGCGTGGAACAACTTCCGTGTCGATGTCGGCGTCGAGAACCTGTTCGACGAGTTCTACGACCTGCCGCTCGGCGGGCTCTATCTCGGACAGGGGGCAACCATGGCGGCCGACGGCGTTCCGTGGGGCATCGCGCTTCCGGGCCAGGGCCGGTCGTTCTACGTCGCGGCCAACATGAAGTTCTAGGCAAGAGTCCGAGGCAAGACTCCTAGGCAAGACTCGAAAGCGCCCGCGTCGGACACCCGCCGCGGGCGCCTCTCATCACGGCCAGACTGCGGCAAAGCGCCGGAATTCAGTCATATTTTGCGCAAGAACCGGTGTGAGCTTGGCCGGCCTATAAGGGGGCGCGGCCCGTGGGCCGTTCTGCTATCGTCCGGCTCCCCTGCGGTTGCCCCCGCTGGTTCGCACCGAAACATCAATCAGTACCCAATTCATGTCAGCCGAGCTCGCATTCAATCGAAACGCCGACGTCGACTATGGCGTGGCCGAAGACATCGCCCCCGGCGTTCGGCGCATTGTGGCCAACAATCCGGGCCCGTACACGTTTCTCGGCACAAACACCTATCTTGTCGGCACCGACGAGGTTGCGGTCATCGATCCGGGCCCCACGGACGAGGCCCATCTCGACGCCATCGCGCGCGCCACGCGCGGCCAGCGCATCAGCCATATCCTCATCACGCACAGTCACCGGGACCACTGCGACGGCGCCCTGCCCTTGCAGCAGCGGCTCGGTGGCGAGATCGTCGCTTACGGTCCCACCGGGACCACGCGCGGCGCGGTCGCGCCGGGACTTGGCGACGGCTTCGTCGACGCAGCATTCAAACCGGACACGCCCGTCGCGGATGGCGACACGATCAAGGGCCGCGGCTTCGCCCTGGACGTGCTGCATATGCCCGGACACGCGCCCGACCATTTGTGCTTCGCCCTGATCGGGGAGCGCACCGTCTTCACCGGCGATCATGTGATGGGGTGGAATACGACAGTCATCGCGCCCCCCGAAGGCAGCATGGCGGACTTCCTCGGCTCGCTTCAGCGCCTGGCGCAACGGCACGACAAGGTCTTTTTCCCGGGCCACGGCGGCCGCATCGAAACCCCGCGCCGCGTCGTGCGGGCGTACATGACTCACCGTTTGTGGCGCGAACAGACGATCCTCGCCTGCGTCGATGAGGGCGTGAACACGATCCCCCGCATCGTGGCGCGGCTGTATGGCGGACTCGATGCGAACCTGAAGGTCGCCGCCGCGCTGTCGGTGCTGGCGCATCTGGAATTCTTGAAAGAACGCGGCATCGTCACGGCCGAGGGTGCGACCGAAGGGCTTAGCGCCTTCTATATACGCGCCGCTTCCGGCTCCGACGCTTCTTCTTCTTGACCTGTTTCGCCGGCGCCGCGACGGGCTCTTCCTCGGGCTCTGCGGCGGTCTGTTCGAGAACCGTCGTCTCACCCTTCTCAAGGGCGGTGTTGACCTCGTCCTCGAAGGCCCTGATGCGCTCCGCGTTGGCGCCGAGGTCGCTGCGGCCGTAGCGCGAGGCGGACCGGATGTCGACGACCGCGGACGTGTCGTCGCCCTTTACGCGCACCACCAGATCGTCGGTGAAGCCCATGATCAGCGACGTGTCGGTCGCTTCGATGCGGCCGACGCCGCTCTCCCCTGGCGCCTCGTTGACGACCACGGTCCAGCCGAGCTGCTTTACCGCCTCGTTGACGACGGTGAAAACGGCGCCCGCGGGCCGGTCCACGGTGATCGGACCGATATCCTCGTACGCCTCCGCCTGGAGCTGCACCTGCTCGGCCGATGGGTTTCCGAGGGGATTGGCGTCGCGCGGCCGCTGTTCCAGAAGCACCGTGTACTGCAGCGGATCCTCCGGCGATGTCTGGATGTCGGTGAGTTCCGGCAGGAGAAACGCCTGCGACAGGAAATAGGCCGGCAGTGCGAGTCCGATCAGGCCGACGATGATCGCCGCGAAGTCGTTGGTCGCACCGGTCTGGCCGCCGAACCAGATGCGGATCAAAGAAACGACCGCGATCAAAACCGCCAACCCGAGGCCAACGATGCACACGGCGATAAGATTGATGGCCGCCGGCGTGCTCAGTTCGAAAAAGCGGTGCAGGATGGCCGTGAGGATCAGAAGCTGCAGGAAGAACACGGCGATCCGGCGGGCCCAGCGGGCTTCGTGCGCTTCCTTCACCACGTAGCGCGCGGTGGCAAAGCGTTCGATTGTGTCTTCCGCGGTCACGTTATGTCGTCCTCATGCGCATCCGGCTTGCTGCGATAGCACAATTCGGCTCACGGATTGAGGCGCGTTTTTGTCCAGGCGCCGTCAAGCGCAGCCCGGCGGAATACGACCCGGTCGTGCAGCCGGTACTCCCCGTTCTGCCAGAACTCGATCTCGACCGGCCGGACGCGATAGCCACGCCAATAGTCTGGCCGCGTAACCTCGCGTCCGTCAAATTCGTCCGTATAACGCGCCACCGCCTCTTCCAAGACCGCGCGGCTCTCCAAGGGCCGTGATTGTTGGGATGCCCAGGCGCCGATGCGGCTTTGCGGATGACGGGTCGCGAAATAGGCGTCCGCTTCAGCCTCTGTCGTAGGCTCGACCGCCGCCACGCGGATCTGCCGGCCGAGGCTCTTCCAATAGAAAAGAAGCGCCGCCTTGGGGTTGGCGGCGAGTTCGCCGCCCTTCGCGCTGCCGCGGTTCGTGTAAAAGACGAAGCCGCGCTCGTCGGCGCCCTTCAAGAGAATCATGCGGACATTCGGCAGCCCGTCCGCGTCCGCCGTGGCCAAGGCCATCGCCTCAGGATCGGCCGGTTCGGTTTTTTCTGCCTCCGTGAGCCAAGTCTGGAACAGGGCGAAAGGGTCGTTTGCGGCCGTGAAGTCTTGATTGTCCATCATATTTTGCCAGTCACTCCGCCCAGCCGCGCCGTCGAAAAAACTTCCCAGCACGATACGGGCATTTACGTTTTCCTCACCCTGATAGGCCAGGATCGGTCGTGTTGATAGTGGGCGCGGGGGGATTTCAGTATCCGCGTCAGTATTTGGGGACGGTTTGTTATGCGTACGTTCCATTGGAACGCCCCTATCAAGGGGGCGGGGGCTCTCGTGTTGTGTGTATTGCTCCCCGCCCTCATTCCTCTCAAGGCAGAGGATCGCGGGGCACATGTCGTGGTGCCGGTCTTCAAGACCGTGACGCCGGAAACCGTAGTGGAGCCGAATAGCCCGCTCACGGAACTTAAAACCACTCTTGATCGTTCAGATAGGGAAGTCGCGCTTCGGGCCCTGCAAATGGCCCTCACGGAGCTTGGCGACGGGGCGACCCTCGTATGGCGGCGGCAAGCCACCAAACTTGCGGGCCGGATCAAACCCCTCTCCGTGTTCCGGGACGAGCACGGCCGCTTGTGCCGCACGGTTCTCTATTCGTTGAGCCGCAGCGGCAAGGAAAACGAGATCGAAGGCGTTGCCTGCCGGTCGCCAGACGGCCACTGGGCCATCGCCGGATAGAGGGTTTTATGTCCGAGAGTTACGCCGTTACCGAAGCCACCACGCCGCTTCGCGCCGAAGCGATCAAGGAAACGCCAAAAGCGGGCGCTCGCTTCACCCCGCTGCGGTCCGCAATCGTCGTGCGGGACCGTGACGTTCCCGCGGATGCCGGAGAGACGCTCTCCCCGCTCGTGCCGGTAAAGCGCGACCACACCTAAGACTTCGCCCCCCGCCCGTTAGCACCGGGCTGGTCCTGCCGAATCGGCGAAAGCCCTTTCGGCGAGGCCAGCCCGGTGTATAAGAGGCCCCCAGATTAGTCTGAAGGAGGGCTTATGGCGGAAGGCGGAAATCTCATGGCGGGCAAGCGTGGCATCGTTTTCGGTGTCGCCAACAATCGCTCGATCGCTTGGGGCATCACCAAGGCAGTCGCCGGCCAAGGTGCCGAAGTCGCGCTGACCTACCAGGGCGATGCCTTGAAGAAGCGCGTCGAGCCGCTCGCCGCCGAGGTTGGCGCGAAGCTCGTCCTCCCCTGCGACGTCACCGACACCGCATCGATGGACGCCGTCTTCGCGGCCGTCGAGAAGGAATGGGGCAGCCTCGACTTCATCGTCCACGCTGTCGCCTTTTCGGACAAGGATCAGCTCGACGGCCGCTACGTCGACACGACCGAAGAGAACTTCGCCAAGACAATGAATGTCTCCTGCTTCTCGCTGACAGCCATGGCTAAGCGGGCCGAGCCGCTGATGACGAATGGCGGCTCGATCGTGACCCTCACCTATTACGGCGCCGAGAAGGTCATGCCCCATTACAACGTGATGGGCGTCGCCAAGGCTGCGCTGGAAACGAGCGTGCAATATCTCGCCGCCGATCTCGGCAAGAACAATATCCGCGTGAACGCGATCTCGGCCGGTCCGATCAAGACGCTGGCCGCCTCGGGCATTTCGGACTTCCGCTACATTCTGAAGTGGAACGAGTACAACTCGCCGCTGCGCCGGACCGTCACCATCGAGGACGTGGGCGGCGGCGGACTCTACCTTCTGTCCGATCTTTCCGCCGGTGTCACAGGTGAAGTCCTGCACATCGATGCGGGCTACCACGTGGTCGGCATGAAGAACGAGGACGCCCCGGACATCTCCGTGGCGAGGGATTAGGGCGGGACGACGCCCGCCCTACCCCGACTAGACCTTGCGGAAAACGGCGCCGGCGACCGAGCGCGGACGTTCGCGCACGCGGCCCCCGTCATTGCCGGACCGGACGATCCATTGGCCATCCTTGGTGCGGCCTGTGATCAGGCCGACGTGATGCGACCAGACGACCACGGCGCCGACGCGCGGACCGTTCAGCGGCCGGCCGCGTTTGGCCCAATTGCGCGCGAGATTGTATTCCGGGCCGCCCCCGAGCTGGGTGCGCATGTACCAGCCGCACCAGCGCGCGGGGCGCGGTCCCACGCCGTGCCGGGCCGCTGTGGCCGCATTGGCCCGCTTCACGATTGATTTGGATGGGGCGCTGCCGGACGCGGTCATCGAGAAGTTCAACGGCATCGAAGAGGCAGGCGAGAGCGTCATCGCGCTCGACAGAAAGACGACAGTCAACGTCAACAGACGTGCATGCACCGCACGCATCGGCGACTCCTTTTACTATTGTGTCTTGGGAGGGTGCGGCCAGCGAAGGATCGAGCTGGCCGGCGCGAGAAACCGCACGAGGCGCAAGCTAAGGAAAATTAAGACGAAAGCGGGCTCACCGCGTGGCCCGTGCGCGTCAATTTCATGACCTGAACGACGTTGCCCGATGGACGCTTCGGCGAGAAGCGAGTACAGAAAGGCCATGTCGCATAACAGTTTCGGCCATCTTTTCCGCATCACGACCTGGGGCGAGAGCCACGGGCCCGCGATCGGCTGCGTCGTCGACGGCTGCCCCCCCGGCATCCCGATCACGGAGGCCGAGATCCAGAGCTACCTGGACAAGCGCCGGCCGGGCCAATCGAAATACACGACCCAGCGGAAAGAGCCGGACACGGTCGAGATCCTGTCCGGCGTATTCGCGAACGACGAGGGCGAACAGGTCACGACGGGGACGCCCATCGCGCTCCAGATCAAGAACGTCGATGCGCGCTCGAAGGATTACGGGGACATCAAGGACAAGTTCCGCCCCGGCCACGCCGACTATACCTATGCCGAAAAATACGGGGTGCGGGACTACCGCGGTTCGGGCCGTGCGTCGGCGCGCGAGACCGCGACCCGTGTGGCAGCCGGCGCGGTGGCGCGGAAGGTCGTGCCGGGATTACGCGTGCGCGGCGCCTTGGTTCAGGTGGGTCCTCACAAGATCGATCGCGCCAATTGGAACTGGGACGCAGTGAACGAGAACCCGTTCTTCTGTCCCGATCCCAAGGCCGCGGAGATTTGGGCCGATTTCCTCGACGAGGTGCGCAAGTCCGGGTCGTCCACCGGCGCCGTCATCGAGATCGTGGCGGACGGCGTGCCGGTCGGCCTCGGCGCGCCGCTCTACGCCAAGCTCGACCAGGACATCTGCTCCGGGCTCATGAGCATCAATGCCGTGAAGGGCGTGGAGATCGGGTCCGGCTTTGAGGCGGCGGCCTTGTCCGGCGAGGAGAACGCCGACGAGATACGCAACGGACCGCCGGGCTGGCCGACCTTCCTGTCCAATCATGCGGGCGGAATCCTCGGCGGCATCTCAACGGGCCAGCCCGTGGTCGCGCGTTTCGCAGTCAAGCCCACCTCGTCGATCCTCCAGCCACGGAACACCATCGACAAAGACGGCAACAACACCGAGGTCGTCACCAAAGGGCGCCACGATCCGTGCGTCGGCATTCGCGCCGTGCCGATCGGCGAGGCCATGGTCGCCATCGTGTTGGCGGACCACTATCTGCGTCATCGCGGCCAGACCGGCCAGGACGCCGCGCAGGACATCGACGCGAATTTGGATTGGCTTCCGACCGACTCGTCGTCGTGACCGGCACGGGGCGCTTGGCAGGGCTCGATGCCTACGCGCCCTATTCCTACCGCGACGATCCTGCGGTTCCCGGCTTTCCCGACGACTTGCAGCTCATCGTGTTCGACGGCGTCTGCGTCTTATGCAACGACTTCGCGCGGTTCGTCGCGAAGCGCGACTCCGATAAGCGCTTCCGCTTCGCCGAGGCGCAGTCTGCCCTGGGTGGTGCCCTGTTCCGCCACTATGGCCTCGACGACGTGAACTACGAGACCAACCTGCTCATACAGGATGGCCGTGCCTATGGGCGCATGGAGGCCTTCGTTCAGATCGTGAGCCAACTCGGCGGCGCCTGGCCTTGCGTGCGCGCCATCCTTCTCCTGCCGCGTCCGTTGCGCAACTGGCTCTACGAGCGCATCGCCCGAAACCGGTACGCACTCTTCGGGCGCTATGAGACCTGTCCGGCGCAGCGCGATGCCGGCATCACCCAGAGGTTGATCGGCTGATGCAGCCGCCCCTGTTTCACCGGGTGCTGGGCAAGGATGTGGAGCGGGTCCCAGCGGCTGTTCTTGCGGTGCATGACGTCGGCGACGGCGCGATCTGGCACGGCGAAGCCACCGTCGAAATGGGCCGCTCCCTGCTCGCACATATTGTTCGCACGAGCTTGCGATTTCCGCCGCCGGCCGACCGTGTGCGCCTGACGATCGAAATGACACCGGCGGGCGACGGGGAGATTTGGCGGCGGCGGTTTGGCGCGCATGCGATGACGTCCCGCCTCGTGGCGGGCTCGGCCCCGGTACGATCGAAGAGACTCTTGGCGGCGTCACAGTCCGCCTGCGGCTGCTCCCCGACGCGCAGGGCGTGCAGCAGATCACTGAAGACGTGCGGCTTGCCGGCATCCCATTGCCGAAACTCTTCTGGCCAAGACTGGATATTCGCGAGAGCGCCGACGGCGATCTGTATCTGTTCGATGTCGCGATGCACCTTTGGGGCCGCTTGCTGCTACGCTACGACGGACGTCTCGAAACGCGGGTAGATCATGAGCTTTGAGAGAATTGTCGTCCTGACCGGCGCGGGCCTCTCCGCCGAGAGCGGGCTGGGCACGTTCCGGGGCAAGGACGGCCTGTGGGACACGTACAATGTCGAAGAGTTGGCGACGCCCGAAGCTTCGCGCGCAATCCCACCAAGGTCCACGACTCTACAACATGCGCCGGAGGTGGCTCGCGGATGTCCGCCCCAACGCGGCGCATTTCGCCCTCGCCAAACTCGAGCGCGAACATGGCGGCAAGGTTCTGACCGTGACACAGAATATTGACCCGCTGCATGAGGATGCCGGCTGCTCATCACTAATCCATATGCATGGCGAACTTGTTCGCGCCCTGTGCGCGGCTTGCGGTGCGAGTCGCCCTGGACCGAAGACCTCTCGCTCGCGACGGACTGCCCCGCCTGCAGCGAGTCCGGCTATATGCGGCCGGACGTGGTGTGGTTCGGCGAGATGCCCCGCGATATGGAGCGCATCTATGCGGCGCTCGGCGCGTGCGATCTGTTCGTCTCCATCGGGACCAGCGGCACGGTCTATCCCGCGGCGGGATTCGTCGCCGAGGCCCATCGCGCGGGTGCCCATACCGTCGAACTCAATCTCGAGCCGTCCGATGGCGCGAGCCTGTTCGCCGAGACCCGTTACGGCCCGGCGACGGAGATCGTCCCGGCCTACGTCGACACTCTTCTGCAAGACGACACGTAACCCGCCGGGCGCGAACCCTCACCGTTCGAGATGCGCGACCACCTCCACGTGGCTCGAATAGAGAAATTGGTCGATTGGCACCACGCGGGTGATCCTGTAACCGCCGTCCACAAGGAACCGTAGGTCTCGGGCCAAGGTACCGGGATTGCACGACACGGCGACGAGACGCTTCACCTTCGCCTTCGCCAGCTGCTCGGCCTGGGCGGACGCACCCGCGCGCGGCGGATCGAAGACGACCGCATCGTACGGCTTCAGCTCCTGCCAACCCAACGGATCGCGAAACAGATCTCGCCGGATACCACGCATCGGCTTGAGCTTGGGCGTGTGCCGGACGGCGTCGCCCAGTGCGGCGAGCGCCTCGGCGTTCGACTCGTAGCCGTCGACCGTGGCGCGCTCGGCGAGTGCGAACGAGAACGTCCCCAGTCCGCAAAACAGATCCGCCACCCGTTTCGCCTTGCCGACACCGTCGCGGACCAGCGCCACCATCTCCGCTTCCGCCGCAGGCGAGGCTTGTAGAAAGCTGCCTGACGGCAGGCGCACCTGCGCGCGGCCGAGCTGCAGCATGGGCGGGGTAAGCATGACGATCTCCGAACCCGCGGTGAGGCGCGCAATGCCTTGCGCCTCTGCGGCGGCCGCCAGCTTTCCAAGTGCCGTCTCCGGGGGCTGCACGCCCTCAATCGCCACATCGAGCCCCGTCTCGGTTTCGGTGACGGCGATGCGCGCCTCCCGCGCGCGGCCCAGCAAAGGCGCCAACAGCGCCTTGAGAGCCGGGAGGACCGAGACGATCCTGGGGGAGAGGATCGGGCAGGTGTCAATCTCGATCGTGTCGTGAGACCGTGCGGGGCGATAGCCGAGCACGACATCCTTGCCCCGCCGTTCCAAGCTCAACGTGGCCCGCCGCCGGCTACCGAGCGGGACGGCACGCGTCGGCTCGACCGGCACGTCGAGCCCGCGCGACTGCAAGGCGGTGACGACAAGTTCTCTCTTCCAGGCCAGATAGCTTGGCGTATCGAGGTGCTGCAGGGCGCAGCCGCCACACAGGCCGAAATGCGGGCAGACCGGCTCGACACGGTCCGGGCTGGGATCAAGAATGGCGACACAGTCCGCATGCTTTCCGTCCGGCGCATCTCGGCGCGGATGCGCTCGCCGGGGAGCGTGAAAGGCACGAAGACGGGTCCGTCCGCCGTTTCGGCAATGCCGTCGCCCTGGGCACCCAGCCGGTCGATGGTCAGGTCAACGGTCATTCCGTGCCCCGATCAAATACTCCACATTGCCGCTGCCGCCGGCGATGGGCGATGGGATCACGCCGAGCACGGGCCAGCCCTCCACCGCCAGAAACTCCTGCACGCGCGCGATGGCGCGCTGCCGGTCGGCATCGTCGCGCACAAGACCGCCCTTGCCGACCGCGTCGCGTCCCGCCTCGAATTGCGGCTTCACCAGCGCGGCCAGCCAGGCGCCGGGAGCGGCGCGGCGAAGCGCGGCAGGCAGCGCCTGGGTGAGACTGATGAAGCTGACATCGGCGGTGATGGCCGTGACCGCCTCGGGGACAAGGGTCGCGTCGATCGTGCGCGCATCGGTGGCCTCGAGAGAGACCACGCGCGGGTCGGCTCGCAGGCTTGCATGCAGTTGATCGCGGCCCACATCGACGGCGTAGACCTTCGCCGCGCCACGGGCGAGCAGGACTTCGGTGAAGCCACCCGTGGACGCCCCGACATCTAGCGCGATACGCCCCTCGGGGGAGAGGTCGAAGGCCTCCAGCGCCGCCGCGAGCTTCAGCGCTCCACGGGACACGTGGGCGTCCGTACCGGGAACCAGCGCCAGCGCCGCGTCGTCCGCGACGGTCGCTCCCGGCTTGGCCGCGATCGCGCCGTCGACCAGGACACAGCCCCGCCGGATGAGGTCAGCGGCCTGCGCGCGCGAGGGCGCCATCCCCTCGTCCACCAAGCGCTGGTCGATGCGTTTTTTTCTGTAGCTGCCCAATTTGCATTCTCATATGCTCTGCGTCGCGACGAGAGTCCTCGCGCGCGGCTCGGCCCGTAAAACGGCAGCCGCATCGCATTTCGCCCGCGCCACATTAGGTTTGAGACGCGGATGCTTCGTGAGGCAAGACCTGATTGAGCCAAGATTCTCTCAGCCGAGAAAAGACGGCCTACCTAACTGAAAAATGCGAAGTTCGAAATCGGGACGTAACCGGCGGGTTTGGCGTCTATGCCAGATCCGTGATCGAGCCAGGTGAACTGATCGGTATCTGGAGCGGCCGCATTGTCGGCACTGAGGAGCTCGACGGCCTGCCGGCCGAGGTCCGAAGCCATACGGTCCAGGTCGAGGACGATCTTTACCTGGTCTCGCTCGCCCCGGACGATCCGCCCGACTTCATCAATCATTCCTGCGACCCAAACGCGGGACTGAGCGGCCAGATCAGCCTGGTGGCGTTGCGGTGCATCCTTCCCGGCGAAGAGGTGACGATCGACTATGCCATGTGCGACGGCTCGCCCTACGACGAGTTTCCGTGCTCTTGCGGCGCGGCGACGTGCCGTGGCCGCGTGACCGGAAACGACTGGCGCAACCCCGCGCTGTGGGAGCGCTATTCGGGACACTTCTCTCCATATCTCCAGCGGCGGATCGATGCGCTGAAATGCGCAAAGGCCGAACTGGTCTAGGACACACGCCATGCTGCTCATCAGCACCTTTGTGGCTCCGAGTTCAATCGAGGGGCTTGGGGTCTTCGCGGATGAATTCGTGCCGCGCGGCACGATCATCTGGCAGTACAATCCGAAATTCGACGTTCTGGTCGACGACACGGAGCTCGGTGCGCTGCCGCCGCCGATGCAAAGCCACATCGCCCGGTATGGCTATCCCCACCTCGACAGGCCCGGCTTCCGCGTGATCGACGTCGACAACGGCAAGTACATGAACCACAGCCCCACGCCGAACACGGACTTCCGCCTGTTCGACCGGGGCATCGCGTTGACGGACATCGCACGGGGCGACGAAATCACCTGCAACTATCGGGAGTTCGACCCCGCCTTTGTGGATTTCGGAACGGTGGCGTTCACGGACCCCACGGAATTGCCGGCGCTCGGGCCGCCCGTGATCTAGGATCGCAGTGCGCCCGAGGGCGATAGGCGATCTGCGCGCCGGGAGGACGACATTGCCAAATCTTCCCGGCTCGACTAAGCCAGAGCCACCCAATCTCGCGCTGGAGCCTTCCATGCCGTTCAGATCCCTGCCGATTTTTCTGTCCCTCGTGCTTCTCGCAGGCGCAATCGCTCTTCCGGTGACGTCTGCCCATGCCGCCAACATTTGGCGCGCGAAGACGAACGGCAGCTTCATCACGCTGCGTTACGGACCCCTCGATGAGCGGGAGAATGCGCCCTTTCTTCTGTCCTGCCTGAACGGCGTCGGGATCGCGGTCCTGTCCGTTCACATGGATTTTCCGCAGGAGGAGACGGGCGAAGCGCTCACCATCGAATTCAGCGCCGGCGACAAGACGGCGCCGGTGGCCGGCGAGACGGCCGCCGAGGACGGCACGGGCATCATCTACGGAGAGGCCGGCGACATTGCCGTGAAGCCCATTCTCAAGGTTCTCGAAGAGAAGGGGCCGGTCACCATGAAGTCAGGCGCGAACGCTGTCGAGCTGTCGGATGCGGGCCGGGCCGAGACCGTCGCGGAGTTCGCCAAGAACTGTTCGCTAGACTAGGACTGCTCGCTGGATTAGGCGCGCTGCGCCGAGCCCGCCTTCGCATCCTTGCCGATATCGTTCTTGCCGAGGGCCGTGAAGACCGCCTTCACGATCCCGTCCGCATCGAGGCCGGCAGCCGCGTACATCGCGGCGGGTTTGCCTTGATCGATATAGCGATCGGGCAAAACCAGCGTCCGAACCTTGAGCGTGCCGTCGAGCAATCCGTCCGACGCAAGCTGGTGGAGCACATGGCCGCCGAAACCGCCGGTCGAGCCTTCCTCGACGGTGAGAAGGACTTCGTGGTTCCTGGCGAGGTCGCGAATGAGATCCACGTCCAGCGGCTTCGCGAAGCGGGCATCGGCCACGGTCGTCGACAGGCCGAACCCGGACAATTCCTCGGCGGCAGCGAGGCATTCGCCGAGCCGCCCCCCAAAGGATAGGAGTGCGACGGCCGAGCCCTCGCGGACGATGCGGCCCTTGCCGATCTCGAGCGGCTTGCCGCGCTCGGGCAGGTCGACGCCGAGCCCTTCGCCCCGCGGATAGCGGAACGCCGTCGGCCTGTCGTCGATTGCGGCAGCGGTCGCCGTCATATGCATGAGTTCGGCTTCGTCACCGGCCGCCATCACGATCATGTTCGGCAGGCAGGTCAGAAACGCCGTATCGAACGAACCCGCATGGGTGGGGCCGTCCGCACCGACGAGACCGGCGCGGTCGATCGCGAAGCGCACGGGCAGTTTCTGTACCGACACGTCGTGCACGACTTGGTCGTAGGCGCGCTGCAGGAAGGTCGAGTAGATCGCGGCGAACGGCTTGTAGCCTTCGGACGCGAGGCCAGCCGCAAAGGTCACCGCGTGCTGCTCGGCAATGCCGACGTCGAAGCAGCGGTCGGGAAAGGCCGCGCCGAACTTGTCGAGTCCGGTTCCGGACGGCATCGCGGCCGTGATGGCGACAACCTTGTCGTCGGCCTTAGCCTCTTCGATGAGGGCGTTGGCGAAGACTTTGGTGTAGCTGGGCGGGCCACCCGGCGCCGCCTTCTCCTGGGTGCCGGTGACGACCGTGAAGCGGCTGACACCGTGATATTTGTCGGCGGACTCCTCCGCCGGCGCATAGCCCTTGCCCTTCTGGGTCACCACGTGCACCAGGATCGGCCCGTTCTGCATCTTCTTCACGTTGCGCAGCACGGGCAGGAGATGATCGAGATTGTGACCGTCGATCGGCCCCACATAGTAGAAGCCGAGCTCCTCGAACAGCGTGCCGCCGGTCCAGAAACCGCGGCCGAACTCCTCCACACGGGCCGCCTGGCGCTGCCAGCGCCCCGGCAGCAGCTTGTGCGCCGCTTCCTTCATCCAGCGGCGGAAACGGCGATAGGTGCCGCCTGAAATAATCCGCGCCAGATGCGCGCTCATGGCGCCTACGGGCGGCGCGATCGACATGTCGTTGTCGTTGAGAACCACGATCAGCCGCGAATCCATCGCACCGGCGTTGTTCATGGCCTCGTAGGCCATGCCCGCGCTCATGGCCCCGTCGCCGATCACGGCGACCACGTTGTTGGCGCCGCCGGACAGATCCCGGGCCACGGCCATGCCGAGGCCCGCAGAGATCGAGGTCGACGAATGGCCGGCGCCGAACGGATCGTATTCACTCTCCGCGCGCTTGCAGAAGCCGGATAGGCCGCCAGGCGCACGCAAGGTGCGGATGCGGTCGCGGCGCCCGGTGAGAATCTTATGGGGATAGCACTGGTGGCCGACATCCCAGATCAGCCGGTCGTCCGGCGTATCGAAGACGTGATGGAGCGCCACCGTCAGTTCGACCACGCCGAGCCCCGCGCCCAGGTGACCGCCGGTCACCGAGACGGCGCTGATCGTCTCTTGGCGAAGTTCGTCCGCGAGGCGCTTGAGCTCGTCATCGGTGAGCTGACGCAAATCCTTCGGCGTGTGAATTCGGTCTAGTAGTGGCGTGGCGTTCTCGGCGCTCATTCGCTTTCCTGTAGGAGGACTTTCTCCGCGACGGTTTTAGTTTTGAAATTTCTCGTCGTATCAATGCGTTACAGCAAGCTTACCGGGCCGACCTCACGCTGGCAACGTCTACAACCATACCCCAAACCGGCCTTGCCCAAGTTTGCCGGTTAGTCCTCCACATCAAGCGGCTCGACGCCGTTCGGCGTGCCGTCCTGATTGAGGGTGATTTTTTCCACGCGCGCCTCGGCGCTGCGGAGCAATTTATCGCAATGAGCGCGCAGGGCCTCGCCCCGCTCGTAGATCGAAATCGATGCTTCGAGTTCGACATCGCCCTTTTCGAGGCGGTCGACGATGGTCTCGAGCTCTTTCAGCGCGTCTTCGAAGCTCAATGTGGAGATATCAGCAGTGCCGGACGATTTAGCCATGGTTTTGAATTAGCGGTTTCCCTTCTCTGCCTCAAGCGCCCATCAGCGTCTTGACGTGGACAGCGGCGGACGAGGCCAGGGCATCGAGATCGTAACCGCCCTCCAGAGTAGAAACGAGTTTGCCGCCCGAATGTTTCGCCGCGACTTCCAGCAACTGCTCCGTGATCCAAGCAAAATCGTCCTCCTGCAGGCGGAGTTGGGCCAACGGGTCCCTCAAATGGGCATCGAAACCGGCCGAGACAAGCACGAAGTCAGGGGCAAATGCGTCGAGCGCCGGGGCAATTTGCGTCGAGTACGCCGCCCGGAAGTCCTCGCCGCCGTCTCCGGGGGCGAGCGGCGCGTTCCAGATATTGCCGACGCCCGTCTCGTCCTTGGCCCCTGTCCCCGGAAACAAGGGCATTTGATGGGTCGAGCCGTAGAAAAGGTCCTCGTCGGTCCAGAACGCGGCCTGGGTGCCGTTGCCATGGTGGACATCGAAGTCGATCACGGCCACGCGCTCGGCACCATGGGCCTCGCGTGCATGCAACGCTGCGACGGCGACGGAATTGAAGAGGCAGAAGCCCATGGCGCGGGACGGTTCGGCATGATGGCCCGGCGGGCGTACGGCACAGAAGGCATTGTCCGCCTTGCCGGCCACCACCTGGTCCACCCCATGGAGCACGGCTCCCGTCGCCCGCAAGGCCGCCTCCCAGCTCCCCGGCGACACCACCGTGTCCGGGTCCAGCCAGCTGTGGAGTTGTTTGGGAATCGCGGCCCGAACGTCGGCGACATAGGCCTTGGGGTGCAGGCGTTCGATCGCAGACAGCTCGGCCAGCGGGGCCTCCTGCCGCTTCAAATCCGCAAAGTCCTCGGCGCTAAGGGTCCGCTCGATGGCGCGCAAGCGGTCGGCTTGCTCCGGATGGCCGTAACCCGTGTCGTGCGCGAGGCAGGCCGGGTGCGTGAGAAGCAACGTCGTCATGCGGTCCTTGGGGTCTCCCGCTCCCATGATACCCCGTTTGGAGCGCCGGGCCAGTGCGACCGCACACGCTCGCTTGACCTGCCTGATCGGACACGCGACATGGAACCAGAGAAATCGGACGCACCATGCCTGTTCTTCCCGCCACAGACGAAACCATCGCCCGCGCGGCTCAAGCGCTCGCCGCCGGCCGCCTCGTCGCATTTCCGACCGAGACCGTCTATGGCCTTGGCGCCGCGCCCGGGAGGCGAACGGCCGTCGCCAAGATCTTCGCCGCGAAGGACCGGCCTCAATTCAACCCGCTGATCGTGCATGTGCCGGATCTGGAAACGGCCGAGAGCTTGGCCGAGTTCGGCACCGAGGCACGGGCGCTTGCCGCCGCCTTCTGGCCCGGGCCCTTGACGATCGTGGCGCTGAAACGGCCCGAAGGTGGGATTGCCGATCTGGTCACGGCCGGGCTCGGCACGGTCGCGTTGCGGGTTCCCGCCCACCCTGTCGCGCGCGCCCTTCTCACAGGCGCGCTGCCGATAGCCGCGCCCAGCGCCAACCGCTCGGGCCGCATCAGCCCGACGGAAGCCGGCCATGTGGCGGCGGAGCTCGGCGACATTCCAGACGTTATTCTGGACGGCGGTCCTTGCGCGCGCGGCCTTGAGTCCACCGTCGTGAGCGTTGTGGGCGAGCACCCAATCCTGCTGCGCCTCGGCGCGGTGCCGCGGTCCGAGATCGAGGCTGTCCTGGGTCACCCCATCGACCTTGCGGCGCAAGACGCGCCGATCGCCTCACCCGGTCAGCTCGAACGCCACTACGCGCCGCAAACGCCCGTACGGCTCAACGCGACCACCATCGAGCCCGGCGAGGCGCTGCTAGCATTTGGTCCTAATGTTCCCGACGGCGCGGATACAACGATCAATCTCAGCCCCGCGGGCGACCTCAATGAGGCCGCCGCGCGCCTCTTCGCGGCGCTGCGCAGCCTCGACGAAAGCGGTGCGCGCGCCATCGCCGTCATGCCCATTCCCGACGACGGACTTGGGGAAGCGATCAACGACCGCTTGCGGCGTGCCGCCAAGGCGCGGTAGCCCTGTGCCATGAGCCCTGACGCCCGTCCCACGACAAAGCTGCAACCGCCCTCGGCAGAGACGCTCACCACGCTTGAGACCATTGTCGGGGAGCAATATGCGCTGCGCGATCCCAAGGACATGGCGCCTTACCTCACCGAGTGGCGCGACCGCTATCGCGGAAAGGCGGCAATTGTCGTTAAGCCCGGCTCGACGGACGAGGTCGCGGCGGTGCTGAAATGCGCCAACGACGCGCGGGCCGCCGTCGTGCCGCAAGGCGGCAACACGGGCCTGTGGGCGCCCAGATCCCCGATGGAGAGCGGCAGCCAGATCGTCCTCTCGCTGGAGCGTCTCGCGCATATTCGCGACGTGGACCTAGCCAGCAACACGATGACGGTCGAAGCCGGACTGACGCTAGCCGATGCCCAGCAACGTGCCGAGACCGTCGGGCGCCTGTTTCCTTTGAGCCTCTCCTCCGAGGGAAGCTGCCAAATCGGCGGCGTCCTTTCGACGAACGCGGGCGGCCTGGCCGTGCTTGCGTACGGGAACGCGCGGGATCTCGCGCTCGGGCTCGAAGTCGTTCTCGCGGACGGGCGCGTGTGGCACGGCCTCAAAGGCTTACGCAAAGACAACACGGGCTACGACCTGAAGAATCTTTTCATCGGTGCGGAAGGAACGCTCGGCGTGATCACGGCAGCGGTCTTGCGCCTGTTTCCCCGTCCCGCCGAGAGGGTCACCTGTATGGCGGGCTTGGGCGACCTCGAAAGCGCGACCGAGCTTCTGGCCCGGATGCGCGACGCGGCCGGGCCAATGCTCACCGCCTTCGAGATCCTGCCGCGCATCGGTCTCGACTTCGCGATCAAACACGGTACGGGACTTCATGATCCGCTCAGAGCCCCCCACGCCTGGTACGTCCTTCTCGAGGTTTCCAGCCCCCTCGCCGGCGCAACGGTCCATGACCTTGTGCAGACGCAACTCGCCGGCGCTATCGAATCCGGGGTGATCGAAGACGCCGTCCTGACGACGTCCGACCGGCAGACGGGTGAGCTGTGGAAGCTGCGCGAGGTCATGAGCGAAGTTCAGAAATACGAAGGCGGCAGCATCAAGCACGACGTGTCCGTTCCCATCGCACATGTGCCTGAGTTTATTGTTCGGGCCAACGATCTCGTGGAGCTGATGATCCCCGGCGCCCGGCCCGTTCCCTTCGGACATCTCGGCGACGGCAACATCCACTACAACGTCAGTCAGCCCGTCGGCATGGACAAGGATGTGTATCTCGCGAATTGGGAGGCGCTCAATGCCGCGGTCCACGAGATCGTCCTCGATCTCGGCGGTTCGATCAGTGCCGAACACGGGATAGGGCGCATGAAGCGCGATCTCCTGCCCCACGCGAAAGGCGCGGTCGCGATCGACCTCATGAAATCGATCAAGGCCAGCTTCGATCCAAACGGCATCCTCAATCCAGGAAAACTTCTATGACCCAATCCGCGCCGCCCGAGAAGCCGCCTCATATGACTCAGGACGACAAGTGGCTCGCGATCGACGACTATATCGTCGAGAACTTCCTAGAGGCCGATCCGGTCCTCGAGGCCGCGCAAGCCGCCTGCGACGCGGCGGGCCTTCCGGCGATTCAGGTCGCGCCCCTGCAGGGCAAGCTGCTGATGATGCTCGCCCGGGCCTTGCAGGCGCGCAAGATTTTGGAAGTGGGCACGCTCGGCGGCTACAGCACGATCTGGCTCGCGCGCGGCCTTGCAGAGGGCGGCCATGTGACGACGCTCGAACTCGACCCTCGCCATGCCGAAATCGCCCAAGCCAATTTCGAAAACGCCGGCCTCGGCGACAAAATCACCGTCCGTGTGGGCCCTGCGCTCGACTCCATGGCCGCGTTGCACACGGAAGGTGCCGGGCCGTTCGACCTTATCTTCATCGACGCCGACAAGCCGAGCACGCCCGACTATTTCGACTGGGCGGTGAAGCTCGCCCGGCCCGGGTCGTTCATCGTGGTGGACAACGTGGTGCGCGAAGGTGCGATCCTCGCCGCGCAAAGCGACAACAAACACGTCAAAGGACTGCGTGCGTTCTATGCCCGCGCGGCCGCCGATCCGCGCGTGACCGCAACCGCGTTTCAGACCGTTGGACACAAGGGCCACGACGGCCTCGCGATCGTGCAGGTGACGCAAGCTCCATCGGACTAGAGGCTATTTCCCCTCGTCCAGGAGCTCCTTGTGCGCGGCATCAATCTCCGCCGCGTCCTCGCTGGACATTTTCGGGAAGCTGGGATCGAGCGATTTGATGTGTTCGGACAGCACGCCGGCGACGACAAGCCGGGCGAACCACTTCTTGTTACAGGGCACCACGTACCAGGGAGAGTGCTCCGTCGCCGTACTGCGGATCATTTCCTCATAGACGTTCTGGTACTTGTCCCACAGCCTGCGCTCGGCGACGTCGGCGGCCGAAAACTTCCAGATCTTGTCGGGATCCTCCAAGCGCGCGAGCAGGCGCTCCCGCTGCTCCTTCCTTGAGATGTTCAGGAAGAACTTGATCGGCAGCGTTCCGTTTCGCGACAAATGCCGCTCGAAATCGTTGATGTCCTGATAGCGCTCTTTCCAAATGTCCTTCGTGACGAGTTCGGGCGGCAGGTTCTGGTTCTGAAGCAGATCCGGGTGCACGCGCACCACGAGCACATCTTCGTAGTAGGACCGGTTGAAGATGCCGAGGTGGCCGCGCTGGGGTAATGCGCGATAGGCGCGCCACAGATAATCATGCGCCAACTCCAAATGACTCGGCTGCTTGAAGGAATGCACCGTGACCCCTTGCGGATTCACGCCCGTGAGCACGTGTTTGATGATGCCGTCCTTGCCGGCCGTATCGATCCCTCGCAGCACCATAAGCACCGCCCAGCGGCCTTCCGCGTAAAGGCGCTGCTGGAGTCGAGACAAACGCTTGACGCCGAGCTCGAGCAGTTCCTCGCCGTCCTTCTTGCTGAAGTCGACATTGCCCGAATCGTCGGGGTCGTAGTCCTTGAGCTTGAAACTGTCGCCCTTGGTGACGCGGTACCGATCGAGAATCTTGTCTGGCAGCATTTTCCTCCCCCTTATCGCGTAACCGCCTAAAGCAACGGCGGCTGTGACGACTTCTTCTTGTCGTCTTTTGTCGTTCCCTTCGTTCCAGACTTCGGCTTTGCGCCGACTTTTCCATGCAAGGGAATCGCCTCCAGCAGATCGTCGGGTGCCGGGCCCGTCATGGCAAGGGCTTCCTCGGCGCTGACATCCTTCGTATCGAGCCACGCATCGTAGCAGTCGGGCGCGAGAATGACGGGCATCCGGTTGTGCAGCGGGGCAACCGTCGCATTCGGTTCGCAGGTGAGAATCGTCGCCGTATCGATCACGCCGCCTTCCGGCTCGCTCCAACTTTCGTAAAGCCCGGCGAAGGCGAACAGCTGCGGCGGCTCCGGCCGCAGATAGTACGGACGGCGCTGTCCCTTGGGTCCGGTCCATTCGTAAAAGCCGTCGGCGGGAATCAAGCAGCGGCGGCGGCGCGCGGCATTGCGAAACGACGGCTTGGAGAGAAGTTCCTCGGACCTGGCATTGAACAGGGTCGGGAACGTCTTCGGGTCCTTCACGAAGTGCGGCAGCAATCCCCAACGCATCAGACGGAAGCGCCGCTCGCCTTCAGCATCCAGAAGCACGACGGCGATCGGTTCGGTCGGCCGGATGTTGTCGCGCGGCGGAAAGTTCGGCTTGTCGCGATAGCCGAAAAAGGCGCGGACGGCCTCCGGTGGCGTGGTCAGATCGTAACGAGAGCACATGGTGGCGCGCCGATGAGTCCCAACCGTTGTTAACCAGATGGAAACCATAATGCCGCAACCCTGAAACGAGGAGCGACACATGATTTTGCCAAAGAAGAGAGAGCCTAACGTGACCCGCCCGGAAATCCAGGAAGACGTGAGCCGCGACGCCATCGCCGCCGCATTTCAGAACGCCATGGCCAGCCATCTGCGCTCCCATGTCCCCGGCACGAACATCAACGAACAGACCTTTCTGGCCTCGGACTATCTCAATCAGTTCCACGAGTTGGTGATGCTGTTGGAAGCGCTCCCGGTCGACCCGTCCGCATTCGGACCGGACCTGCACCGCTGGCAGGCGGTGGACTACGAGGAGCATTTCAACCGCTCCGCGCTCGACAACAAGGACCTTGCGATCGCGGCCTATCGCCGGGCGCCGGAAAAGGTGCGCGAACAGTTCGATTCCGCGGTCGCACGTCTCCAGGCCGAGGCCCTGAGGGTCGTGGCCGCGGTCGGTCAGACGCTCGACAACCAGAACGACCTCACAATGACCTGCTCGGGAGCGGCATCGCGCCTGCGGGTTCTCATCGACGACGCCAATGCCATCGCCAACGGCTATGTCTCGGAGGACGATGGCGGCCAGGGCGCGAAACGCGGCCAGATCACGATCGATACGCTGTTCCGGCTGCGCAAGCGCTAGCGTCCGCCGTCTTCAGGGCGGGCCACGCCGCACGGCGCGGCTAGATTTCACCATGAATTGGCGTTAGTCAGACCTTATGGGACGGCTTGCGAAACCTTTGGCACTGCTTCTGTGCGGGCTCTTTTGGGCCGGTACGGGCACCGTGGCCTATGTTCCGCCTGCAAATGCTCAGTTTTTCTGGTTCTTCGACAAGCAAAAGCCGAAGAAGCAGCGCCGTGCCGCGCCGCGCCGGGGTTACGACCTCCCGAAAGTGACGCCGCCGGCGGAAGAAGTGCTGGCCCCGCCGCCGCCCGACGATCGGCCTTATGACGAGAATCTGATGCGTTTGGCCGAAATTCTGGGTGCGGTTCACTATCTGCGCGAACTCTGCGGCGCCGGCGAGGGGCAGCTCTGGCGCGATCAGATGAACGAGATCCTGCGAAACGAAGGGACGACAGCCGTCCGCCGCGCCAAGCTGGTCAACAAGTTCAACGACGGGTACCGGGGCTACCGCCGGACCTACCGGACCTGCACCGAGTCGGCCACGCGGGCCGCCAGCCGCTTCTCGACGGAAGGCGCCGAACTCGCGACCGCGCTGTCGCAAACGTCCGTGTTTGCGAGCGCTTCTCAGCCGCGGGTTCAGGCCACGCAGTCTGACGACGGCCCGAACGCGGCCAGAAATTAACCGTTAGTTTACTCTCCTCGAACGGACGGGCGGCACGCGTTGTAAGTGTGTCGGGCGAAATGGTTTCGCCTTTCGAGGGAGTCCCCCGCTTGAGCACCGAATTCAGCATCGAACAGCATGGAGAAGACGGAGAGGTCCACAAGCAAGCGGCTCTGCGCTACATCCTCGATGCTTGGGAGGACGCACTCCATGACGGCATCGAGCCCGAGATGCTGGCCAACGCGGCCCTGTTCGCTGCTCTAACGGATCTGATCGACGTCTACGGCGAGAACGCCGTCGCCGAGATGACGTCCCGGCTCCCGCGCCGCATCCACCACGGCGAGTTCACCTTGCGGCGCACGGCGCAATAGCCCGCCACGCTCTAGCGGAAATACCGCACTCCGATCTCGACGATCAGAGCGACCCCGAAACCGAGCAGAACAAGACCGGCGATCCGATTGATCAGTTTCAGCCGGTTGTCCGTCAGCTTGTGGCGGATCGTGGCGATCAGTTCGGACAGGCCGAGCCACCACAACAGGCTGCCACCCATCACTGCGGCGACGAGAATCAGCGCCTCCAGATTGGTGTTGAGGCCGCCGATGAGCGATCCCAGACCGCCGATCATGGCCGCCATGCCCAACACCGCGCCGGGATTCGTGACGGTCAGGATGAAGGTCTGGGGGATGATGCCCATGTGCTCGAGAATGTGGGAGCGCTCGTGGGGCGGGGTTGTCATCACTGGCCGCGTCACAAGGAGCGCGACGCCGAACGCCACGAGAAGCACGCCACCGATCAATTGAATCGTATCGCCGTAGGCGAGGATCACATCCGAAATCGCCGCGATACTGAACGCGCCCGCAGCCGCGAGGAGGCCATCGCCAAGAACGGCGCCGATGCCTGCTGCGAGACCGCCCCAAAAGCCGTTGGCCACGGCCCGCTGGATCACAAGGACATTCACGGGCCCGATCGGCGCCGCCATCAACAAGCCTATTCCCAGCCCGGCAAGCACGAGCTGGATGGCGGACAGCACAATTTGCGCGCCTGCTTCCAAAGTCCAAGGACCTATTCGCTGACTATCGATCGGGCTCGATCGCCACGACCCCGCACCTGATTACTCGCGGCATGAACTTGCAACTGACCGCGGTTCTGCGAGATTGACTCAAATCGCATGGAGTCTCGCATGAAGCTGCGGAAAAACGTCGTCATGGCCGCCCTCGCGGCATTGGTAACGGGCGCTGCGTTGCTTGTCTACGGCTCGGGGAACACGGCTGGCGCAAGCGACAAACTGCCCGACCCCGAGGCCGAAGCAGTCCTCGCCAGGACCGGCCCCACGGTCCTGAACGACGCCACCGCCACGCCCAAACTGGTCCAGCGAATCCTGAGAATGATCGTGCTCGCAGCGGAGACGGGCGACATCGAAAAGATGCGGGCCGTGCTCGAATCGAACGAATTGAAGCCGATGGTCGCGGCCAAGCATGTCGACGACCCTATTGCCTATTGGAAGGCGCAGTCCGTGGACGGGACCGGGCGCGACGTTCTCGCAAATATGTTGGACATGCTGAGCACCGGCTTCGTCCTGACGGGCAAGGGCGATACCGGAATGTATGTCTGGCCGTATTTCGCGGAGATCGATCTCACCACGCTCACGCCGAAGGAACAGGTGGAGCTTTACCGGCTGGTCCCACCCGAGGAGGCCAAAGCCATGATGGCGTCAGGCAAATACACCGGCTACCGCCTCGGGGTCGCGCCGAACGGCATTTGGCACTACTTCATGAAATAGGCGCGCGCCGGCGGACATTAGTCCGTGCCGCTCTGCGGCAACCCCTCGTCGAAGCGCACGGCCTGACCGCGTGCCGCGCCGAGTTCGCCTTCCCACATGGCCAGATGCCCCCGGATCACGGTGCCGATCGGCCAGCCTTGCACCTTCCGGCCTGCGAAGGGCGTCCAGCCGGCCTTGCTGCCGATCCACGCGTCCTCGATGACGCGTTCGGCCTTGAGATCGACGACCGTGAAATCGGCGTCGTACCCGACGGCGATGCGGCCCTTGCATGTGGTTCCGAAGAGGCGCTGCGCGCCCGCACTGGTGAGGTCGACGAAACGGGCGAGGCTGAGCCGGCCAGCGTTGACGTGGTCGAGCATGATCGGCACCAGCGTCTGCACGCCGGGCATGCCGGACGGCGTTGCGGGATAGGTGGCCGCCTTCTCTTCGAGCGTATGCGGGGCGTGGTCCGATCCCAGGATATCGACAACGCCCTGTTGCAGTCCCCACCACAACAGGTCCTGATGCGCCCGATCCCGGATGGGCGGGTTCTGCTGAACCTTGGTCCCGAGGCGCTCATAGTCCTCCGGACCGGCAAGCGTCAGGTGTTGCGGCGTGACCTCAACCGTCGCCACGTCCTTGTGGTGCGACAGCAGCTCCATCTCGGCGCCCGTCGAGACATGCAGGATGTGGATTCGCGCGCCCGTCGCCTGGGCCAGCCTCAGGAGACGCTGCGTAGACTCGAGGGCAGCCACTTCATCCCGCCACTCGTAATGGCTGGTCGGGTCGCCCACGCGCCGGATCGGAAGCCGTTCCCGCAAGCGGGACTCGAGCTCCGAGTGGATCGAGCAGCGGCGGCGAATGGTGGAGAACACTTGCGTGAGGGTTTCGTCATCCTCGACCAGAAGATCGCCCGTGGAGGAGCCCGCGAAGATCTTGATGCCCGCGGCGCCCGGAAGCCGTTCGAGCTCGGCCGAGATCGGCGGCGTTCTCGCGGTCGCGCCGACGAAAAACGCAAAGTCGCAATGCATGCGATCGGTGCCCGCGGCGACCTTGGCGGCCAGCGCCTCGGCGCTCGTGGTGGGCGGGCTCGTGTTCGGCATCTCGAAAACGGCCGTGACGCCGCCCAAAACCGCGGCGCGGCTGCCCGTTTCCAGGTCCTCCTTGTGCTCCATACCGGGCTCGCGGAAATGGACCTGGGTGTCGATGACGCCCGGCAGAATATGGAGGCCGCGCGCGTCGACCGTCTGGTCCGCGCGACTTGCGTCGATCTCGCCGATCGCGCGAATTCGCCCATCGCGCACGCCGATATCGACAGGGGCTTCGCCAGTGTGGTTTACTACTGTTCCGCCCTTGAAAAGGATGTCGAACGTTTCAGCCATCGCGCTTCGGCTTCTCCTTGTGGGGCAAACGCCCGGCACCTAGATAGTCATCGCTTTGGTAGCAGAAGGGCACCCCATGAGTCATCGCGAACAAGAAATCTGCCACACAACCTCCCTGACCGACCGCGGGGTGTTGCGCGTTTCCGGCGCCGACGCCAAGACGTTCCTGCAGGGCTTGGTCACCAACGACTTGAACAAGACCGATGACGGCGGCGCCATCTTCGCGGGGTTCTTGTCGCCGCAAGGAAAAATCCTGTTCGATTTCTTCGTGCTGCCGGACGGGGACGGCTTTCTGATCGAGGCGCCTGTGGAAAGTCTCGACGCCCTCGCAAAACGGCTGTCGTTCTACAAGTTACGTTCGGCCGTCACCGTCGAAGCAGAACCCGCATGGACCGTCGCGGCGGCCTGGGGCGGCACGCCCGCTCTGCCCGATGGCTCCATAGCCTTCGCCGACCCCCGGCTGCCGGAGCTTGGCCTGCGTATCCTCTTGCGGGACGGCAGTGTCTTGGACGAAGCGGTCGGCGCTCCGGCGAGCGAGGCCGACTACCTCGCTCACCGCATTGCCCTCGGCGTTCCGGAAGGCGGACCTGATTACGCCTATGGCGATACCTTTCCGCACGAGGCACTCTACGATCAGCTGGACGGCGTGGACTTCAAGAAGGGCTGCTATGTAGGCCAGGAGGTCGTTTCCCGCATGCAGCATCGCGGCACGGCGCGAAAACGCGTGGTCCCCGTCGACGGCGATGCTCCCTTGGAGCCGGGCGCCGAGGTGGTGGCCGGCGCCGTGCCATTGGGCGCTATCGGCTCTGCGCACGGATCCCATGGGCTGGCCTTGCTCCGGCTCGACCGGCTGGGTTCGGCCAAGGCGAAGGGCACGACCCCGCAGGCCGGAAGCACGACGATCACCGTCCGCCTTCCCGCGTTCGCGACATTCGAGTTGCCGGTGGCCGAGAGCGTATGAGTACCGGCGCTCCCTCCCGCTGTCCTTGGCCCGGGACCGATCCGCTCTACGTGGCCTATCACGACGAGGAATGGGGCGTGCCCGAGTACGACGACCGCGCGCTCTACGAGAAACTCATCCTCGACGGCTTCCAGGCGGGCCTCGCCTGGATCACGATCTTGCGCAAGCGGGATGCTTTCCGTGACGCCTTCGATGGCTTCGCACCGGAAAAGATCGCCCGCTACAACACCAAGAAGGTGGAAGCGCTGATGGGCGATGCGGGCATTGTCCGCAACCGCCTCAAGATCGAAGGGGCCATCAAGTCCGCGCAAGTCTGGCTTGACATGATGGAGAGCGGCCCCGGCTTCTCGGCGTTCCTCTGGGACTTCGTGGACGGAAAGCCGGTAATCAACCGCTTCAAGTCAATGCGCGACGTCCCCGCCGAAACACCCTTGTCGCGCGCGATGTCGAAGGAACTGAAAGCGCGGGGCTTCAAGTTCTGCGGCCCCACCATCGTCTATGCCTTCATGCAAGCGACAGGGCTCGTCAACGATCACCTGACGAGTTGCCAGCGGCACAAGGAATGCGCCGCCCTTTAAATTGCCCTGAGGACTAGCCGCGTCCGCGCGGGTCCATGCTGCGCGGATAGGTACGCTCTTCTTGAATCTTGCCGTCGCGCTTTCTGATCCGCACCGAGCCCATCTTCTTGACGGCCCGCTCCAAGACGCCGCCCTTGGTCGCGTTGGCCTTGGTCTTGAATCGTTTTACGACTTCTCCAGAACCCTCACGCTTCAGCTCCCACTTCTTGTTCTTGTCGTTGTAGCTGAGCGAGAATCTCGGCAACTTCGCCATGTCGCGTTCTCCCAATCGTGCTTGGTCGTTCCTCTAAATATTCGCGAGACCGTTATGATTGGCATCCATGCGTTGCATCGTCCATGTCTTTTTTGGTCGTCTCTCTTCCAATAGCGGCGATCGTTCGGCAGGACCTGTTTGACTTGTCCGCCGCGTTGCGATCAGTTCGCGCCGAACAACGAAGAGAGAGCATTGAACGCCGCATCCAACACTCCACTGCCCCGCGCTTGGCAGCGCATGCTCAGCGGACGGCGGCTGGATCTTCTCGATCCCTCCCCGCTCGACATCGAGATCGAGGACATCGCGCATGGGCTCGCGCGCGTCGCGCGCTGGAACGGCCAGACCCGGGGCGACCACACCTTCTCGGTGGCCGAGCACAGCCTGCTCGTGGAGGCGATCGTGCGGGACCTCTCACCGTCCGAGCCCGCCGCGCATCAACTCGCCGCGCTGCTTCACGATGCGCCCGAATACGTCATCGGCGACCTGATCAGCCCCTTCAAGGCGGCCTTATCGCTCGACTACCGCGTCTTCGAATCGCGGCTCCTCACGGCGATCCATGTCCGTTTCGGGCTTCCGACCGAGCTTCCCGATGAGGTCGGCCAGCTCATCAAGCGCGCCGATAAGATCGCCGCCTACTATGAGGCTGTGGGACTTGCAGGCTTCTCGCAGGCCGAAGCCCGGAAATTTTTTGGCCAACCAAAGGGCCTAAGCCCCCGTCTCGTCACGACTCTGACCGGCTTGCGCCCAGTTCCGGCGTCAGAAGGTGAGGAGAGGTTCTTGAAACGGTTTCACGAGCTTGCCAGATGAATAGCGTACAGACGGTAGGCGAATCGCTACATTAGAGAGGCTCATGGATACTCTGACGTTCGACAGTGATCACCAAGTGGAGCCGGAGACGATGTCCCCGGATACCGTCCTTGTGTGCCCCTTGAGCCATGTTCAGGCGACCGTCGCGACAGCGCGCGTGAGCCATTTGGTGACGCTGATCAATGGGGAGACCCTGATCGACACGCCCGAAACCATCGTCCACGAGCGGCATTTGCGCCTGGCCATGAACGATATCGCCGAACCGCGCGATGGCCTCGTGGTCCCGAGCGAGGACCATGTCGCCAAGCTCATCGAGTTTGCCGTCGACTGGGATCAGAAGGCGCCGCTGCTGATTCATTGCTGGGCCGGCATCAGCCGCTCCACCGCCGGCGCGTTCGTCGTTCTCTGCGCTCTCAATCCGCATGCGGATGAGCATTCCCTGGCGCGCGCCTGCGCCGCGCCTCCCCTACCGCCTATCCGAACCGGCGGATCGTCGCGATCGCGGACGAGGTCCTTAGCCGCGGCGGCCGCATGAACGCCGCGGTGGAACATATCGGGGCGCGGCCTGCTGGCCGAAGAGGGCAAGGTGTTTTCACTACCCGCAAGACACGCGGTCTAGCCCATGGCTAGCGGGCGGCGCCATAACGCGGCTGCCGAGACCTACTCGGACGGTGATCCGTCCGCGAACAATCCGCAGATCGAACTCGGCCTCAACGCGGCGATCGTCATGGTCCAGGACCAGCAGCCGCACATTCTGGTGGTGCGGCCGGGCCTCGCCGGTGAGGACTGCCGGGACGCCCTTCCCTTCGGTCCTTTTGCGCCGCGCGCCCATCGCACGCTCGAAATCGGGCTGCGCGAATGGGTGGAGCGGCAGACGGGCATCGAACTCGGATACGTCGAACAGCTCTACACCTTTGGAGACCGGGGCCGGCATGCGGAGCCGGGCGGCGCCCATACGCTCTCGGTCGGCTATCTCGCCCTGACCCGCGGCACGCCCGCGGACATGCGCGGCGCCTACTGGTCTCCCTGGTACACCTACTTCCCATGGGAGGATTGGCGCGAGGGGAAGCCGCAAATCCTTACCGAGGAGATCGAACCCCGCCTGAAGGCCTGGGCCGAACGGCCCCCTTCCCCCGGCGAGCCGGCCCGGCCCTTGCGTCGCCCCGAACGCCTCAAGATCGGCTTCGGCATCGGCGGCGGCTGGGACGAAGAGAAGGTCCTGGAGCGCTACGAGTTGCTCTACGAAGCGGGTCTCGTGGAGGAAGCCCGGCGTGACGGCCGCTCGGCGGCGAACCGCTGGGCCGATTTGCCCGAACTCGGCCGCCCCATGGCGCTCGACCACCGACGCATTCTCGCAACCGCCATGGGCCGCGTGCGCGGCAAGCTGAAATACCGGCCTGTCGTGTTCGAACTGCTCCCGCCGGAGTTTACGCTCTACGACCTGCAAAAAACGGTGGAGTCGATCTCCGGCAGGCTGCTGCACAAGCAGAACTTCCGGCGGCTCGTTGAAAAAGGCGGGCTCGTCGAGCCGACCGGGAATGTCTCGACCGAGACGGGCGGACGTCCGGCCAAGCTCTACCGCTTTCGCCGCGAGGTCGTCCTGGAGCGTCCCGCTCCCGGGCTGCGCGTGAGCGCGGGCCGGAGCTAGCCCTGAGGCCGCACCCTGGCCCCCTTGAACGGGGGGCCTGGAACAGCGACATTGCAAACGAGACGTTCCGAGCCCCTTTTTCGAGTATTGGCCACCGATGACACCGCCTCGCCTCGCAGACCTCCGCAAGACCGCTGCGCAATATGCCCTTGCCGGACTGATCGCCGTCCTGGCCCTCGACTTGGGACCTGCCGCTGCCCAGCAGCAAACAATCGACACTGAAGCCGGCTCGATCAGGGTCGAGACCGTGGCGGAGGGGCTGAAACACCCCTGGGGCATGGCATTCTTGCCGGACGGCCGCATGCTGGTAACCGAACGGCCGGGAACCCTGCGTTTGGTCGGCGCGGACGGGGCATTGTCCGAGCCCCTGTCCGGCGTGCCCGAGGTCGTGGCCCAGGGCCAGGGCGGCCTGCTCGACGTGGCGCTCGACCCGACGTTCATGACCAACAAGCTGATTTATCTGTCCTATGCGGAAGCTGGAGACGATGGTGTCGGCACGACCGTTGCCCGAGGCCGACTCCAAGACGGCGGGCTGACGGACCTCAAGGTGATCTTTCAGCAGACGCCGAAAGTGAAGGGACCCAATCATTTCGGAGGACGGCTCGCTTTCGCTCCCGACGGCACGCTCTTCATCACGCTCGGCGACCGCTTCAAGTTCGAACCCGCGCAGGATCTTTCCAGCCACCTTGGAAAAGTCGTCCGGATCAACCCGGATGGGTCGGTGCCGCAGGACAATCCCTTCATCGGACAGAAGGACGCGCAGCCGGAGATCTGGTCTCTCGGTCACCGCAATGTGGAGAGCGCCTCGATCGACCCGCAGACGGGCAAGCTTTGGACTCTGGAGTTCGGTCCGAAAGGCGGCGATGAGTTGAACCGTCCGGCGCCGGGTGAGAATTACGGTTGGCCGCTGGTCAGCTGGGGCACGCATTATGACGGGAAGGACATTCCCAATCCGCCGACGCGGCCGGAATTCGCCGATGCCGTCCGTCAGTGGACGCCCGTGATCTCGCCGTCGGGCGCGACGTTCTATACGGCCGAGCCCGTTCCCGGTTGGACGTCGGAGGCCATCCCGGCCTGGGCAGGCGATCTGCTCGTTGGGGGCCTATCCTCAGAGAGCATCGTCCGGCTCAGCATCGATGGCGACAAGGTCACCGGCGAGGAACGGATTCCGCTCAGCGTCCGCATTCGCAACGTGGTGCAAGGGCCCGACGGCGCCGTCTATGCCCTCACTGACGAAGATGACGGGAAGATCCTGCGCCTCACGGCAGAGGATCAATGATCCCGCCTCTTTCGATCGGCTTTATGGGTCTTTTCGGCCGTTCGCCGGCGTTGCGGACATTCGATGCAGATTTGCGCGCGCTCGACCTGCATCCGAAGCTGGTGCCCGAAGCCGTCAAACTCGCCGCCCTGCGCATCCTGATGGCCAAGACGGATGGCATGAGCCTGTCGGACAAGGACAGCCGGGCGGCTGCCGAACTCCTCGCCTACTGCATGGTGGGGGACGCGCCCTTCGCGACCGCCAACGGCGTGCATCTCACCCAGGCGGTCGAGAAGCGGATTGACCTGGCGCTCGACGATGATACGAGTTCCGACGCGAAGCTTATCCTCTTGGCTCTTCATGCAAATGTGATCCAGCCGAGCGTCATCGAGCGCTATAGGTTGGAGGCCGATTCCGGGTGAGTCGGCCCGACGCCCAGCCCTAGACACCACAGCACGCAGTTTCGCTCTGCACGCTCCCACCCTCAACGCACACCTGCCGCCAACAATGTCGCAGATCATCTCTATTCAAGGCCTGTCGAAGACCTACAAGTCGGGCTTTCATGCGCTCAAGAGCATCGATCTCGAGATCGAGAAGGGCGAGATATTCGCGCTGCTTGGTCCGAATGGCGCGGGCAAGACCACGCTTATCAGCATCATCTGCGGCATCGTCACCCCGAGCGCCGGCACGGTCACGGTCGACGGACACGACATCATTACGGACTATCGGGCGACGCGGTCCATGATCGGCCTGGTTCCACAGGAACTCACGGCCGACATGTTCGAAACCGTCTGGGCCACGGTATCCCACAGCCGCGGTCTGTTCGGAAAATGGCCGGATCCGGCCCACATCGAAAAGGTGCTCAAGGATCTCACTCTCTGGGACAAGAAGGATTCAAGGCTAATCACGCTCTCGGGCGGCATGAAGCGCCGTGTCCTGATCGCAAAGGCGCTCTCCCATGAACCGCAGATCCTGTTCCTCGACGAGCCGACGGCCGGCGTGGATGTAGAGTTGCGCAATGAGATGTGGGCGCTCGTCAAGCAACTGCGGGACTCGGGCGTGACCATCATCCTGACGACGCACTACATCCAGGAGGCCGAGGACATGGCCGACAGGATCGGCGTGATCAACAAAGGCGAACTCGTTCTCGTCGAGAACAAGAATGAGCTGATGCACAAGCTCGGCCAGAAGCAGCTGACCCTGCAGCTTCATGAGGCCATCGACACGGTGCCCGCCACGTTGAAGCAGCATCAGCTCGTGCTCGCGAAGGACGGGTACGAACTGATCTACACCTATGACAGCCAGGGCGAGCGCACGGGCATCACTCACCTCCTGACGGACCTCTCCGACGCCGGCATCCGCTTCAAGGATCTCGACACGTCGCAGAGCTCGCTCGAGGAAATTTTCGTCGACCTAGTGAGGCGCGACCAATGAACCTTCCCGCCATCGTCGCGATCTACAAATTCGAAATGGCGCGCTGGATTCGCACGCTTCTTCAGAGCCTGGTCTCGCCCGTTATCGCCACCTCGCTCTACTTCGTGGTGTTCGGCGCGGCGATCGGCAGCCGCATCAGCGAGATCGACGGCGTACCCTATGGCGCGTTCATCGTACCGGGCCTCATCATGCTGAACCTGCTGACCCAGAGCGTGGCGAACGCTTCCTTCGGCATCTACTTTCCCCGCTTCACAGGGACGATCTACGAGCAATTGTCGGCGCCGCTGTCTCCGTTCGAGATCGTCTCCGGCTATGTGGGAGCCGCCGCGACGAAATCGATCATTCTCGGGCTCATCATTCTCGCGACGGCAACCCTGTTCGTCGACATCAGGATCGACCATCCCGCGTGGATGGTGTTCTTCCTCGTGCTGACCGCCCTCACCTTCAGCCTTTTGGGATTCGTCATCGGGCTCTGGGCCGAAGGCTTCGAGCAGCTTCAGCTCGTCCCGCTCCTTGTGATCACGCCACTGACGTTTCTTGGCGGCACCTTTTACTCGCTCAAGGTGCTGCCCCCGGTCTGGCAGAAAATCTCGCTGCTCAACCCGGTCGTCTATCTCGTCAGCGCCTTCCGCTGGAGTTTCTACAGCACTTCGGATGTCCGCGTTGAGGTGAGCCTTGCCATGATCGGCCTGTTCCTAGCCCTGTGCCTCGCTGCGGTGTGGTGGGTGTTCAAGACCGGCTACCGCCTGAAGAGCTAGCCGGACAGCGTGGCACGCGCAGCCGTTTGGCCAAGCAAGCTCGCGACGTGCGGCCCGCGACTGGGGCAGGCACACGCCGTCATAGGCGATGCCGCAAGCCCATGGTACTGAACGGACTATGGGGGATGACCTGACCACACCCGAGCAAGAGAGCGGCCCGACACTGAACCGGTCGATCGGACCGGTTCAGATGGCGCTGTATGGGCTCGGCAGCATGCTGGGCGCTGGGATATACGGCCTGATCGGCAAGGCCGCGGGCGAAGTCGGCAACGCCGTTTGGCTCGCCTTCGTCGTCGCGCTCGTCGCCGCCCTGCTGACGGCCTTGTCCTACGCCTCGCTCGGCTCGCGCTATCCGCGCGCGGCGGGCGCCGTCTACGTGGCGCAACGGGCTTACGGCTTTCCGCTTCTGAGCTTCATGGTCGGACTGGCGCTGGTCTGTTCGGGACTGACGTCGATCGCCACACAATCCCGCGTGTTCGGCGCGAACTTCCTCGAGCTTTTCGGCCTGAACGGCCTGCCCGTCGCCGCCATCGCCCTGTGCTACCTGTTCGGGACGACCGCGATCATCTTCCGCGGCATCCAGGAAGCCATGTGGGTGAACGTGCTGTGCACGGTCGTGTCCGTCGCCGGCCTTCTTCTCGTGGTGGCGGTGGGACTGCCCTATTGGGGCTCGGTCGACTATTTCGAAACGCCCCCCGTCGCGGATGGCGACTTGACGTTCCTGATCGTCATTCAAGGCGCCGTGCTTGCCTTCTTCGCCTTTATCGGCTTCGAGGACATGTACAACGTCGCCGAGGAAGTGCGCGAGCCGGAGACGACGATCCCATTCGGGCTGATATCGGCATGGTGATCGCCGCTGTCGTTTACATTGCCGTGGCGATCACAGCCGTGTCGGTGGTGCCCTGGGACGAACTCGCCGCGGCGCCCGGACCGATCACCGAGGTCATGGCGCGCGCGGCACCGATTGTTCCACCCATCCTGTTTACGGCTATCACCATCTTCGCCGTCGCCAACACAGGGTTGGTGAATTTCGTCACGTCCTCGCGCCTGCTCTATGGCATGGCGCGGCAGAACCTCCTGCCCGATCACCTGGGCAAGGTGCACCGCCAGCGCCGCACACCCCATATCGCGATCCTGGTCTTGTTCTTGATCCTGGTGCCGCTGGCCCTTGTGGGCACGATCGCCGAGCTGGCCGCCGCCACGGTGCTGCTGCTGCTCACCGTGTTCGCGGTCGTGAACGGTTCGCTGTTCATCTTAAAGGGGCGCAAAGGCGAGCCGCCGGGCCGCTTCGAGATCCCGCGCATCATTCCGGCGCTGGGGTTCCTCGTCTGCCTCGGGTTGATCGTCGTGCGCGTGTCGAGCGGCGACTGGGAAGCCCCCGCCATAGCCGGGGGGCTCCTGCTCGCATCTTTCCTGATCTACCTGCTGATGCGGTGGCTCGACCCCGAAGCCATCAGCGAAATTGGCGAGGACGCGGCCGACGCGGAAGCGTCTACGAAAAGCGCTTAGGGGCTCGTGGTCGCAAGGCTGCCGTTGATCGGCTTGCGCGCGGACTCGGGCGCGTCGCTGGACGGCGCACCCGCCGCTGGAGCGGACGAGGCATCTTCGGCCGGCGCCGGGGCTGCCGCCGGAAGATTGTCCAGTTCGTAGACGTCGCCGAACGTCTTCACCGTGCCATCGTCACCGACCACGGCCGTGAAATAGGTCATGTGCACCGGGATCGGCTTCTTGAGGCTAACCCGGCTCGTCCTGCCGCTTGCGATTTGCTGACGGACGGTCGCGCTGCTGGTGTCATTGCTGGCGGCCAGGATACGCGCGGCAAGTTCTTCCGCGTTGTCGACACGTGGGTCCTTGGCGCCATCGGCGCGGTTGTCACGGGCGAACTTGCCGCCGAACGTCGTGGCCCGCATGAAGACCTTCCGGTCATTCGGATAGAGGAACTGCACGTTGCCCATGATGTTCGTCCGGCCGGGCTTCTGCACAAAGGTGAGACCGGACAGGTTGGCTTTCCTCCAGTCGATCGTCTTGGGGTCGACAGTCTTGCCGCCCTTCTTCACCGTGATGCCGTATTGATCCAGAACCGTGTTGGCGGTACCGCCGAAGAACGACCCGCTGCCCCGCAGCTTGGGCAGCACGTCCCGGCGGATCACGGCGGATGGCACGATGCGTTCCGGATTGAACACGATCTCCGTCATGTCCGCCGAAAGCACCGGGGTCGGCGACCCCGTGGCGCCGACGATGGCCTTTTCGGACTCGACCGTCTTGCCGTCTTCGACCGCGTACACCATGAACTCGGGAATGTTCAGCCAAACGTAGGTCGCGCCGAGGTCTTCTGGCATCCAGCGCCAACGATCCATGTTCCGCCGCAGGAGCAGGTCCTCGTTCTCGGACTTGGCATTGGCGAGCGCCTTGCGCAGCCGGACGAACTGTTCGTGTTTTGGATGAAGCTCCAGAAGCACCTCATCCGGCGCGGAGGCGGTGGAAAGTTCCTTGAGCACCTCGGCCGGCGGGCGAACCGCGGGACTGTGGCCGTAGAGCGGGTTGATGCTCTTCGGGTCGGTGAGGCCACCGCGGGCCGCGCGGGCATATTTCAACGCGGCGAGGCTGATCGCCAATTCCGTGGCCGCCTGATCCTCCGCCGTGCCGGGCTTGTAGTCTTTCGGCGGCACGGGAAAAGCGGTTGGGTCGAGTCCCCAGCTATCCGCTTTTCCAATGAGCTCCAGCAGCGCAGCGCCGCGCTCCGAGAACCCAGCGGTCGTGAGCCACAATGCAGGGCCGGTTCGGGTCCGATAAAATTCCGTGAGCGCTGCGATATCGTCCGCATGCTGTCCTTTTTGGAGGCTGGGCTTGTTGAGCTGCACCTTGATCGCATCGGCGATCATCAATTCTTCCGCCGGCGGCTCGGCGTCTTCTTCCTCGACCTGCACGTCAACCGTGCCGGCGCCCGGGTGATCGGGTATTTCGAGAATGACGGTGTCGTCCGCGCGAGAGGGCTGCGGCAATGCAATTATCAGGAGGCCGAGCGGGAGCGCGAGGGCGCATGGCCCCAGCCGTTTAAGGATCGCGAATGAAGCATGCCCACGCATCCTACAGTCCCCGCTTGCCGCCTTCAGGGTAATCCGGGATGCCCCTATCTGCCAACCACAACTGGTCTATCCGCCTATCCCTCGCCCGCGGCGGTTTTTCGGGGCCTCGGAGTAACGTCTTGATAGGCCCCACGAAAATTGTGCAAAGCAGCGACGCCTTGAAGAATAAGGATAAAATGCTATACTCAGTATGAGAATAGCGCTGATGTGCGCGGTCGAGGAAACGCGCCGGCCTTGAGCCGGACCTTTTTACACCCTATATATACTCATATTGAGTATATTATCAGGAGGCCGATAGCGATGGAATCCGTTCAAATTGGGAGTGAGGCTGGGAGGCCAAGGCACAGGCCGTGCTGCCTTCCGAGCTCGTTCCCGATCTTACGTATACGCCCGAAGTGGCCCGCGAGACCGCGCATCTGTATGAGCGTGTCGCGCGCGTGATTCCGCCTGTCGAATGGCCTCAATTCGCGCCTTACGTGAAAGCCATCAACGATCTGAAGCAGGTCCGCGACGCGGTGGTCCTGGCGCATAACTATATGACACCGGAGATCTACAATTGCGTGGCCGACGTGGTCGGCGACTCTTTGCAGCTCGCGCGCGAGGCCGCGAAGGCCGATGCCGAGGTGATCGTTCAGTGCGGCGTGCACTTCATGGCGGAGACGTCGAAGCTGCTCAATCCCGACAAGAAGGTTCTGATCCCCGATAGCCGCGCCGGCTGTTCGCTGGCGGAGTCGATCACGGGCGAGGATGTCCGTGCATTGCGCGAAGCCTATCCCGGCGTTCCGGTGGTCACCTATGTGAACACGTCGGCGGACGTGAAAGCCGAGTCCGATATCTGCTGCACGTCGTCGAACGCCGTGCGCGTGGTCGAGTCCCTCGGCGCGAAACGGGTGATCATGATCCCCGACGAGTTTCTCGCCAAATGGGTTCAGACCCAGACGGATGTGGAGATCATCACCTGGAAGGGTCACTGCGAAGTGCATGAGCGCTTCACCGCCGAGGAGCTTCGCGCCTATCGCGAAAGCGACCCGGGCGTGAAGATCATCGCGCACCCCGAGTGTCCGCCCGAGGTGATCGACGAGTCCGACTTCACGGGTTCGACCTCCGGCATGATCAAATGGGTCGAGGACAACCAGCCTTCCAAGGTGCTGCTCGTGACCGAGTGCTCCATGAGCGACAACGTCGCGGTCGAAGCGCCGAACACCCAGTTCGTGCGGCCCTGTAATCTCTGCCCGCATATGAAGCGCATCACGCTGCCGAAGATCCTCGATAGCCTCATCTTCATGAAGGAAGAGGTGACCGTCGATCCGGCCGTGGTGGAAGCCGCCCGCGCCGCCGTCGAGCGGATGATCAATCTCAACCACTAGCGTGTGCGTCAGTACGACGTCGAAAGGACAGCGATGACGAACGGCAGACCATCCTTTGTGCCGAGAAACGCCGCTGACAGCGTGGTTGTCGTCGGCGCCGGTCTTGCGGGTCTGTTCACGGCCCTCAAGCTTGCGCCGCTGAACGTCACCGTCATCTCGCCCGCACCGATCGGCGAAGGCGCGTCCAGCGTCTGGGCGCAAGCCGGTATCGCGGCCGCGCTGTCCGAAGGCGACACGCCCGAAGACCATGCGGCCGACACGGTGCGCGCCGGGGCTGGGCTCGTCGATGAGGCGGTGGCGCTTCTGATGGCACGAGAGGCCCGGGCCCGGATCGAGGATCTGCTGCGCTACGGCGTGCCCTTCGACAAGGACCTCGAAGGCAAGCTGACCTTCGGCCACGAGGCCGCACACGGCACCAATCGCATCCTGCATGTCAAAGGGGACACTGCCGGCCGTTCCATCATGAGCGCCATCATCGCCGCGGTGCGCAAGACGCCGTCGATCACCGTGCTCGAGGGCGTGGCCGCACGCGATTTGGTCGTCCACAAGGGACGCGTCCGGGGCATCGTCCTTGCGCCTACCATGGAGGAAGCTCAAACGGACACCTTTGTCCTGCCCGCGCGGGCGGTGGTGCTCGCGACTGGCGGCGCCGGTCACCTTTACTCGGTCACCACCAATCCGGTCGAGGCGCGTGGCGAAGGTGTCGCCATCGCGGCGCGCGCCGGCGCAGTGATTGCCGATGCGGAATTCGTGCAATTCCACCCCACCGCGATCGATATCGGCCGCGATCCGGCGCCGCTCGCCACCGAAGCGCTTCGGGGCGCGGGCGCGCTGCTCGTCAACCGCAAGGGCGAGCGTTTCATGCGCGCCGTTCACGAGGATGCCGAACTCGGCCCGCGTGACGTGGTCGCGCGCGCCGTCCATCGCGAGGTCGTGAGCGGGCGCGGCGCGTTTCTCGATTGCCGTCCGATCGGTCCCGGTATCGCAGAGAAGTTTCCCACGGTCGCGTCGACCTGCCGCTCGGCGGGGATCGACCCGGCACAGGAGCCCATCCCGGTGGCGCCGGCGGCGCACTATCACATGGGCGGCATTCTGGTGGACGTACAGGGACGCAGCACCGTCGACGGCTTGTGGGCCTGCGGCGAGGTAACCTCGACGGGCGCGCACGGCGCGAACCGTCTTGCCTCGAACTCGCTTCTCGAGGCCGTCGTGTTCGGCGCCCGTGTCGCGGAGGACATCACCGCTGGCCTGCCACCCCTGCCGCCTCAGGATCTGCACGCGGTCGCGCGCGCCAGCGGCGGCATCTATCGCAACAGCCAGGCCGAGCGGACGCTCCGCGAAACCATGTCGGCCAATGTGGGTGTTGTTCGCGACGCTGACGGACTGTCGGAGGCCCTCGGGACAATCATCGCTCTCGAGCGCGAGAACGAAGGCGATCCGCAGCTTGCGAACATGCTGACGACGGCCAAGTTCGTGGCCACGGCTGCCTTCGCCCGGACCGAAAGCCGCGGGGCGAATTTCCGCAGCGACTATCCTGCGCCCGACGAGGCTCAGGCCCGGCGGAGCTTCCTGACCCTGGAGCAGGCCGACGAGTTTGCCCGCGAGGCCGCCGGCATCGCCAGTCCGCCGCGTCTGCGCGTCGTCAGCCAGGGCTAGACCCAGCTCCCGCGCAAGCGAACATCGCACCTTGAGGGGCGTCTCATGAATACCCCGGAACCCGTTACGCCGCTGCCGCGGCACCTCGTCGAGAAGGCCGTGCGCGACGCGCTCGAAGAGGACCTCGGCCTCGCGGGCGACATCACCACGGATCCCATTATTCCCGCCGATGCGCGCGGCGCTGCCGCGATTGTCGTCCGCGAGCCGGCCTGCATTGCGGGTCTCGATTTCGCGGAAGCGGCGTTCCGTGCGCTCGATGCGGATGTGGTTTTCGAACGGCTCGTGAACGACGGCGATGCGGCCGAGGCAGACGCGGCCATCGCCCGGGTGGAAGGCCGGACGCGGGCGCTGCTTACGGGCGAGCGCACGGCGCTGAACTTCCTCGGGCGCCTGTGCGGAATCGCGACGCTGACGGCCGCCTATGTCGCGGCGGTAGACGGCACCGGCGCGCGGATCGCCGACACCCGCAAGACGACGCCCGGTTTGCGGGGGCTGGAGAAATACGCGGTGCGCTGCGGTGGCGGCGTGAACCACCGTTTCGGCCTCTATGACGCGGTGCTGGTCAAGGACAACCACATCGCCGCGGCCGGCGGGATCGGCGCGGCGCTCTCACACTTGCGCGCGCGCGGCGGTCATATGGTCAAGATCGAAGTGGAAGTGGATACGATCGACCAGCTGCGGGAGGCGCTCGCCTACCCGATCGACGCGGTGTTGCTGGACAATATGGATCTGGCGACCCTCAAAGAGGCCGTGGAAATCGTAGAGGGTAAGGTGGTGACCGAAGCGTCGGGTGGTGTCACGCTGGAGAGTGTCGCGGCAATCGCGCGGACGGGCGTCGACCTGATCTCAGTCGGAGCCCTTACTCACTCGCCCCGTAACCTAGACTCATCACTTGAGTGGGAGCGGTAGCGCTCGTTCCGGTAACTGCATCGACGGACCCGGTCACGGCTTGCACGGCCCAGGCAAGGGACGTCGTCGGCAAGTCGTCGCTACCCTCGGCGTCGCCTCTGTCCCCGATTCATCGGTAAGGGAGGCCTCGACCAGGTAGGGCTGCTCGCCGCGCTTCTTGTAGAAAATGTGCCGGCCGATCTTATCGATCTTGTTCATGCGGTACGACCAGCGCGGCCGCACATAGTCCGCATGGTAGAAGGTCGAGTAGCCGACTTCCGGAAGCCAATGCTCGCCCGCCATGAAGCTCTTGGAGAGCTCTTGCGCGCGCGCCCAAAGGGCCTTGTCACGCGGATTGTCGGAATGGCCGTCACAGGTAAAGGAGAATTGGCACCCTTTGCGGTGCTGCCCTTGGTAGACGACGCCGCAGATCGTCTGCGGGAACTTCGGGCTGCGGACGCGGTTCAAGATCACCTGCGATACGGCAATCTGCCCCTTGAGCGGCTCACCCCGCGCTTCGAAATAAATGGCGGTGGCCAGACAATGGCGCTCGCGTTCTTCGAACTCGGCCTGGGTCTCGCCCTTGTAGCGGAACTTCAGAGCTTCCTCCGAGGGACGATAAGCGATGTCATAGGGATCGGGACGGAAACCGTCGACCTCGTAGCTGGCATCGAAGAGCGCCGCATAACCCGCCGTCGGGAGGACGGCGCTGCCGATGTCTTGATCCTGCTGCGACGGGACGAACGCGACGGGAATGACGGCCCCGCCCTCATCGTCCTTTTTCTCGGTGAAGAACCCGGGCAGCGCAGGCAACTTCGCGATGCTGGCCATGATCGAGGCCCTGGCCGGCTTCGAGGCGGAAACCGCAAAGCGATCCGCGCGAGGACCCTTACCGTCTTCGTAGAACAGACGGGCGGCGGCAGTCGAAACCTCTCTGGGCTCGGCGTCGTCTTCGGTTCGAATTGCGTTGGAAATAGTGCCGGGAGCGGGCAGGTACAGCTCAACCTCGGCGCCAAACAGGCTGCCGTATGCGGCTGCATAACCCACACCGATTGACGGGAGCGATACGAGCGCAGCGGCGGCGTACCACATCCGACGAAACGAGCGTCGGCCCATTATCCCTCCAAGATCCCCGTACGGCCGACTTGCCAGCTGCCCGCCTTGGCGAGCATCCCCCTGGTAAGCCTCCGAAACTTCTTACCCCGTTCAAACGTGCGGACGAACCACGCGTTCCCTAGGGTATCCCCAAAATTTTCCAAGCTGCTGGCTGGAAGATCACCGACGGAAAGTCGGTGCAAAGCCCCCCCTGCCGGATTGAGCCCGGACCCCGTTGTTTGCCTTAACGAGCAGTGATTATTCTAGATCAATCTGTGCATATCGGCAACGCCCAACACTTTCGGCGCAGACTGGCTAACGATCCGTTACTGCAGGGTTTTTCACGGCTGCCTGGGCCGCGGCAAGGCGCGCGACGGGCACCCGATAGGGCGAACAGGACACGTAAGTCAGCCCAATTTTCTCGCAAAAACCAATGGTTTCCGGGTCGCCGCCGTGTTCGCCGCAAATGCCGATCTTGAGGTCCGGGCGGACGGCCCGGCCGCGTTCCACGCCGATTTCCATGAGCTCGCCGACCGCAGCGTCGAGCGTCATAAATGGATCGTGGTTAATGATCCCTTTGTCGGCGTATTCCCCAAGGAAACGGCCCGCATCGTCGCGGCTGAGGCCGAACGTAGTCTGGGTTAGGTCATTGGTTCCAAAGGAGAAAAACTCCGCCGACTCCGCGATCTCGCCGGCGACGAGACAGGCGCGGGGCAGTTCCACCATGGATCCGACCTGAAAGGCGAGCGTCGTCTCGCGTTCCTTCTCCACCGCACGCGCCGTCTCGGCGATGCGCTCCTTGATGAGGTCGAGTTCCCGCTTGGTGGCCACGAGCGGCACCATGATCTCGGGACGGACGCGGTCGTGCAGCTCCTTCCCGGACTCGATGGCGGCCTCGAAGATCGCCCGAGCCTGCATGTCGACAATCTCCGGATAGGAGACGAGCAGACGCGCTCCGCGCTGACCGAGCATGGGGTTGAATTCGCTGAGAACGGCGATGCGGCGGCTGAGACGTGCGATTTCCACCCCCATGGCTTCCGCCACATCGGCAATCGCGTCTTCCTCGTGCGGCAGGAACTCGTGGAGAGGCGGATCGAAGAGCCGGATCGTCACCGGCAGTCCCTTCATGATCTTGAAGAGCGCCATGAAGTCTTGCCGCTGCTCCGGCAGGAGCTCGGCGAGCGCCGCGCGGCGCGCCTCCTTCGTTTCCGCCAGGATCATCTCGCGCATGGCGACGATGCGATTGTCCTGGAAGAACATGTGCTCGGTCCGGCACAGGCCTATCCCCTCGGCGCCGAAGTCCCGGTGCATGCCGGCGTCGGCCGGCGTATCGGCGTTCGCGCGCACTTCCATGCGCCGCAGACCGTCGGCCCATTCCATCAGCGTGGCGAAGTCGGGCGACAGATCGGGCTGCCGCATGGTCACGCGCCCTTTGATGATCTTTCCGGAAGACCCGTCGATGGTGACGATATCGCCCTTACGCAAGACGACGCCCGACGCTTCCAACGTTTCGCGTTCGAGATCGATATGAGCCGCGGCGACACCGGCCACGCAGGGCCGTCCCATGCCGCGCGCCACCACGGCGGCGTGGCTCGTCATACCCCCACGGGTGGTCAGGATGCCCGCGGCCGCATGCATCCCTTGCACGTCCTCGGGCGAGGTCTCGATGCGCGCCAGAATGACCGTGTGCCCCTGGCTCTTCAGATGGACCGCTTCGTCCGCATCGAAGACGATCTCACCGGACGCGGCGCCCGGCGATGCGGGCAGCCCCTTCGCCAGCACCGTCATGTCCGCGTTGGGATCGAGCGTCGGATGCAGCAGCTGGTCGAGATGCGCCGGGTCGATCCGCATCACGGCTTCTTCCTGGGTGATGATGCCTTCGCCCGCCATATCGACGGCGATCTTCAGCGCGGCCTGCGTGGAGCGCTTACCGGCGCGGGTCTGCAACATGAAGAGTTCGCCCGCCTCGATCGTGAACTCGATGTCCTGCAGGTCGCGGAAATGCCGTTCCAGGGCGGCGCAATTGTGCTTCAGCTTGGCAAAGGCCTCCGGCATCGCCTCTTCGAGAGAGACCTTGCCATTGCCGTTGGCGGCGCTGGCTTGCTTGGTCAAGGGCTGGGGCGTGCGGAGGCCCGCAACAACGTCCTCGCCCTGCGCATTCAAGAGAAACTCGCCGAACAGTTCGTTCTCACCGGTCGAGGGATTGCGCGTGAACACGACGCCGGTGGCGCTGTTGTCGCCCTTATTGCCGAACACCATGGTCTGGACAGTGACGGCGGTGCCCCAATCGTCCGGAATGTCGTGAAGCCGCCGGTAGGCGATAGCCCGCGCGTTCTGCCAGGACCCGAACACGGCGGCGATCGCGCCCCAAAGCTGGTCGCGGAGGCTTTGCGGGAACCGCAGGCCCAACTCCTTTTCGACCAGCGACTTGAAGCGGGCGACGATCTCGATCCAATCCTCCGCCTGAAGTTCGGGATCGAGTTCGTAGCCCTTCAGCGCCTTGTAGTTCTCGAGGATATCCTCGAACAAGCCGTGATCCACGCCAAGCACCACATCGGCGTACATCTGGATGAAGCGCCGATAGGTGTCGTAGGCGAAGCGCCGCTCTCCGGTGCGGCGGGCAAGCCCTTCGACGGTTTCGTCGTTGAGGCCGAGATTGAGAACCGTGTCCATCATGCCGGGCATGGACGCGCGTGCGCCGGAGCGCACCGACACGAGCAGCGGATGCTCGACATCGCCGAAATGCGCGCCGGTGTAGGACGCCATCTGGACAAGCGCCTCGTCCACCATGGGTCTCAGCGCGTCGGGGAGCTTGCGGCCGTTCTCGTAATAGGCCGCGCACATATCCGTGGCGATGGTGAAACCAGGGGGAACGGGCAGGCCGATACGCGACATCTCGGCAAGGTGTGCGCCCTTGCCGCCGAGACGATCCTTGTCCGCGGCGGAGCCATCGGCGTGTCCACCGCCGAAGCTGTACACCCATTTGGGCGTCTGTTCCGCCATCTCGGCCTCGCCTCCTGTCATTCGTCGTTGATTGCCCGGTCCGCCCCTTCTTTTAGCCCGCCCAGCGCATCGCACACAAACGGGCAAATCGACGTAGGGTGCGCGCGAGTTTAGGTGCGCGCAGTTAGGGCCGGATGGGACGCCGCGACTTGGCGTTCCAATGGGTCAAAAAATCGCCCCCGGGGATCACGCGCTGTTCGGCGGTTTGGACACGCCGTAGGTCCAAACCAGGACCGTGCCGGTGCCGACCAGCGACACTTCGAGGGGGATGCGCGCGTAGTTCGGATCGCCATGCTCATAGGCGTCGAGTTCCGCGAGAAGGCGCTCGCCCGGCGGCAAGGCGAACACATCGCCGATGATGCGTGTCGGCGCGCTCTCGTCGAACATCGCGGCCGGGTACCAGCCCATGTCGTAGAGCCTGCCGTTTGCACGGGCCTGGCCCACATAACGCGCCTGCGCCGAGAGACGCCGTGCCATCGGATGATTGCTGCCCTGGCGCAACGTCCCGTAGACGAAGATGTGGCCGGGTTCGGTATCGGCCTTGTTACTCACGCGGGTAACTCGACGCGGCCGGTTTCGTCCAGCGGCCAGAACGGATTGTGGGCGACCTCCCAGGCATGGCCGTCCGGGTCGGCGAAATAGCCGCTGTAGCCGCCCCAGAATACCTTCTCGGCGGGCTTGAGGATGTGTGCGCCGGCCGCCTCGGCTTGCGCCATCATGGCGTCGACCTGCGCCTCATCGGCGCAGTTCATGGCGATGGCCGTGCCGCCGTTTCCGGTCCAGATGCCGTCGGCCTTGGCGTCGTCTTTGAGAGCATCGCGGCCGAAAAGCCCTAGCACCACGGCACCGGCCTGCATGAACGTCACTGCTTCCTGACTCTGGCTCGACCGCTTGAAACCCAGCCGCTCGTAGAACGCCGTCGCATCGGCAATGTCTCCAACGCCGAGTGTGATCATGCTGATGTGCGGACGCATGGGTTAACCCGCGATCTTGGAGAAATCGGCGACGGTCTTTGTCGTGCTGCGGATACGATTGAGGAGCCGCAAGCGGTTCTCGCGCAGTTTCGGATCGTCCGCGTTGACCGTGACCGTGTCGAAGAACGCATCGACCGGCGCGCGCAACTTCGCCATGGCGGACATGGCGGCCTCGAAATCCTCGTCTTGCACAGCTTTTGCGGCGGCCTTTTCGACATCGTCCACGGCCTTGGCCAGCGCCTTTTCTTCCGGCGCTTCGAGCAGCGCGGGGTCGGGCGCTTCGTCGTAGCTCTTCTTGTCCTTCTTCTCTTCGATACGCAGGATGTTCGCCGCGCGCTTGGTGCCCGCGAGCAGGTTCGCACCGTCGTCCGTATCGAGGAAACGGCCGAGGGCTTCGACCCGCCGCACGATCATCAGCAAATCGTCGCCGCCGAGCGCGAACACCGCGTCGACAAGATCGTGCCGCGCGCCCTGGTCGCGAAGATAGATTTTCAAGCGATCGGCGAAGAAGTCCAGAAGGCTGCGCGCCGTCTCTTCCTTGCCCGCCGCGTCCGTCGGCAACTGCGCTTCAATTTGCGACAGGAGCGGCAGCCGTACGTCATTCTCTAGAATAATCCGGATGACGCCGAGCGCCGCACGGCGCAGCGCATAGGGATCCTTCGAGCCTGTCGGCTTTTCGTCGATGGCCCAGAAGCCCACCAGCGTGTCGAGCTTGTCGGCGAGCGCGAGCGCGATGGAGACAGGCGCGCGCGGCACGTCGTCCGTTGGTCCCACCGGCTTGTAGTGATCCGCGATAGCATTGGCGACGGAGGGCCGCTCGTTCTGATCGAGCGCGTAGTAGCGGCCCATGGTGCCCTGTAGCTCGGGGAACTCGCCGACCATGTCGCTCACGAGATCGGCCTTGCACAGAATGCCCGCGCGCTCCGCATCTTCAGCGTCTGCGCCGACCAGCGGCGCCAAATCCCGCGCCAGCTTGAAGATGCGCTGTACGCGTTCGTATTGGGTGCCGAGCTTCTCATGGAAGGTGATGTCCTTGAGCTGCGGCACGCGCGTTTCGAGCGAGACCTTAAGATCCTGATCGAAGAAGAACTTCGCATCCGACAGTCTTGCCGCGATCACGCGCTCATTGCCCTGGGTGATGGACGTGCCGCCGTCGTCGGCCTCCAGGTTCGCGACGAGCACGAACCGGTTGGCAAGGTCATCCCCCTTCGAGACGGAGAAGCACTTCTGATGCGCCTTCATGGAGGTGGCGAGCACTTCCGGCGGCACGCTCAAGAATTCTTCGTCGAAGGCGCCCATGAGCGGCACGGGCCATTCGGTGAGACCGGCGTTTTCCGCAAGCAGCCCCGCGTCCTCGACGAGCGCGAAACCATGCTCGCCGACCCGCGCGCGTGCGCCGTCCTGGATCTTGGCGGCGCGCTCATCGCTGTCGAGAATGACGAAGGCCTTGCGCAGCTTCGCCTCGTAATCGGCGAAGCTCTTCACGTCGAACTCTTTCGGCGCCATGAAGCGATGGCCGCACGTGCTCTTGCCGCTCTTGATGCCGTCGACTTCGAAGTCCACGACCTTGCCGCCCAGCACGCAGAGAATGGAATGCAGCGGCCGCACCCAGCGGAGCTTGCCGGCGCCCCAGCGCATGGCTTTCGGCCACGGAAACGTCTTCACGATCTCGGGGACGATCTCTGCAACCACATCCGCGGTGTCGCGCCCCGGCTTCTCGATGACCGCGACGTAGTAGCTGCCCTTCTTGTCTTCGCGGGTCTCCGCTTCGTCGACGGAGCCGAGGCCGGCCGATTTCAGAAACCCTTCGATGGCCTTGTCGGGTGCGCCGACGCGCGGCCCCTTGCGCTCTTCGCTGACGTCAGGCGAGCGCTTGGGAAGACCGTCGACCACCGCGGTGATGCGGCGCGGTGTGGCAAAGGTCTTGATCGCATCGAAGTCGAGACCGGCGGCTTTGAGCTTGTCGTCCAGCAGGCGCGCAAGGTCGTCTTGCGCGCGGGTCTGCATGCGCGCCGGGATCTCCTCGGAGAAGAATTCGAGCAGGAGTTCAGCCATCGCGCGTCAGGCTCCTTTCCGCGCGGGGTCTTGACCCAAACCGAGGTCTTGACCGAAACCGATGTCGTGGTCGTCAAGATCCTGGATTCCGAATTCAAGAACGCCATAGGGCTTCTCGCCCAGATGGTAGTCGATAAGCGCGCCGCGCTCCGTCAGCTCGTCATACATGGCGCGTGCGTCGTCTACCCAGAAATAGGCGTTCCACATCTTGTCCTTGATGTGCCAGTGGGGAACCACCTCCCGCGCTTCGGGAATTTGGGTCAGCATGACGTGGGCCGCGTCGCGGGCGGCGATGGCGAAATCCGCCGGCTCGCCCCAGACGCCGAGCGTGCGGAAGCCGACCTTCTCGGCCCAATAGGCGATCGTCTTGGGGAGATCACGCGCGAACAGCACGGGCGCTTGCTGCAAGATCTTGGCCTTGGCTGTGGTCATGCCGCCGCCCCGCCCGCTTCCGTCTTGAGCCAGGCCGCGCAGCAGGCCTTGGCCAGATCGCGCACGCGCAAAATGTACGCCTGACGCTCGGTGACCGAGATCACGCCGCGTGCGTCCAGAAGGTTGAAGATATGGGAGGCCTTGATGGCCTGGTCGTAGGCCGGGAGCACCATCAAATGCCGCCCCCCGTTTTCGCCGGCCTCCAGCAGCGCCTTGCACTCGGCTTCGGCGTCGCGGAAATGCTCGAACAGCTTCGCGGTATTGGCGTGCTCGAAATTGTGCCGGGAGTATTCCTGTTCGGCCTGCAGGAAGATGTCGCCATAGGTGACCTTGGCGTCCCCTTCCCCGCCGTTGAAGTTCAGGTCGTAGACATTGTCCACGCCCTGCACATACATCGCCAGACGCTCGAGACCGTAGGTCAGTTCGCCAGAGACCGGGTCGCAATCGAACCCGCCCACCTGCTGGAAATAGGTGAACTGCGAAACTTCCATGCCGTCGCACCACACTTCCCAGCCGAGCCCCCAAGCGCCGAGCGTCGGGCTTTCCCAGTCGTCCTCCACGAAGCGGATGTCGTGATTCTTGGGATCGATGCCTAGCCGCACGAGGCTCTCCAGATACAGGTCCTGGATGTCCGGCGGCGACGGCTTTAGAATGACCTGGAACTGATAATAATGCTGGAGCCGGTTGGGGTTCTCGCCGTAACGGCCGTCCTTGGGACGCCGCGAGGGCTGAACATAGGCCGCACTCCAAGGTTTCGGGCCCAGCGACCGCAGCGTGGTGGCCGGATGAAACGTGCCGGCGCCGATCTCCATATCGTAGGGCTGGAGGATGACGCAGCCTTGGTCGGCCCAGAAGCGCTGAAGCCTCAAAATGAGGTCCTGGAACGACGGCGCGGCGCTTCCGCGGATTTGTCTTGCTTGGACATATTCGATTCGGGACGGGGCAGGTTTGCCGCCGCACGCTATTGCGTTGCAGCCGACAATGGAAGCCAAGAAGGAGCCAGCGTTAAGCCGGGGCTCCGGTTTACGGGCCCGCGGGGCTCCCCTCGGCACTCATCTCAGTGTCAGGGGCGCTCCTTGGGGCGGTAGACGCCGGTGACGGGGTCTTCTTCCAGCGGCACGGCGCTCTCGATATCGCGCCGCTCCATCGCCTCCTGCGCCTTGCGCAATTCGGCCCGGACGCGCTCCTGCTCCCTTTTGAAGTAGCGCCGGACCCAGAGCAGGCCCGCGCCGATTGCAGCCAATAGAAGAACTTGGGGCATTGTTCTACAATCCGAACCTCGACCAGAGAGAGCGCGCCTCGATCGCGGAGATCACATCGGCGGCGAAGCCTGCGGCCACCCACCGAGCTCGAAACCACCGGCCCCGGCCGAAACCGACTTCTTATTGCGCCGGAGTAAGCCTCCGCCCGTCGAGACGAGCTTGAAACGCACGTCCTCGCCGAAGACTTCGCGCATCTTGGTGCGCAAATCCGACAGGCCGTCGATGAGACCGAGTTCCGCCGCCACCTTGCCGGACCAGAACGCGCCGGTGAAGAGTTCGTCGTCTGACTTCGTCAGCTTGTCGCCCCGGCGCGACTTCACCATGTCGATAAAGGCCTCGTGCACGTCGACCTGAATGGCCTTGATGCGTTCCACATCGGCCGGCTTCTCGGGCAAGAACGGATCGAGCGTGTCCTTGCTCTTGCCCGCCGTGTAGACGCGGCGCTCCACACCGACCTTCTCCATCAGGCCGGGAAAGCCGAAGCCGGCGGCGATCACGCCGATCGAGCCCACGATCGAGCTTTGATCCGCATAGATCTCGTCGCCCGCGAGCGACAGCATGTAGCCGCCCGACGCCGCGACATCCTCGCAGAACGTATAGACCTTCAGGTCCTTCTCCTCGGCGAGGGCGCGGATGCGCTTGTGGATCAGCGTCGACTGGACGGCAGCGCCGCCCGGCGAATTGATCTGAATGGCGACCGCCTTCGCGCCACGCATGCCGAAGGCCTTGTCGATGGCGGCAGCGACCGTCGGCAGGGAGAGTTCCTGCTTGAACGGGGAGCTCATCCCAATGGGCCCGCTGAAGCGCAGAACCGGGACTAAAGGCCGGGGCTTGGTCCAGCTCTTCGGCAGCAGGGATTTCAAGACTGTCATCAAACCATTTTCGCTCATAAACGCACCGTACCCGCAGGCCTATTCAGATCAAGAGTTGTCCACTAGATCGGGATCAATAAAGGCTAGACCGGGGCAATAGGCCCCGCCACCCGGTTAACCCCACCCGTTAAGCAGATTCTGCAAACAGACATGAGCCGGTGCCAATTGGATGGTATACAACTAGTGTATCGCGGGCGCCCCACTCGAAGCGGCGAGCCGGCTCTACGCAGCGCCGGTCCTTGGAGGACACCTCAGTTGAGAAAATTTGCGATCCTGGCGAGCTTGGCGGCGGCAGTCGCGTTTGTCGGTATCTCGCTTGCGCCGCAGCCGGCCGAGGCGGGCCTGTGCCGCAAGGTCTGGCGCAACGGCTATTACAGCAGCGGTTATTGCGGCCGGCGCTTCGTCGGACCCGACCGCTACGGCTATGTCCGGCCGCGCGCGGCCTATTACCCGCCGCGGCACTGCCGGTCCCGTTACGGCTGTGGCACCTACCCTTACGCTTACTACCCTTATTGGCGAAACCGGACCCAGGGCCGTTGGTACTACCGATAGCTCTCCCAATCCGTATCGCACTCCGGCGAAAGGCCGGCCTCCTAACCGGAGGCCGGCCTTTTGTTTTTCCGGCCTGAATAGCCGATGAACGCGGCTCTCAGCCACGGTTCAGCACCTCACCTCTAAGACCTGTTCTCAAGACCGAGGACTTGAGACCGAGCACTTGGAGCGGCCCGACGGCCGCCGGAATAGAGGTAAGAACCATGTTGAGAACGACTCTTCTTGCAGCAGCCACGCTGGTGGCGTTCGGGGCGACAGCCGCCTATGCGGGCTCCGACGGCGGACACGGCCACAAGGACCACGACCGCCACGGTCGCGGCGGCTATGAGCACAACTACGTTCCCGGGCCCCAAGCCGGCCGCTATCGCCACCATCGGGGCCACCACGGGGCGAAGCGCGATCACCGTTACGGCCGTGGCTGGTTCGATTACCGCGGTCGGTCCTACTGCCACCTCGCCCCGCGCAAGGTCCCGATCAAGGTCTGGGACCGCCGGGGAAACTCCTACCGCAAATGGGTTTGGAAGGACGTGAGGGTCTGCGTCTAGCCAGCCATCTCATGCCCGGGGCTCCTCCCTAGATCCGGGCACTCGCGGGGCTGCCGCCGATCCCCCCATGGCGGCAGCCCTCGCCTTTTTCGGGGAGTATCCGTGGCTGCCGTGGCGGCTCTATACGCCGGTCGCATCCAAATTGAGCGCAGCGCCGCTTCGCAAGACGGCTTCGGCTTCCGCCGTGTAGGCGCCCCCATCTTCATGCAGCACCAGCCCCGGCAGGAGACGCGCGCTCGCACGGCTGTTCTTGCGCCCCTGGACGATGACGCGGGCCGCCGGGACACCGCGCCGGGGAAACAGCGGGTAGATGGCAAGGCCGCCGAAGCGGTCTTTCAGGACCTCGAGAAGCGGACAGAGAGACTCCGCCCTGTGGATCAAGGTCAGTGTCGCGTGCGGGCCCGCCATTGTGGTCAGAAACCGCACCCAGCGCTCCAACTCTCCATCCGGCATGACATGGGCGCTGGCGCGCGAAGCGTCCGCCGCCGCCCGGACCGAGCCTGCGCCGTAGAAGGGTGGATTGGCGATGACCTGGTCATAACCCTCGCGCACGAGTCCCGCCGTGCCGAGAACCTTGCCCGGCGCGGTGACGTCGGCCTCGATCACGCGAAACCGGTCGCTGACGCGATTCCGCTCCGCATTCTGCCGCGCAAGGGCACACTGACTTTTGTCAATTTCGACCCCGGCGACATCGATGCCCGGCACACGGGCCAGGAGGCATAGGCCCGCGGTGCCCGCGCCTGTTCCCGCATCCAGCACCCTTTCGCCGGCCCGCGCCGGCACGGCCGCGGCCAGGAAAACGGCATCGCTGCCGCCCCGGTGTCCCGTCTTGTACTGAAGGATTTCGATCCGTCCGCCGAGAAAGGCATCGGCGGTCGTTCCGGGCTCCACGGAGCCGTTAGGACCGATTGTCGCGCTCGAGATCATTTCCAACGCCCGCCTCGGTCAGCAGCGCACGCGCCTTGTCGACCGAGCCCCCGTCGACCAGCACACGTTGCGGCAATGCCCCGATCGAGCCCTCCATGACGCTCATATTGGTGTCCAGCACCGTGAAGGCGATCCCCGCTTCTTTCAGGAGCGCGCTCACAAATGAAATGAGCACGGGATCGTTCGACCGTATCAGTTCTTTCATCGCCACAACCGCTCCCGAAAAGTCGGCCCAGCCTGGTTCTTCATTTCGGACCGCCGACAGTGCTATAAGCCCTCCGCACTGGAGGAAACGAAACCCTTCACCAGAGGAGACTGGCCTGTGGGCATTGTCGTCAAGCTTTCCGACTCGCGCGACTCGAACGCGAGCCTCGCGCCACTCTTCGCGCTTGTCGAGGAGGACATGGCCCGTGTCAACCAGTTCATCCTGGACAAGGCCCGTTCCAATGTCGACTTGATCCCGGAGCTTGCGCGGCACCTGATCGATTCCGGCGGCAAGCGCCTGCGCCCCATGCTGACGATCGCCGCCTCCAAGCTGTGCGGCTATGAAGGCGACGGCCACCAATGGCTCGCGACCGCCGTGGAGTTCATGCACACGGCGACGCTGCTCCACGACGACGTTGTAGACGAGAGCAGCCTGCGGCGCGGCAAGACCACCGCGCGGTTGTTGTGGGGCAACGAGGCATCCGTCCTCGTCGGCGACTATCTCCTCGGTCAGTCTTTCAAGATGATGGTCGATGTCGGCTCCTTGGGCGCCTTGCGCATCCTCTCCGATGCGGCGGCAATCATCGCCGAGGGCGAGGTGATGCAGCTCATCACCGCCAACAACACCGATACGACGGAAGACGACTATCTGGCGGTCATCGAGGCAAAGACCGCGGCGCTGTTCGCCGCCGCCGCCGAGGTCGGCGCCGTGATCGCCGACCGTCCGAAATCCGAAGCCGCGGCCTTGCGGTCCTTCGGTCGCAATCTCGGCGTCGCCTTCCAGCTTGTGGACGACGCACTCGACTACTCGGGCGAGCAGTCCGAACTCGGCAAGAGCGTGGGCGACGATTTCCGCGACGGCAAGATCACGCTGCCGGTCGTGCTCAGTTACCGGCGCGGCAGCGCCGACGAGCGCGAGTTCTGGGAACGGACTCTCAAGCAGGGCGAGATTGGCGACGACGATTTGCAGACGGCCATCGATCTGATCGCCAAGCACAACGCGCTAGCCGATACGATGGAGCGGGCGCGTCACTACGGAGCAATTGCCCGCGACGCGCTGGCGATCTTCCCGGATGGCGACGTCAAGTCGGCGCTCCTTGGGGCCATCGAGTTCTCGGTCAGCCGGCCTTACTAGCTTGCGGCGCCTGCTAGCTTCCAGCGCCTATTGGCTCAACGGCGCGTGAGGATCCCCGAGGATTCCGGCGGTTATCCACCATTCCGGCTCTTGCTCGGCCAGCAGGATCGCAGCCCGCAGCGCTTCGCGTGGGCTGGCGAACACGGCAAAGCAGGTTGCGCCAGAGCCCGACAAACGAACGAGCCGGACGCCGGCCAGTTCCTGCAGCTTCGACAGCACAGATCCGATTTCGGGCGCGAGCTTCAACGCCGCGGGCTCGAGGTCGTTGGCACGCGCGGATGCGTAGGCGATTAGTGCCTCGAAGTCCCCGCCGAAATCCTGCGGTGGCGCTTCTTGCGGCGGCGCTTTCAATGGCGCGGCACCGAGCGCCCCGTACACGGCGCCGGTGGCGAGTTCCACACCGGGATTGACCAGCACGACACCGCATTGCGGGAAGCCCGTTACCGGCGCGACGATCTCGCCACGACCCGTCATGAATGCGGGCGCGCTCCGCAGACAGACGGCGACGTCGGACCCGAGTTCGGGCGCAAGCGCCGCGACGTCGTCGGCGCCAACCGCGCCGTCACTCGTCTGCATCAGCAGTCGCAGCGCGGCGGCGGCGTCCGCGGAGCCGCCACCCAGACCCGCCGCGACAGGAAGCGTTTTGACGAGGCGGAACGTCCCTGGGCTCAGCGCGGGAAACCGAGCTCGTGCCGTCTGCGCAGCCTCAAGAATGAGGTTCGCGCCCTCCCACGCCTGGGCAAAAGGACCTTCCACGTCGAGCGCGAATGTTTCGGAATTGTCTTGCGAACCGGCCTGCTCGGACACAAGCCTCGGTGCCCCCTGCCGGTGGGAGACGAACTCAAGGGTATCGCCGACGCCGGCGAAGGCGACGAGGCTTCTTAGCTCGTGAAAACCGTCGTCGCGGCGGCCCAACACCTCAAGCGTGAGGTTGAGCTTCGCCCAAGCAATGTCCCGTATGCGCATATCGCGACACGAGGTATCGCGAAACGTCGCCTAATGCGAGGTGTTCCTTTTGGCCTCGACCATTTCGGACGTCGACTTGGTCGCGCTCGCCGCGTCCAAGCCCGATGCGATTTTCTTCGTCAGCATCTCTTTCAGGTCGTCCTCGGGCTCGAGCGTCATGGACTGGTACCACTGATATTTTGCTTCGAGCGTCCGACCCACGCGCCAATACGCATCGCCGAGATGGTCGTTGATGATCGGATCGTCCGGCCGCAATTCCACCGCCCGCTCCAGCTGCTCGACCGCCTGGGGCATGCTCCCGAGCCGGTAGTAGGCCCAGCCGAGGCTATCCACGTAATAGCCGTCGTCAGGCTTCAAGCTCACTGCCTTGCGGATGTAGTCCATGGCCTGTTCGAGATTCATCCCCTGATCGACCCAGGAGTAGCCGAGGTAGTTCAGGATGAGCGACTCGTCCGGGTTCAGTTCGAGGGCCTGTTTGAAATCGGCTTCCGCGGCAGGCCAATCCTTCAGACGTTCGTTGGTTACGCCGCGCGCGTAGTAGAGCGCCCAGTTTCGCTGCGCCGGTTTGTCGATAAGGTCGATCGCCCGGGTGTAGTACTCGCGCGCCTCTTCGTGACGCTCCTTGGAACGGAGGATGCTACCGAGCGCGTCGAGCGGACGGATATCGTCTGGGTTCTCGGCGATGATCTTGTCGAGCACGGCCTTCGCGTCATCGATACGCTCGAGCGAAGCCAGCGCAAACGCCTTCTGAATTTGTACATTCAGCCAGAGTGGCGATGACTCCGGAACATTGTCGAAGGCGGCGATCTCGTCCTCGTACTTCTCCGCCTCCGAATAGGCCTCCGCGAGCGCGACCTGGGCCAATGGGAAGTCCGGCTTGAGGAGCAGCGCAAATTTCAAATACTGCGTGCCGGTTTCCAGATTTCCCTCGCCGACGGCGACACTGCCGATCCCATAAAAGACCTCGGCGAGGCCTTCCGCGGGCGTGCTGACAACCAGCTCCGGCGAATCGCCCTTCTCGATGTCTTTCAGCAGGGACTCCGTAATGGGGTGCGGAAGGGTCTTGGCCATGTGCAGCTTGAGCGCCGCGATCGCGAGGTCCTTCCGGTTCCCGCGCGCGGCGTGGCGCGCGTAGGCGTCGACGACCCGCAAGGTTCTGGGGTTCCGCTTGAAGGCCGCGTCGTATGACTTGCTGGCGAGCTGATGGCGCCCGGCGACATCCGCAATGAGGGCGCGATGGTAGAGGAGGTAGAAATTCGCCCAATTGGCCGTGCTGAGCGCATCCAGCGTGTCGAAGGCCTTGGAGTGTTCGCCTTGTGCTTCCTGGGTCCAGGCGCGCGCCAGCGTCGAGGTCGGATCGACCGTCGGGCCCTGCCGCGCCTCGGAGAAGTGCTCCTCGGCCTCCTTGTAGTCGCCCGCCTTGAAGGCATTGATGGCCAGCAGGAACTGGGCAACGCGGTGCGACGGCTCGACATTAACGAGCTCGCGGGCGAGTTCGGTCGCGCGCTCCCAATGCCCCGCACGGGCTTCCAGCAGGAATGCCTGCTCGAGGATGGCCTCGTTGGTCGGGTCGGCCTCCAAGGCTCTGGTGTAGAACTTGGCGGCGGCTTCGATGTCATGGTTATGGCGTGCGATGCGGCCGGCCAGATAATTGCCGAGAAGGGTTTGGGCGCCCGTCGTCTCCGGCTTTCTCGCCACCACCTCGGAATAGGCGGTCGGGGCCGCGAGAATCGCGACCAGAAGCACCGATCGCAATGCCCATTTGCCCATACGTCCGCTGTCTGGATTCGTCATTTCGTCGGCCCGGCTTCCGCCGCCCCAAGCTATTTGGTTCATCGCATCGAGACAGGCTATGCGCTTTGTCCTGTCATGAAAACTATATTTGGGTTCAAACGCGGCGCGTTTGTGACCCAATCGCTTGAGCTAGATGAGCATTCCGTAATGTTGGCCCGTCCGCGCCCCGCTACATGTTGGCATAGTTCGGCCCGTCGCCGCCCTCCGGCACGACCCAGGTGATGTTCTGGGCCGGATCCTTGATATCGCAGGTCTTACAGTGCACGCAGTTCTGTGCGTTGATCTGGAAACGCACCGAGCCGCCGTCTTCCACGACCTCGTAGACATTCGCCGGGCAGTAGCGCTGCGCGGGCTCGTCGTAGTGCGGCAGGTTCTCCTCGATCGGGATGTCGGGATCCGCGAGCTTCAGATGCACAGGCTCGTCTTCGTCATGGTTGGTGTTGGAGAGGAACACCGACGTGAGGATGTCGAAGGTCAGCTTGTTGTCAGGCTTCGGGTAATCGATCGGCTTGCATTTCGCCGCCGACCGCAAGCTCGCATAGTCGGCTTTCTTGTGTTTCAGCGTGTGGCCGAGGAACGGGAAAATCGTATTGAGCCACATGTCCAGGCCGCCCAGCATCACCCCGAGCCGCGTACCGAAACGCGACCAGAGCGGCTTCACGTTGCGCACCTTCTTCAACTCCTTGGCCAACGAGCTCGCCTCGTAGGCCTGGATGTATTCGAGCAGCGTATCCGCCGACCGTCCGGCACCGAGGGCATCGAACGCCGCTTCCGCGGCCATCATGCCCGAGAGCATGGCGTTGTGAGATCCCTTGATGCGAGGAACGTTCATGAAGCCGGCCGCGCAGCCCACCAGTGCCCCACCGGGGAACGCAAGCTGTGGGACGGCCTGGTAGCCGCCCTCGGTGAGCGCCCGGGCGCCATAGGCGAGGCGCTTGCCGCCCTCCAGGTGCCGCGCGATCACGGGGTTGGTCTTTGAGCGCTGAAATTCCTTGAATGGATTGAGATAGGGATTGGCGTAGTCGAGATGGACGACGAAGCCCACCGAGACCAGGTTGTCGCCGAAATGATAGAGAAAGGAGCCGCCGCCGGTCTTGTCGTCGAGCGGCCAGCCCATCGTGTGCTGCACGAGACCCGGCTGGTGCTTCTCGGCCGGAATTTCCCAGAGCTCCTTCAGTCCGATGCCGAATTTCTGCGGGGCACTGTCTTCATCCAGACCGAACTTCTTGATGAGCTGTTTGGTGACCGAGCCCCGCGCACCTTCGGCAAAGAAGGTGTATTTGCCCATCAGCGCCATGCCCGGCGTGAAGCTGTCCTTCTGGCTGCCGTCGCGCGCGACCCCGAGATCACCGGTGATGACGCCTTCGACGGCGCCTTCGCGCGATGACATCGGCGACCGCGATGCCGGGATAGACCTCGACGCCAGCGCCTCGGCCTGCTCACCGAGCCATTTGGTCAGATTGCTGAGGCTGCCCGCATAGCATCCGTGATTGTTCATTAGCGGCGGCATGAACAGATTCGGCAGCCGGATCTCGCCCGCTTCGCCGAGATAGTAGAACAGGTCCTTGGTCACCGCGTCGGTCAGCGGCGCGCCCTTTTCGCGCCAATCGGGGATGAGCTTGTCGAGCCCGACGGGGTCGATCACCGCGCCGGAGAGGATATGGGCGCCGATCTCCGACCCCTTTTCCAGAACGACGACGGAGACCTCTTTGTCCTTCTCGGCGGCGAGCTGCTTGAGCCGAATCGCAGCGGACAGACCCGCAGGCCCCCCGCCCACGATCACCACATCGAACTCCATCACGTCCCGTTCGACCTGATCGCTCATCTCAGCCCTTTCTGTTCTTGTCGCGCACCCAGCCGCGCCCAGCTGTTTCCACGTCCGTGGCAAATTTGGTGCTAAAGTCTCGTTTATTGCCTTGAACTGACAAATATCGGATCGGCTGTCCCCAAGCAAATGAGTGAAAGCGCCGCAAAACAGTCCTCGAGCCTGCTCGACTGGTACGCCGCCATGGGTGTGGACGAGGCTATCGGGGATGCGCCGGTAGACCGTTTCGCCGCGTCAGCCGCTGCGCCGCAACCCCAAGAGCCGCTCGCCAAGACGCCGAGGCCCGATCCCAGGCCGGCCTCCAAGGCTCCGCCAGCGACCCCGCCCAAGGCCAAGCGGCCGGCCGCGCCGCCGCCGCAGGCAAACACCCCTGCCCCTGCGCTGGATGGGATTAAGACCCTTGCGGCCCTCGAAGAGGCCGCGGCGGCCTTTGACGGCTGCCCCCTGAAACGGACCGCGAAGACGACGTGTTTTGCGCGCGGGAGCGAACAGGCCAAGGTGATGCTGATCGGGGAGGCGCCGGGCCGCGACGAGGATCTGCAAGGAAAGCCCTTCGTGGGCCGGGCCGGCAAGCTCCTGGACAAGATGCTGGCCTCGATCGGCCTCGACGACACGTCCGTCTACATTACCAACACGATCTATTGGCGCCCGCCGGGCAACCGCACACCGACGCCCCAGGAGATCGCATCCTGCGCGCCGTTTCTCACCCGCCAGATCGAATTGCTGGCGCCAGACGTGATCGTGCTGCTCGGCGGCGCGGCGGCCAAGTCCATGCTGCAAACGACCGAAGGCATCATGCGCCTCAGGGGCAAGTGGAAACTATATCACGCGAAAGATCGCGACATTCCGGTGCTTGCGACGTTACATCCTGCCTATCTGCTTCGTACGCCCGACGCGAAGCGCTATGCCTGGCGCGACCTGCTCATGCTCAAAGAGAGACTGAGCACGCTCCAATAGAGCTGATCAGCCCGTTGAGCCAATCAGCCACAAGGCTGGAGGAACATCACCATGTCTGCCCGCATCGACTACACCCGCTCCTTCGTTCCGTTGCGCATCGCCGTGCTCACGGTCTCCGACACGCGAACGCCCAAGACGGACAAGTCAGGTCCCCTCCTCGTGAAGATGATCGAAGAGGCCGGCCACATCGTCGCCGACCGGATGGTGGTCTCTGACGACAAGAAATCCATCCGCAAGGGGGTGAAGGCCTGGGTGAAGGCAGATGACGTGGACGTTGTCATCACTACCGGCGGGACCGGGTTCACCGGGCGCGACGTGACGCCCGAGGCCGTACGTCCGCTGTTCGACAAAGAGATCGACGGCTTCTCCGTGCTGTTCCACATGCTCAGCTATCAAACGGTCGGCACGTCGACGGTGCAGAGCCGCGCCTGCGGCGGCCTCGCCGAGACGACGCTGATCTTCTCCGTCCCCGGATCGCCCGGCGCCTGCGAAGATGCTTGGAACGGCATTCTGAAATTCCAGCTCGACGCGCGCCATCGCCCTTGCTCCTTCGTCGAACTCCTGCCCCGCCTCGCCGAGGGCAAGAAGGAGAAGAAGAGCAAGAGATAGAAGCTACGGGCCTGCGCAATGGGCCAACAACACGCACTTCGGCGCGCAACCTGTGGCTATACAGCAACAATCGGCTGAAATGCGCTCTCCATACGCGACACTCCTCAGGTGAGCGCTTGCCCCCGCATTCCTCAGCCGGGGATAGTGGATAGGGGAATCTTCGCGCTGCCGTTGCGGGTTGCGGCGCCAAACGAGAATAGGCGCTGGGGGGACAAGATTAGATGTCTGCGCGCACGATTCGGCGGCAGATTCTGCTCTCGACCACGATGATTGTGGGCGCGCTGACCGGTTATGCGCGTGGCGCTTACGCGCAGTGCGCCCCCGGTGTTGGCACCCAGTTCGTCTGCTCGGGCGCCAACACCGATACCCAAACGATCAATGCCGACGATGCCGCCGTCTTCACCACGTATGGCTTCAGCGTCGACACCACGGCGGGCGGCGGGTCCGGCGCAACGCGGTCACCATCTCCGGCGACGGCTTCCTCGCCTATACCGATGGCAACGCGTCGCCTCTGACAGCCGCCGACACGGCTCTCGATATCCATGCAATGGGCGACTCTGGCGGGTCCGGGGGTATCAGCGTGTTTTTCGGCGGTGCCTTGCAGGGCAGCAGTGCCGCCGTCTTTCACAACGACAGCAGCGGCGGGCAAACCATCACCGCCAACGGCAGTGTGACCGGCACGGCCGGCGCCGGCATCTATGCCCAGAACGGAAGTCTCGCGAGCAATATCACGATAACCACGGCGGTGGGGACCACTGTGTCCGGCACGGTTGTCGGCATCGGCGCCGACAACAATGGCGTTGGCGCCATCAGCATTACCACCAATGGCGATGTGAGCGGCGGAAGCGTGCAGGGCATCCGGGCGACCAACAACGGCAGTGCGACGACGGTCAAAGCCTATGGCGACGTGAGCTCGACCGACAGCATCGGCATATACATCTACGGCGAGACCCCGTCGGCAGGCGACATCACGCTCATCACCGGCGACAGCACGAACGGCGTCACCGGCGGGACGGCCGGTATCGTCATCAGGGGCGACGGCACCACAGGCGACGTGATCGTCAATGCGCAAGGCGACGTTACCGGAAAAGCTGGGGACGGCATCTTCGCAACAAATTCCAATGGCGACACTCTCTCGATCACCACCGGCGCTAGCACTTCCGTCACAGGCGCGGACGACGGAATCAGAGCCTCCTCGGGCGCGGGCGCCACCTCCATCACCGCCAACGGCGAGGTCAGGGGCACCAACGACGCCGGCATCGAGGCGTACAACGATACCAATGCCAGCGATCTGACGGTGACCGCCGGCGCCAAAGTCGAAGGCGGTACGTTCGGTGTCTATGCCTTCAACAATGGCAAAGGCTTTGTCAGAGTCACGGCCAACGGCGACGTCACCGGCACCGTCGAAGACGGCATCCGCGCGGAAAGCGGCGGAACCGATCTCACCGTGACCGCCGACGCCATGGTCACGGGAGGCAAGTCGGGCATCGCGGCTAACAATTCCGGCGGCGGCGAAACCGAGATCACCGCCAACGGCGCCGTCACCGGCACCGCGGCCTACGGCATCCACGCGGAGAACGGCGGCACCGCCACCCATCTGACGGTGACCGCCGGCGCCACGGTCATGGGTGGTCAGCGCGGTATCCTTACGAGCAACAAGGGCACCGGCGCGACCAAGATCAGAGCCACTAGCGACGTCACCGGCACCTTGCGGGCTGGCATTTAGGCGTACAACAGCGCCACTGCCACCGATCTCACGGTAACCGCTGGCGCCAAGGTCAAAGGTGGTACGTATGGTATTTATGCCTTCAACGATGGCGACGGCGCGACCAAGATCACTGCCAACGGAGCAGCCACTGCCACCGTCCAAGACGCCATCCGCGTCGAACACGGCGGAACCAATCTCGCCGTGACCGCGCGCAGCGTGGTCAAAGGCGGCAATTCCGGCATCGAGGCCAACAATTTCGGCACCGGCGCGACTAAGATCACCGCCAACGGTGCCGTCACCGGCACCGCCGCCGATGGCATCCACGCGGAGAACGCCGGCACTGCCACTGCTCTCACGGTAACCGCCAACAGCACGGTCACAGGCGGTCAGCGCGGCATCCTCGCGCGGAACTACGGCAGCGGCGCTACCGAGATCACCGCCAATGGCGACGTCACCGGCGACTTCCGAGCCGGCATTGAGGTCTACAACAACACAAACGCCACCGATCTCACGGTGACCGCCAGCGCCAAAGTCGCCGGCGGAACGTTCGGCATTTATGCCTTCAACAATGGCAGCGGCCCTGTCGAAATCACGGCCAAAGGCAACGTCACCGGCACCGTTGAAGACGGCATCAACGCGGTCAGCGACGGCACCCCGATCTCGGTCGCTGTTGGGCCCAACAGCGCGGTGAAGAGCGCGGGCACGGACACCGACGATTTCGCCGTCGAGACTGCCGGAGGCGCGACAACCCTGACGGTGTCGGGGATCCTGAAGGGCGGGGCCGGCGGCGCGGTCCAGTTCGATCAGACCAATGCCTTTAACGACCGTCTCGAACTCCGCCCTGGTTTTGGAATTACCACGTCGGGCGCGGCCGGAGCCAGAACCTGGTTCTCGCCGGTCCCGGCACGGACACGCTGGCCTTTGCCGGGTCGGGCGACGGCGGGTTCAGTCTGAACAAGATCGACACGGGCTCTAACACAAAGCAGTTTCGAGACTTCGAGACTTTCCAGATCGAGAGCGGCACCTGGAGCTTTTCGGGTGGGACATCGGCGGCCTTCACGCAAGTAGGCGGCACGCTGAAGGGCAATCCCACATTTGGGGGTCTGAATATCCTTGGCGGCACGGTGGCCCCGGGAAACTCATTCGGCACCATTACCGTCAACGGCGCGTTCTCGATGGCAGCCGCGTCGACCTTCGAGGTCGAAGTGGATGCGGCAGGGAATCATGACAAGGTCGTGGTCAATGGCACGGTGAACCTCACCGGCGCGACGTTGAAAGTGCTGGCCGCAGACGGCGCCTATAGAAACAGTACGGACTATGTGATCATTGCGAATGACGGTACAGACTCCGTCAAAGGCAAGTTCGGCTCGGTGTTCACCAATCTTGCCTTCCTGATCCCGACCGTCGACTACGCGGGCGGCACGGGCAACGACGTGGTGCTTAACCTGGAGCGCAATGCAACGCTGTTCCAGGACGTCGCCCAGACGAAGAACCAAAAGGCCGTTGCCGGCGCGCTGGATGAGTTCCCCACGAACAATCCCTTGTTCTTGGCTGTGCTGAACCAAACTGCGGACGGCGCACGCCAGGCGTCGATGCGCTGTCGGGCGAGATCCACGCGACGGTGGCAGGCACGCTCGTGGACGACAGCCGCTATGCGCGCGAGGCGGTGCTGGGCCGCATGATGCAGGCGAGCCATGCGGGCGGCGCGCTGGGGAATGGCGGGCCGCAAACGGCGGGCTACGACAGCCAGGCCATGATGCTTGGCGGCGCCGGCATGTATGACGGCAAGTCGCTGGCGGACGAGGCTCCCGCCGCGGCGCCTCTGGCCTTCTGGACCCAAGGCTACGGCGCCTGGGGAACCTTCGACGGCGACGGCAACGCCGCCACGGCCGACCGCAATCTTGGCGGCTTCATCTCCGGCATGGATGCGAGTGTTTGGAACGGCTGGCGCGTGGGTATCGCTACCGGCGCTTCCTTCTCCGACGTGAGTGTCGACGAACGCTACAGCGGCGCCAACACCAAGACCTATCATCTCGGCGGCTACGTGAACGGTGCGGTCGAAGGCTTCGCGTTGCGCGGAGGCGGTCTATGGGCCTGGAGCGACATCGAGACGTCCCGCGCGGTCGTGTTCCCAGGCTTCTTCGAACGGCAGAAGGCGGATTACGACGCCGACACGGGACAGCTCTTCGGCGAGGTCGCATATCCCACGCAAGTTGCAGGCGTCGAGGTCGAGCCCTTCGCCGGCCTCGCTTACGTGTCGGTCGAAAGCAGTGGGTTCCGCGAGAAGGGCGGCTCGGAAGCATCCTTGCGCACGTCCGGCATCGACCAGGATGTCGGCTACACCACGGTGGGCTTGCGCGCCGCGCAGACCGTGATGTGGGGCGACATGGCAGTCACACCACACATCGAAGCTGCCTGGCTGCACGCCTTCGACGACGTCACGCCCGGCGCATCGCTGGCCTTCGCCACCACCGGCATCGGCTTTGATATCGACGGCGTGCCGCTCGCCGAAGACTCGGCCCTGCTGGATGCCGGCCTTGACCTCGCCGTGACAGACCGGCTCTCAGCCGGCGTCTCCTACCAAGGCCAATATGCGGACAGTGTCTCCGACAACGCCGTCAAGGGCCGCCTGACCTGGCTGTTCAACTAGGCTGAACGAGGCGCTCGGCGTCGTTTCGCTGACTCTTCAAGTCATCGGCCGTATCCACGTCGCTGAGCGTGGCCGCGAACGCGATTTTTCGCCCCTTGAGATTCTCGCACGTGGCTGCGAGCGCTTTGTCGGCCGACCACGGCACGCCATGGAACGGCGCCAGCGGCCGGGGCTTCGCTTAAACCCGACCAGCCAATAGCCGCCGTCCTGCGCCGGGCCGAACACGGCGTCTGCATTGCCGAGCAGCCGGAAGGCCTCCGCGATATGGGCGCGAGAGATCCGCGGGATATCGCTGCCGACAAGGACGACCGGCCCCGGCGGCATACAATCGAACAGCGCCTGCATGCGCTCCGAGATCGCCCTCGCCTTGGGGTATGCGCGGGACGCGAGGCCATGACGGCCAGCAGCATTCCGCAAGCGCAAGATCAGGCGTGACCGCCAGATAAGTCCGCCAGCGCGGATCGGTGCCAAGTCTCATGAGTGTGTGGCGGAGCGTCGTGCGGTGGAAGTGCGCCGCCGCGACGTTGCCAATGCCCCGCGCCAAGCGCCGCTTCACAGCGCCGGCCTTCGGCCGCTTGGCCATGACGATGAGGCTTGGCACGATGAAACTTGGCGCGATGAGACTTGGCGCGATGAGACTTGGCGCGAAGGCGGAGGCACTTCTCCGGCGTCCGCTGGTCACCGCCCGCTACTCGTAGAGCCGGGCAAGAACCCGAGGTGGAACGCGCAGGAGATAAAGAAGCATGAGTCCCAGATTGCGGCAGCAGCGCATCAGATAACCCTCGTCCTGATAGCGCTGGGCGCTGGTGACGGCGCGCGTCTTCAGCCCATACAGTTCCCGGCGCTTCAGCCTGCGCACGAGATCCACGTCTTCCATCAGCGGGAGCGGACGGAAACCGCCAAGCCGCTGATAGTGAGTCCGCGAGATCAGGAGACCTTGATCGCCATAGGGCAATGAAAGCAGCCCGCAGCGAAGGCCGACCATCATCTCGATCAGCCGCGGCATGAAGCCCTCGTCGTCGAGTGCGAAGCGGAAATAGGCTGCCGCCGGCTTCCTGCGGCCCGTCTCGATGCGCTCGATGAAGTTCATGGCTTCGTTGAACCAGCCGGGATCGAGGACCGTGTCCGCATGCAGGAACAGCAGCCAGTCGCCTTTCGCGGCGGCGGCCCCTGCTTCGAGCTGCGTGCCCCGACCCCTCGGCGCTTGCACCAAATGGACGCCGGCGGCATCCGCAATCACGTACGTATCGTCGGTCGAACCGCCGTCCGCGATGATGGCCTCTTGCACGATGCCATCGACCACAGCGGGAACGAGCGCCGACAGCGTCGGCACGAGAACCCGCTCGGCGTTGAGTGTTGGAATAATGACCGAGATCATAGGGCCGGACTATAACGGTTGCCGTGCCCTCAGCAATCGCGACGTATGGCCCAATCCGGGCCTGCTCTCACTGTTCTTGATTTGTTCTCGTGGCGCGCCTATATTGCGTCCATGAACGTCGCCATTCGCAAGCCAAGCCACGAGGAAAGCCTGCCCCATGAGGCGGGCGGGGTCGCCTATGCGCGCCGCCACGGGCGGGGCGCGCAGACCAACCGTTCCGGCCGTTTCGAGGCCAAGACCTACGAACCCGTGGACGACGGTTGGGAGTCCTTAAGCGATCTCGAGGCGCTGCGGACCGAGGTGCAGGAAGTTCCGGCCCGGCGCATCATCACCAAGAACGACTCGCCGGATATCGGCTTCGACCGCTCGATCAACCCGTATCGGGGCTGCGAGCATGGCTGCGTCTACTGTTTCGCGCGCCCGACGCACGCGTTCCTCGGCATGTCGCCGGGCCTCGACTTCGAGACCAAGCTCTTCGCCAAGACCAACGCCGCGCAGGCGCTGGAGCGCGAACTGGCCGCTCCCGGCTACGAGCCCCGCATGATCGCAATCGGGTCGAACACCGACCCTTATCAGCCCGTCGAGCGGCGCTACCGCATCATGCGGCGCATTCTGGAAGTGCTGAGCGAGGCCAACCACCCGGTGGGCATCGTCACCAAGTCGGCGCTTGTCCTCCGCGACCTCGACATTCTGCAATCCATGGCGGAACGCGGCCTCGTGAAGGTGGCGCTTTCTGTGACCACGCTGGACCGGCAGCTTGCGCGGACGATGGAGCCGCGCGCGAGCACGCCGGACAAGCGGCTGGAGGCCGTGGAGACGCTCTCAAACGCCGGCGTGCCCACTTCCGTGATGGTCGCCCCCGTCGTGCCCGGTCTCACAGACGCCGAGATCGAGCGGATCCTGGAGCGCGCGTCGGCCGCGGGTGCCAGCGAAGCAGGCTATATCCTGCTTCGGCTGCCGCTCGAGATCGGCGATCTCTTCGTGGAATGGCTGCGGGCCAATTGCCCCGACCGTGCCGACCGCGTGCTGTCCCTGATGCGGCAGACCAGGGGTGGGAAGCTGTACGATGCCGAGTGGCACGGCCGCATGGAGGGCGACGGGCCGTATGCCTGGATGATCGGCCGGCGGTTTCAGATGGCCGCTGAACGGCTTGGCCTCGACAAGCGCCACAAATTGCGCACCGACCTGTTCACGCCCCCCACCCTGCCCGGCCAGCAGCTCAGCCTGCTCTAAGGCCTTTTCCACAGCGCACGGCTAGTCTTGCCGCAGGCGGTTGCGCGCCGGGCGGTGTTCGTCGGACAGTTCCGGCATGGAATCGCCATCGCGCCCGCGAACCAGCCTGCCGACCTTCGATCTCGAAACGGAGATGATGGATCTCCACGGCGTGCCGGTGGCGGGCGTCGACGAGGCGGGCCGGGGGCCCTGGGCCGGTCCGGTCGTGGTCGCCGCCGTCGTGCTCAACCCGGATCGCATCCCAGCGGGACTGAACGACTCGAAACTCCTCACTCCGCAGGCCCGCGAGGACGGCTACGAGGAGATCGTGGCGAGCGCCCGCGTCTCGGTCGTCATCGGGCAGGTCGGCCGTATCGATCGCGACAATATTCTGCAAGCCACCTTGTGGGGCATGCGCACGGCATTCCGGAGCCTCGAAGTTGCCGACGCCGCCGCACTGATCGACGGCAATGCCGTTCCCAAGCGCTTCCCCGGCCAAGCCCGGGCCGTGATCGGCGGCGACGGAAAATCGCTCTCGATCGCCGCCGCCTCCATCGTGGCAAAGGTGACCCGCGACCGGATCATGGTGAAGCTCGCCAAGCGCTATCGCGGCTATGGCTGGGAGAACAACAAGGGCTACGGCACGCCGGAACATGCCAGCGGCATCGAACGGCATGGCGTTTGCCCGCACCACCGCCGCTCCTTCGCGCCGATCCAGCGCATCCTGGCGGAGCGCGGCGAGATGGTTGCTGCCTGCGACGACGCCGAAGACAGATAAGCGCGGGGCCGTAGCGACATTGAGGAGAGCCGGTCCTGGGTTATTGCCCGCTTCGGCGTCCGTCTGGTCCCAGCGCCATGGTGGTCAGGCGGTCGCCACCCAACCACGAAAGGAGAAGGCGGCATAGAACAACGCAACATCCGAGAATCCAGCGTCATGCAGCAGTTCCTCTTCCCCAGCCGGGTCGACCAGCGGCAGGCGTTCTGCCATCGTATGGCCCGTGGCTCTTGCCCGCGCCCAATCGCTGTTACCGCGGCCGCCGAAGGCGGCAGAACGCGCCATCCAATGCTCGATGTCAGTCTCGGGCGGTGCGTGATGGACAACAACCAGGCCTGAGTCCGGATTTAGACGGCGCCGAATTTCCCGCAACGTCCTGAGTCTCTCGCTGCGGTCAAGAAAATGCAGCGTCAGGAGGCACGTTGCACCGTCGAACGGACCGGCCGGTGCTTCTTCGACCGTGCCCGCCACGAGATTGACGCGATCGGCAAAGGGTACGACGGCGTGCCGCGCGAGGTCCAACATGGCGCGCGATGGGTCGACGCCGGTAAAGCGCCAATCCGGCCGTAACGTGGCCATCGACTTGAGCTCCAATCCGCCGCCAGAGCCAACGACGAGCACATGGGCTCCGGCCGGCGCCTGCTCCGAAAGAAGGAGAGTCACCATACGATGGAGATCGGCCAGCCCCGGCACCTTGCGCGGAGCATCCTCTGCATAAGACGCTACGGCCTCCGGGTTCGCGAACGGTGAAGGTAGAAGTTTGTGTTGGGTCATGCGTCTGCCTCAAAACGAATGGTCGCTGCTCGGCCACGGTCGGACGAAGTCGGGAATGTACATGCGGCTCCATTCCACGTAGCAGATCGAGCTACGTGGAGGAATGCAAGTCACGTATCTTTCGAAGTTACATATGTCAATGGCGCTTAGCCGCGCATGGCCGACAGAAGGTGGCACGATGAACAAGGACACTCGGCTCTCCGACGTTCTCCATGTCCTCTTGCACATGGAGCAAGTGGGAGAGCCACTCACCTCCAAAGTGCTGGCACGAAGCATGGGCACCAACCCGGCCGTGTTCCGGCGCACCATGGCGGGCCTGCGCAATGCGGGTCTTGTCCGATCGGGCAAGGGGCATGGCGGAGGTTGGCAGCTGGCACGCCCGTTGCGGCAGATCACGCTCTTGGCCGTCTACGAGGCGCTCGGCTGTCCCAGGCTTTTTGCCATCGGCAATCGCAGCCGAGATTCGAACTGCCTGGTGGAAAAGAACGTCAACGCCGTCATGGAGGACACGATGGCGGAGGCTCAAGCGCTGTTTGCCAAACGCTTCGGCACTATCACGCTGGACGAGATCGCACCGCGCCGGCCGGTGCCGATCTCGGTGCATGCCAGGGCATGACGCTCGCCTTCGACCGATCAATCCGATTCATGGGTTTTGCAATGAGGCTCCCCTGCCAGCCAATCGGCGATGCGACCGGCGATCTCGGCCGCGCCGTCTTCCACCACCAGCATGTGTGCGTGGCCTTCGAGCGCCCAAAACGGGCTGCCGGGATAGGCGTCGGCCGTCTCCTTCGCCGTAGCCAGAGGCACGACATTGTCCTCGGTGCCGGACAGCGTCAGCACGGGACAGGTGACGGCTGCCGTATCGACGGCGGTCGCGGCCGCGCGATCGAACATCCAGAAGAACAATTCGAACAGAGCCTGACCCGACTCCGGCCCGAAAGTTTCAAACACCTGCCGCTGCCTGTCCGGCGTCAGCCGGTTGAGACTGATGGCGCAGGCAATCTCGAAATTCGGATCGAAGGCCCGCGTCCAAAACGGCCCGAGAGACATCAGGTCCTGGCCAAGCTGCTTCTCCGGGTCCGAAGAGGGCAGAATTCCCGCCCTCGGCGCCGGGCTCGCCAGGACGAGCTTTTCGGCCAGACCTTCGGCGGCGAGTTGCTGCGCGATGACCGCTCCCATGGAATGACCGAGCAGGATCGGCTTCTTCGGCAGCGCCGCCACGAGATCGCGCATTTGGGCGCGGTAGTCGGCGATGCCGACGCCGGTGAGTTTCTCGATCCCGTCCGTCTTGTCAGCCCCGTGCCCGATGAGATCGGGCGTTAGGCACTCGAACCCACGCGCCTCGAACACGGCCCGAAAAGGCTCAAAGCACCAGCCGCCGCAATTGACGCCATGCACCATGACGATCGTTTCTGCCATGTCGCTCTCCCAGCCAAAACCCTCTGCGCGCCTCCCGTCCGATGCCGTTTGCCGGGTTAAGGCCGCCTTTACCCCGCTCAGCCAGCATGGGCCGGTCTTGCCCTGTACCGGCTCGTGCCGAGTACAGCATGGCAAGCGCGTCAGTGTATTGCGTAACGCGAGTGAATATCATGGGTATGGGGGATACGGGGAAGCAGCCGCTTCCGCGCAATAAGATCATTGTGGGTGATTGCATCGAGGAGCTCGAAAAGCTTCCCGCCGAGAGCGTCGATCTCGTCTTTGCCGATCCACCGTACAATCTTCAGCTCGCGAACGAGCTCTACCGTCCCAACAACAGCCGCGTCGACGGCGTCGACGACGACTGGGACAAGTTCTCAAGCTTCGAAACCTATGACCGCTTCACCCGCGACTGGCTGGCCGCATGCCGCCGCGTGCTGAAGCCGAACGGCAGCCTCTGGGTCATCGGCAGCTATCACAACATCTTTCGCGTCGGCACCGCGCTTCAGGACTTGGGCTACTGGGTCCTGAACGACGTGATCTGGCGCAAGACGAACCCGATGCCGAACTTCCGCGGGCGCCGCTTCACCAACGCGCACGAGACGATGATCTGGGCCTCCACGGGACAGAAAGCGCGCTACACCTTCAACTACGAATCCATGAAGGCGCTGAACGAGGACCTGCAAATGCGGTCCGACTGGCTGCTGCCGATCTGCTCGGGCGCCGAGCGCTTGAGGCAGGACGGGCGCAAGACCCATCCCACGCAAAAGCCGGAAGCGCTTCTGCAACGGGTGATCCTGGCGGCGAGCCATCCGGGCGATGTGATCCTCGACCCGTTCATGGGCTCCGGCACGACGGCCGTCGCCGCTAAGCGCCTCGGCCGCGCCTTTGTCGGCATCGAGCGCGAGAAGGCCTATGCCAAAGCGGCACGCGACCGTCTCAAGTCGGTCGAGACGCTGGATCCCGCTTCTCTTCAGGCCGCCAAGGGCAAACGCGCCGAGACTCGCGTGCCCTTCGGCACGCTCGTGGAACTCGGTCTGTTGTCGCCGGGAACCGCTCTATACGATCCGGCGGCGCGCCACGAAGCCAAGGTGCGAGCGGACGGATCGATTGCCTGCGCAGGCGCGCAAGGGTCCATCCACAAGATCGGGGCTCATGTGCAAGGAGCGATGGCCTGCAACGGCTGGACGTTCTGGCACTACGAGGCCGGCGGCGCGCTCAAGCCGATCGACGATCTGCGCGCCGAGGCGCGCCAGAAGCTGGCTTCCTAGCGTCACGCTTTTTCGAGACGGCGGCACGCTCGTCCAGCGCGTGGGCGAGGACCTTCCGCATGACCGTCGGCAACGCGGCCCCGGGCAGTTCGCGTTGCCCGAGCCATCCGCAGCTTGCCGGTTCCGCCGCATTCAGCAGCTCGGCGTCGCGTCCGACATCGGCCCGATAGACCGTCAGTTCGAGATGAAAATGCGTGAAGGTGTGGGAGACGACACCCGGCAGCTTCTTCCAAGCAGCTCTAAGAGGCGCGTGCGCTTTGGCGGCTTGCCGCCGCGGGCCCTCTTCCCATGGGGTGGACGGCGTCTCCAGCATGCCACCCAAGAGCCCCTTCGGCGGTCGTTCGCGCAAGAGTACCGCACCGTCCTCGCGGATTGCGACGAACGCCGTACCGCGCCGGGTCGGGCGCTCTGCCTTCGCCGCTTTGTAGGGGAGTTGCTCGGCAATCCCTGACGCGAACCCGCGACAGCTCGGCCGCACCGGACATATCCCGCAGGCGGGATTCCGAGGCGTGCAGATCATCGCGCCGAGATCCATCATGGCTTGAGCAAAGTCCCCGGCATGGGTCTTGGGCGTCACCTGTTCGCGAGCGCTGATCTGCGTCTTGCCCGCCGGCAGCGGAGTCTGGATCGCAAAGAGCCTTGCAAGGACCCGCTCGATATTGCCGTCGACGGGTGACGCCCGCCGCCCGAAGGCAATGGCGGCGATCGCGGCGGACGTATAGCCGCCGATCCCAGGCAGCTTCCCCAAGCCCTCCTCCGTGTCCGGAAACCGGCCCCCGTGCTCCTCCGACACCACGCGCGCGCAGGCGTGCAGATTGCGGGCGCGGGCGTAGTAGCCGAGGCCGGCCCAGGCGGCGAGGACCGTGCCGAGCTCGGCCCGGGCGAGCGCGTCCACATCCGGCCAGCGGCGGATGAAGTCGATGAAGCGCGGCGTGACCGTCTTGACGGTGGTCTGCTGCAGCATGACCTCGCTCAGCCAGACCTTGTAGGGATCTTGCAGGGTTCCGGGCGGCGCACGCCATGGCAGAGCCCGGCCCTCGCGCCGGTACCAAGCCAGGAGCGCGGGTGCGATCTCGGTTCCCGCGGCGTCCGTGTGAACGTCTTGCATAAGTCCTCATGCCACGCGCAATCGCATCGCGCCATGGTGTAGAGTCGTCGTGGATTTACGGGAGCCATGATGAGTAGCACCAAACGAAGGCCCTCCGGCGCTGGGCGAAAAGCGGGAGCGCGCCCGATCGGTGCCTTTGTCGAGAAGGCGCTGGATCAGGCAGCGCGGGCCCGCGGCTTCGCCACCACCGCGCTTCTCAGCGATTGGCGCGCCATCGCCGGCGCCGAACTTGCCCGCTACACCCTGCCCGACCGCATCATCTGGCCGCGCCGCCACGACCATTGGGACGACGAGGAAACCGGCAATCCGCGAACCCGCGGGCACCGGCGTGACGGAGCTACCCTCGTCCTGCGGATCGAAGGGCCTCGGGCCATCGAGGTACAGCATCGCACCACGCAGATATTGGAACGGATCAACGCCTATTTCGGCTACCGGGCGGTCACGGAGATGCGCTTCCTGCAAGCGCCGATTTCTCGCGTCGCCCGCCCCAAGCGCACGCCGAAGCCTCCGCTGCCCGCCTACGCCTTGCCCAAATCGGCAGGCATTCAAGACAAACGCTTGGCCAGGGCACTGGACCGGCTGGGCGCTCTTGCTATGCATTGCACCGAATCGGACAAAAGACGGCCGGCGCGGCGGAGTTGAGTCTTTCGAGCACGAGGGCTAAGTGTCGCCCTCACGAGGGGTTGAAGCAAACGCGCTTGCGCCCGCTTGCCGGATCGGCGCCATTCAACGATTGTAGGCGCCGGTTGCCGTGAGGGAGCCGCGCATGAGGAAAGCCGGAGAGTTCGACGTGGCAAAGCCCAAGAAAGATACGACCGAAGCCTCGACCGAGGCCAAGAAGAGCCATAATGGCGTTTACATCATCGGTGCGCTGGTGGCCGCCGCGCTGGCCGTTGGCCTGTACTTCTCAAGCGGAGAGACGGCAGCGGACCTGATGCCCCCAAGGCAAATCCGGAATTGGCCGCTCTGCTGGAAGCGGGGCCGCTGGAAGACATCGTGCTCGGCGATCCCAACGCGGACAACGTGATCGTGGAATACGCTTCGATGACCTGCCCCCACTGCGCGCACTTCTATACGGAGGTGTTCCCGCAGCTGAAGGAGAAGTACATCGACACGGGCAAGGCCCGCTTCATCTTCCGCGAGTTTCCTTTGGATAGCCTTGCGGCCCGCGCTTCGATGGTGGCCCGCTGCGCCGGCAAGGACCGGTTCTACCCCCTCCTCGACGGCTTGTTCGAGACCCAGGAGACCTGGGCTGCGCCTGGGCCCGACGGCCAGGAGAAGCTGAAGCTCATCGCCAAGCAGGCCGGGTTCTCGGAGGACAGCTATAAGCAATGTGTCGAAGACAAGGACCTGTTCAACAAGATCGTCGCGGTCCGTAAGAAGGCGCACGAAGAGTTCGGCGTGGACGGTACGCCAGCGTTCTTCGTCAACGGCACGCGCCTCGAGGGTGTCGGAATCGAGTCCTTTGACGCAGTGATCGAGGGCAAGCCGGAAACGCCGCCGAGCGGCTAGGCGCGACGCTGCGCCTCGGCGGTCCCGCACGTTAGTCTGTGCATAGTTGCTTCGGATCGCAGCCGCTCGAGCGGCTGAGGTTTCGGAAACGTGGATCGATATCCCCGGGGGATTCTTGTTGGGGCTCAGCAGGTTAGCCACGACCGTCTTGACCGGCGCCATCCTCGGCCTTGCTGCGCTGGGGCTCGGGGCCTGTGGCGGGCCCGGCGGGACGACGCCCGAGGCAGTCCCGCTCAAGGACCAGCTTCTGGAACCAGGACCGCTCGGGGATCGCGAGTACGGCAACCGCAACGCCCCCGTGACCATCATCGAGTATGTGTCCCTCACCTGCCCCTATTGCCGCGCCTACCACGCCAAGGTCTTTCCGCGCGTGAAGCGCACCTATGTGGACACCGGCCGGGTGCGCTACATCATCCGGGAATTCGCCATCGGCCAGTCGGCGGGAGCGGCGGCGATCGTCACGAGATGCGCCCCGAAGAGCAAATACCTGCCGCTCATAGAGGCTTATCTCTCCCGTCAGCGCGAATGGGTCAGCCAGGAAGTCCGTCCGGACGCCCTCTACAAAATCGCGAAAACCAGTGGAATGACCCGCGCGCAATTTGACAAATGCCTATCGAATCAAAGCATTATCGATGGGTTGATGGAGGTAAAGCAGCGGGGACGCAAATATGGCGTTGTCGGAACGCCAACGTTCTTTATCAACGGCCAGAAGCTCCAGGGCGAAGTGACCTTCGAGCAGATGAAAGCCTTGATTGAACCACAGGCTTCTTGATCTCCGGCGTTGCGAATCGCGCCGTCCCCCTCCAAGTTCAGGTCTTGTCGCGTTTCCGTCACGGAGCACGCGTTACCCGGTTCCAAACTACGCCCGGTAGCAGATAAGGATCGTCAGCAGGTGCAAATCTCCAGGCTTCGCCTTCTTGGGTTCAAATCGTTCGTCGAGCCCACAGAGCTCGTCATCGAACACGGCTTGACCGGCGTGGTCGGCCCCAATGGCTGCGGCAAGTCCAACCTGCTGGAAGCCCTGCGCTGGGCCATGGGCGAGACGTCCTACAAGAGCATGCGCGGCTCGGCCATGGACGATGTCATCTTCGCGGGCGCGCAGGACCGGCCGGCACGGAACACGGCCGAGGTCACTCTTTTCATCGACAATAGCGAGCGGCTGGCACCTGCCGAATTCAACGACGCCGACGTCCTGGAAGTGACGCGGCGGATCGAGCGCGAAGCCGGCTCCGCCTATCGCGTCAACGGTAAGGATGTGCGGGCGCGCGATGTCCGCCTCCTGTTCGAAGACGCCGCGACCGGCGCCCGCTCGCCGGCCCTCGTGCAACAGGGCCGTATTGGAGAGATCGTCAGCGCCACGCCCTTGGAGCGGCGGCGCGTGCTGGAGGACGCCGCGGGCGTCGCCGGCCTTCACAGCCGGCGCCACGAAGCGGAACTGCGCCTCAAGGCGGCGGAAAGCAATCTCGCCCGCCTCGCCGATCTCATCGGTCAGTTGACCTCGCAGCTTCAGGCGACGCGCCGGCAGGCCCGTCAGGCAAAGCGCTACCGCGATATTTCGACGAAGATTCAGGAGATGGAAGCCCTCTCCTACCACCTGCAATGGGTGGCGGCCTGTGCGCAGGTCGAAGGGGACGAGGCGGCGTTCCAGGAGTCGCTGCGGACAGTGGCCGAGGAGACCAAGGCCGAGGCGGAGGCTTTGCGGGCCCGGTCCGAGGCGGCGGAGAAACTTCAGCCCTTGCGCGACGAAGAGGCTGCGCGCGCGGCGGTCCTGCACCGCCTCACCGTGGATCGCGATGCCCTGGAGCGCGAGGAAGCCCGCGCTAAGGCCCGGCAGGACGAGCTGGAAACGCAGCTTACCCAGACTGCCCGCGATCTGACTCGCGAAGAGGAGCAAATCGCCGAAGCCAACAAGGTTCTGGAAGGCCTAGGCGCGGAAAAGGCCGGGCTCGAGGCCGCCGGCACTGACGACAGCGTGGAGCCGCAATTGCGCGAAGCTGCCGCCACCGCGGCCACCGTACTGGGCGAGGCCGAAACGGCCCTGCGCGCGGCCACGACGGAGCTTGCCGAGGCGCGGGCCGAGCGCGGCCGCCTGGAGAACGATCAAACCCGGCTCGCCAGCCGGATCGCCCAGCTTCAGTCCCAATCCGAGGATCTGGCGCAGCAGCTCGCCGATCTCGAGGCGGAAAGCGGCGGCGAGGCGAAACTTACCGAACTGAATACCGAAGCCGAGCGGGCCTCCGCACTTCTCGAGGAAGCCGCCACGGCCCTGACGCAGGCCGAGGCCGACGAGGAGCAAGCCAGGGCCGAGGAGACGCGGCTTCGGAGCGCGCTTGCCGACGCCAACCTTGCCCGTCAGGAGATCGAGACCGAGCTTGCAACCCTGTTGAAGCTCCTGGCGCCGCCGAACGAGTGGACCCCGATCGTCGAGGATGTCCGGATCGAGGGTGGTTACGAGCACGCGCTCGGCGCGGCGCTGGGTGATGATCTCGACGCTGCCGCCGAAGACAGCGCCCCGGTGCATTGGCGCAACTTCGCCGCCGGCGCCGACGATCCGGCCCTGCCTGACGGCGTTATCCCTCTCAGCCAGTTCGTCACCGGCCCCGAGGCCCTAGCGCGCCGGCTGTCGCAGATCGGCGTGGTCGAGGCCGACCAAGGGGCCGAACTGCAGGCCGTGTTGAGCCCCGGCCAGCGCCTCGTCTCGAAAGACGGCGATCTGTGGCGCTGGGACGGCTACAGCGTCCAAGCGGGGGCGGCGACGGCGCAAGGTGCACGGCTCGAGGAGCGCACACGGCTCGAATCGCTAAAAGCTCTGAAGGTCGATGCCGAGGACGCGCAGACGGCGGCCCAAGCGGCGCTCGAGGCCGCGACCGAGGCGAGTCAGGCTGCAAGCCAGAAGACGAAGGACCTTCGCCTCAAGATCAAGGACGACCGCGCCGAACTCGACCGGACGCGCAGCGCCATCGCCACGGTGGAGCGCGAAGTTCAGGCCAACAGCAAACAATTGGGTGCTTTGTCTGAAGCGTTGAGCCGCACCAAGGCCGCTCGCGACGAGGCCCAGGAACAGGCAGAGGCCGCGGCTGGCGCTCTGCAGGAACTCACGGCGCTGGATGGGCTGACGGCAGCGCTGGAAGCGGCGCAAGGTGACGCCGCCAATGCCCGCTCCGAGGCGGCGCAGGCACAAGCGAATCTCAAGAGCTTCGAAAACGAAGTGCGGCTCCGCACGGAGCGCATCAAGGCCATCACGGCCGAAGAGGATCTCTGGCGTAAGCGGATCGCGAACGCGCAACAGCACATCGAGACGCTGGGCGCGCGCAAATCCGAAACGACGGCCGACCTCGAAGCCCTCGCCAACCTGCCGGCCGAGATCGAAGAGCGCCGCGGCAAGCTGATGAACGCTATCGCGGAGGCGGAACGCGACCGGTCCAAGGCCGCTGACGATCTGGCGGAGGCGGAAACCGCGTTGCGTGAGCAGGACAAGGCTCTGCGCGCCGTCCAGGAACGTCTGTCTTCGGCCCGCGAGGGCAAGGCACGCAGCGAGGCGCGGCTTGAAGGCGCCCGGGAGCGCCGCTCCGGACTGTCCAGGCTCATCCGCGAGCAGGTCGACTGTGCGCCGGAAGAATGTCTGCCGCGCGCCAATCTCGCCGAAGGGGCCGAACTGCCCTCCCTGGAGGAGGTCGAGCCGCGCCTGGCCAAGCTCAAGGCCGACCGCGAACGGCTCGGCGGAGTGAACTTGCGCGCCGAAGAGGAAGAGATCGAGCTTGCCGAACAGCTGGAAGGCATGGAGCGCGAGAAGGGCGACGCGAAGAAGCGATCGCGCAACTGCGCCGGCATTTCCAGCCTCAACCGCGAAGGGCGCAAACGGCTCCTCGAGGCCTTCGACACGGTCAACACGCATTTCTCGCGCCTATTCCAGACGCTGTTCGGCGGCGGCTCGGCCGAGCTGAGGCTCGTCGATTCTGACGATCCGCTCGAATCGGGTCTCGAGATTTTCGCGCAGCCCCCGGGCAAGAAGACCCAGACCCTGACGCTGATGTCGGGTGGCGAAAAGGCGTTGACCGCCTTGGCGTTGATTTTCGCGGTGTTCCTGACCAATCCCTCGCCCATCTGCGTGCTGGACGAGGTGGACGCGCCTTTGGACGACGCCAATGTGGACCGCTTCTGCCGGCTCATGGAGGAAATGTCGAAGGAAACCCAGACGCGCTTCCTCATCATCACCCACCATCCGCTGACCATGGCGCGTATGAGCCGCCTGTTCGGCGTGACCATGCAGGAACGGGGCGTGAGCCAGCTGGTGTCCGTCGATCTGGAGACCGCCGAGCAGCTTCGCGACGCGGGCTAGTCCTCGTAGCACCGGTAGCCGGCCGCGGCCGGTTTTCCAGCCGTTTTCAGGGCATTTCCAGCCTCTCGCTTGGGTCATCTCGCCCAACCGTTGCCCGCGCCTCACATGCGGCGTCACAACGGCGGGGACTTTCTTGACACTCGGGATTCCCTAACTAAAGTGCGCGCGAAGCTTGGGGGCCAGCCGGTCCTCTGGGGCTCTCCCGGAATTGAGCAATAGCCTATGGCCGGAGCCGAAAATCAGTCCGGAGCCGGAAACGGCGATCAGGACACTGAGAGCATTCGGCGGCGGCTAGACACGCTCGATGGGAAGCTGATGGAGGCCAAGGGCCTGCGTCCGCCGACGGTTAATACCGAGGGACGCGGCCAGGCCATGGGCCAAGCTTTCAAGCTGTCGATCGAGCTGGTCGCCAGCGTCGCGGTTGGGGGGTTTATCGGCTGGGCACTGGACCAGCTGTTCGGCACGAAGCCGATCCTGATGTTGGTATTCCTGGTTTTGGGCGCCGCCAGCGGGATCATGAACGTGATACGAACGGCAAAGACAATGCAGGGCGAGCCGATGCCCGGTCATCACTTGCGCACCAAGAAGGAGCGCGATGCGGTGACAAGAGACGATGAGGATTAGGGGCTTTGACCTTGATTGGGGCAGCTTACGCCGCTGAGAGCGCGGGTCACGGGGATGGTCACGGCACCGGCACAGGTATGCCGGATCCGATGCACCAGTTCGAGATTCAGCGCATCGTGCCGCTGGATATTTTCGGCTTCGACGCGTCTTTCACGAATTCCGCACTGTTCATGGTGATCGGCGCCGTGCTCATCACGGTCTTCATCGTATTCGCCATGCGCAAAGCCGAGATGGTTCCGAACCGCACCCAGTCGGTCGCCGAGCTCGCCTATTCCTTCGTCGCCGACATGGTGCGCGACAATGTGGGCACCGACGGGATGAAGTATTTCCCGTTTATCTTCACGCTTTTCATGTTCGTGCTGACCATGAACATGCTCGGCATGATGCCCTACTCCTTCACCGTGACCAGCCACATCATCGTGACCTTCGCTCTCGCGCTGATGGTGTTTATCGGCGTCACGATCATCGGTTTCGTGAAGCACGGCGCGCACTTCTTCAGTTTCTTCGTGCCCAAGGGCGTCCCGTTCATCCTCCTGCCGCTGATCGTGGTGGTCGAGGTGATCTCCTATCTGACGCGGCCCTTGAGTCTTTCGGTTCGTCTGTTCGCCAACATGACCGCCGGTCATACCCTGCTGAAAGTGTTCGGCGCCTTCGTGGTCGCCATGGGCGTTCTCGGCGGCTGGGCGGCATTGGCCTTCATGGTGGCCTTCACCGGCCTCGAAATTCTGGTGGCGTTCCTGCAAGCTATGTGTTCGCCATCCTCACCTGCATCTATCTCAACGATGCGCTCCACCTTCACTAAGCTCACATAGATATTCGATCGTTCAAGGAGACTAAGATCATGGAAGCAGAAGCAGCAAAGTTTATCGGCGCGGGCCTGGCCTCGCTCGCTCTTATCGGTGCCGGTCTCGGTATCGGAACCATCTTCGGTAGCTACCTGCAGGGTGCGCTTCGCAACCCGTCGGCCGCTCCCGGTCAGTTCGCCAACCTGCTTCTCGGCTTTGCTCTTGCCGAAGCGACCGGCCTGTTCGGCCTCGTGGTGGCACTGATCATCCTGTTCGTGTTCTAGTCTGAGCTAAAGCAAGCTCTCTCAAAAGGACACGACCTATGCCGCAACTCAATCCGATCGATTGGGCTCCGCAAGTCATCTGGCTACTCATTACCTTCGGCATTCTTTATCTGCTGATGGTGTGGGTCGCGATCCCGCGCATCAGCACGGTCATCGACAGGCGTGCGGCGAGAATCGCCGGCGACCTCGAGGCGGCTGAGAAGAACAAGCGCGGGACCGAGGAGGCCATTGCCGCTTACGAGCAGGCTTTGGCCGAGGCCAAGCAGAAGGCGCATGCCATCGTCGAAGAAGGCCGCGCCAAGCTGAAGGCGGAGACCGACGCGGAGCGGGCCAAGCTCGACAAGCAGCTGGCCGACAAGGCTGCGGAAGCGGCGGCACGGATCGAGAAGGCTAGGGACTCGGCGATGAAGGACGTCAACACCGTTGCGACGGAAGCGGCGGCCGACATCGTCAAGCAGCTTATCGGCGTCGCGCCCCCGAAGGCGGATCTCGAAAAGGCCGTTACGGCGGCACGGAAGGCGTAAGAGATGGAATTCCTCGCAACGGCAGAGTTCTGGGTCGCGGTCTCCTTCTTCCTGTTCGTCGGCCTCGTCGTGTATTTCGGGGCCCACAAGATGATCGCCTCCGCGCTCGACAATCGGGCCTCGGCGATCGCCAAGGAACTCGCGGACGCGCAGGCGCTCCGCGAGGAGGCCGAGGCCGTTCTCGCCGACTACAAGAAGAAGACCGCCAACGCCGCCCGCGAGGCCGAGGACATCATCGAGCTCGCCGCGAAAGAGGCCGAGGCGCTGGCGCTGGAGACCTCCCGCGCTATGACTGAGCAGTTCGAGCGGCGCATGAAGATGGCCGAGGACAAGATCGCGCAAGCTGAAGCCGATGCGCTCCGCGACGTGCGGGCCGCGGCTGCCGATGCGGCGGTCAGCGCCGCGCAGACCGTCATTTCCAGCTCGCTGACGCCGGAGACGGCCGACAAGCTCATCGGTGCCGGCATCGACGACCTGAAGTCGAAGCTCAACTAGCAGCTCAGTTTCCCTTCGCCTTTTTGGCAATTCTGCGTGTCGGTGCGATAGTGTTCCGGCATGGTTCAGATCGTCGAACCTCGCCATCCGGTGTCGCTCTCTGACTATGAGGGCGTCGCGGATTTGGGCGCCACGGTGCGCAGCCTTCGGCAAGAGGCCGAAAGCCGCTTGGCCGGGTTCGATGGGCGACGCCTCGTCATGGTCAACAGCACTGCGCAAGGCGGCGGCGTGGCCGAGATGCTGCCGGCGCTCCTGAGCATCCTGCGAGAGCTCGGCGTCGACACCCACTGGCTGGTGATCGAGACGCAGGAGCAGGCCTTTTTCCGGCTGACCAAGAACCTGCACAACCTCATCCATGGCGCCGGCGATCCCAATCTGGGGACACCTGACCATGCGGTCTACGACCGGGTCAGTGCCGAGAACGCGGCGGCGATGGAAGAATTCCTGCAGCCCGGCGACGTGCTGGTGGTCCACGACCCGCAGCCCATGGGCGCGGGCGCCCTGCTGCGCGAGAAGATGGATATCGCGGCGATCTGGCGCTGCCACATCGGTCTTGACCATGAGACGGCGGAGACGCGCGCTGCGTGGGGTTTTCTCGATCCCTATCTGAAGCCGTATGACCATGCGGTCTTCACGGCGCCGGAGTACATTCCGAGCGTTCTTGCCGGGCGCGCCACCATTATCCATCCGGCGATCGACCCGCTCAGCCACAAGAATCGGCACCTCCAAGTGCACGACCTGGTCGGAATCCTCGCCAATTCCGCGCTGGTCAAACCGTGGGGACCGGTTATATCGCCGGCCTACGCGGAGCCTGCCAGGCGGCTCCAGGCCGACGGCGATTGGGCGCCTGCGACCGAGCCGGAGGATTTCGGCCTCCTTTTCCGCCCGATCGTCACCCAAATCTCGCGCTGGGACCGGCTCAAAGGATTCTTTCCGCTGATGGAAGGCTTCGTCTCGCTCAAACGCGGCATCGAGGCCCGCACGGATCTCGACAACCACCATTTACGTGCGCTTCAACTTGTCCGCCTCGTCCTGGCCGGGCCGGACCCGGCCTCGGTCGACGACGACCCCGAGGGCAAGGAGGTCCTTTCCGAGCTCTGTGCAGCCTACAGCGCGCTGCCGCCGCACCTGCAGGCCGATGTTGCGATCCTCTCCCTGCCGATGTCCTCGAAGGAGAACAACGCCCTCATCGTCAATGCGCTTCAATGCTGCTCCGACATCGTGGTGCAGAACTCGATCCAGGAAGGCTTCGGACTGACGGTCACCGAACCCATGTGGAAACGCGCGGCGCTGATGGCGTCGAGTGCAGTCGGCATCAAGCAGCAGGTCCGTCCCGACTTGGACGGGCTGCTGATCAAGAACCCGGAAGACCCCGCCGAGATCGCCCATGGGCTCGATGCGCTATTGAGCGACGGGGCCAAGCGAGCCGCCTTCGGGCGTAGCGCCCGGCAACGGGTACACGACAATTTTCTGGTGTTCGCGCAGGTGAAGAGTTGGCTGGAGCTTTTGACCAACACGACCGCGGCGTGCTGGCCCAACTGCGATTAGGCCCGCGCCCTACTCCACCACGGCGATGATCGGCCCGTAGCCGCCGTGGCCCGGGGAATCGTTCCGCCCCAGCTCCGGGGCGTAGATTCCCGGCGCCCAGCCTCCGTCGAGGAACAGCGCGTCCTGCACGCCGAGCCCGTCCCGAAACGCGCGGGCGAACTGGTAGAAGCTGACGCGTCCCTTGGTCATCACGAAATAGACCGTGCCGTCCGGGGCTACACCGACACCGTTGCGCTGCTTGAAGTCGGTCGACTTCTCGATGAAGGCCGGATGGATCTTGCCTTCGACAACCAGCATCGGCCCCGATTGCGTGGCGAACGCGGAGGGCGGCTTTTGCGCGCCGAACCGGCTGCTCTCGAGAACGCCGGCACGCCCCTGCCCCCAATAGAAGACGCCGTTCGGCTTCTTGTAGAAATTCGGGATCTGGCTCGGGCGCCCCGTGACGGTCTTGGTGTTGAGCGGCGAGAGCGTGTTGCCCTGCTCGATATGAAGACCGACGGGGCTGAAGTCGCGCTCATACATGCCGCCATTCATGGCGAAGACGAGGTCCCTGCCTTGGCTCTTCAGCGCGCGGGACAGCGCATTGAAGGTGCGGAACGGGCGTCCGTTCTGCCCGCGCCAATAGAGGTGAAGATCGTCCGTCGCCGGATTGAACGCGCAGACGATATAGGAGGTACTGAGAAGTGTGCGGTCCCGGCAGCCTTCGGCTGCGGCAGGAGCCGCACCAAGGAGCACAAGCGCCATCGCGAGAACGAGCGCCGTCAAACCCCAGATCGCGCGCTGTCGCATGATGGGTCCCGCGTCCCTACTTCAGCGCCACGAAAATTTTATAGTCCTGGAGCCGCGTCCCCGTCCGCACGGGCAAGGACATCTCGCGCACCATGGAGAAATAGCCCACGGTCTGATTGCCGGGCACCGTCACGCGGACCGACATGCGATCCTGTCCGATCTGCGCCTTGTAGGCGTCCGTCGCCTTGACGGATACAGGCAACGAGAAGCTTCCCGGATAGCCTTTCGGCCCGAGCAGGAGACGTCCGGCGAAGCCGTATTTCACGACGACACGCCCGCCATAGACACGGCACTCGCGCGAAAGTTTCGTGATCTCGCCGCGATACAGGATGAAGTTCGCATCGCCATCGTGGCCGTTCTGATAGACGGTCTTGAGCTTCTCGTTCGGCCAGGCCACGACCTGGGGACAACTGGTCGCCCGGCCGTCGGCCGTCGTGATCGGAGGCGCGGTCACCGGATCCGGTTGCGGGTTGGAGCCGGACAACGACGGCATCTTGATGGTCGGCAAGGTGTCAGGCAGGCGCTCGCTGGAGAACCCCGTGGTTCCACCGCCGCCGCCGCAGCCCGATACGAGCGCAACACTCAGAAAGAGTGCCGCGAGCCCGATGCCGCTGCTCCAGATGTGCCCGTCCTTACGCCTCAACTCTCCCCGTCCTTCGCTTGACATGCCAGGCGTCCGAGCCTGATATGCCCGAGCGCGCGAAGACTTGTTCGATTGACGACCAGCGCGCCCCCGGGCCGCCATTTGTGCCGAAACTATCGGCCGATGTCAGTCCCTACAAGACCCGTCTCGGGCCGCCGAAGGGGGACATTCCGGTCCGCCGGAGGCAAGCTCGGCGTTGTTTTGGGCTGAAATGGGGCCGTTGGGACCGAAACAGAGCAGTTCTGGAGCATGGATGACCTGCACGACCCCCGAGACCAAGCAGAATGGCGCGCGGCCCAAACTCACCGTCTACCTTGCGGCGCCGCGCGGCTTTTGCGCGGGCGTCGACCGCGCCATCCAGATCGTCGAGCTGCGCTCGAGAAGTATGGCGCCCCTGTCTATGTGCGCCATGCCATCGTTCATAACCGCTATGTGGTCGAATCCCTTGAGGCAAAGGGCGCAGTCTTTGTCGAGGAACTCGAGGAGATTCCCGAGTCGGACGCTCCGATCGTTTTCTCCGCGCATGGGGTGCCGAAGTCCGTTCCTGCCGACGCACGCAATCGCCGCATGTTCGTGTTGGACGCAACCTGTCCCCTCGTCTCAAAAGTGCATATAGAGGCGGAACGGCTGTTCGACCGCGGCCACGAAATCCTGCTGATCGGGCACGCCGGGCATCCGGAGGTGATCGGCACGATCGGGCAGTTGCCGCCAGGCGCGATCACCCTGATCGAGACGAACGAAGACGCAAATAGTTTCGTGCCGAAGGACCCGTCCAAACTCGCCGTCATTACCCAGACGACCCTGTCGGTGGACGACACGCGCGAGATCCTGGCGATCCTGCAGAACCGGTTCCCGGATATCGCCGTCCCGCGCAAGGACGATATTTGCTACGCGACGACGAACCGGCAGGACGCGGTCAAGCGAATCGCGCCACAGTGTGACAGGATGATTGTCGTCGGATCACCGAATAGCTCGAATTCCATGCGCCTCGTCGAAGTGGCCGAGCGCGCCGGGTGTCCGCGTGCCATGCTTCTGGAACAAGGCAGCGAGATCGACTGGACTGAATTCGAGAATATTCGCAGTCTCGGCGTGACGGCAGGCGCTTCCGCACCGGAGGTCTTAGTCGACAGCATCATCGACGCCTTCAAGGAACGCTTCGACGTGAGCATCGAGACCGTGACGACCGCCGAGGAGACGATCTCCTTCAAGCTGCCCCGTCCCTTGAGAGATTCGACGGCGGCATAGATGGCTGTCTACACGGACGTTAGCGATCAAGAGCTCGAAGCCTTCATCGCAAGCTACGACATCGGCGCGCTGACATCGTTCAAGGGCATCGCCGAAGGCGTTGAGAACACCAACTACCTCGTCCACACGGACGCAGATCCCTTCATCCTGACGCTCTACGAAAAGCGGGTGCGCGCGGAAGACCTGCCGTACTTCCTCTCGCTGATGGAGCATCTCGCCGCGCGGGGCATCACCTGCCCCTTGCCGGTGCGCGACCGCGAGGGCCGCATCCTGCGCGAGCTCGCCGGCCGGCCGGCCGCGCTGATCAGCTTCTTGGAGGGCGTTTGGATCCGGCGTCCCGACATCGTCCATTGCACCGAGCTCGGGACGGCGCTCGCGAAGTTCCATCTGGCAGGGCTCGATTTTCCCATGCGGCGGGACAACGACCTGTCGCTACCAGGCTGGCGTTCGTTGTTCGATGATGTGCGCGGTGCCGCCGACGGCGTCATTCCGGGCCTGCACGACGCGATCGCGGGCGAGCTCGATTTCCTCGGCGCACAGTGGGACACGAACCTGCCTGTGAGCGTGATTCACGCCGACTTGTTTCCCGATAACGTATTTTTTCTGGGCGACAAGCTTTCCGGCCTGATCGACTTCTACTTCGCCTGCAACGACATGATGGCCTACGATGTGGCGGTCTGCCTCAATGCTTGGTGTTTCGAGCCCGATGGCTCGTTCAATGTCACCAAGGCGCGGGCGATGCTGCAGGCCTATGAGCGGGCGCGGCCCCTCACAGAGCCGGAACTGGATGCGCTGCCCCTGCTCGCACGTGGCGCGGCCCTGCGCTTCCTGCTGACCCGCACCTACGATCTCCTGAATACGGACGCCAACGCGCTCGTAAAGACCAAGGACCCGCGCGAATATTTGAGGAAGCTGCGCTTTCACCAGCGCGTGCAATCCTATCGCGACTACGGGCTGGGCTCGGACTGAGGACGGAGACTATGGCTGGCCGCCCCAAAGTCGTGATTCACACAGATGGCGCTTGTTCCGGAAACCCGGGCCCCGGCGGCTGGGGCGCCATTTTGGAGTCGGGCCCTCATCGCAAAGAGCTCAAGGGCGGCGCGGCGCAGACCACCAACAACCGCATGGAGTTGATGGCGGCCATCGAGGCTCTGGAGGCTCTCAAGGGCCCTTCCGACGTCGAACTCTATACGGACTCGAACTATCTGCGCGGCGGTATCACCGGCTGGATCAAAGGCTGGAAGCGGAACGGGTGGCGCACCGCCGACAAGAAGCCCGTCAAGAATGTCGAGTTGTGGCAGCGGCTCGAGGAGGCCGAAGCCCCTCACCAGGTCACATGGCATTGGGTGAAGGGCCACGCCGGGCACGACGAGAACGAACGTGCCGACGAACTTGCGCGCGAAGGCATGGCGCCGTTCCTAGGGTGAGCCAAATAGCCAGGCCGACAACAGGATCGCTCTACAGGGACGCGAGGACCGCCTCGGCCGCCGAGACTTCCGCTACACCCGGATTCTCCTCGGTCATCAGCGCCTTGACGGTGCCATCCTCCACGACCATCGCGTAGCGCTTGGACCGGGTGCCGAGGCCGACCCCGCTTCCGTCGAAATCCATGCCGATCTTCTTCGTGAATTCCGCGTTGCCATCCGACAGGATCTTGACCTTGTCGGCTGCACCCGTCATCTCGGTCCAGGCCGCGAGCACGAACGGGTCGTTGACCGCCACGCAAACTACATCGTCCACGCCTTTTGCCTTGAACGCATCCGCGGCTTCGATGAAGCCGGGCAAATGCTTCAGGTGACAGGTTGGCGTGAAGGCGCCCGGCACAGCGAACAGCACAACCTTCTTCCCGCCGAACACATCCTTTGAGGTCAATGTCTGGATCCCATCTGGACCCATCGCGCGGAATGTGGCTTCCGGAAGCATATCTCCTTCAGCAATTGTCATGCGGATCGTCTCCTCGGTCGTTTTGGCCAGGGCCTTTGGTTGCTGTCTGCCGCCACCATAGCGGCTTGGCCCCAAAGCGCCAGTCGGCAGGCGGAACACCACGCTATCGGCCCGCGTTACCCCTTACGACCGCCATAACACGAAAAGCCCTCAGGGAGACCCGATGACACGTCTTGGTATCGTTCTGATTGTAGCTGCCAGCATTGCCGCCGGCGGGTGTACGACCGGGCAGAAACGCGTGAGCGGCGCGGCCATAGGCGGGGTTTTCGGAGCCGCCCTCGCGGGCCCGATAGGCGCGGGCGCAGGCGCTGCGGCCGGCGCTGCAACGGCCCCCGCGCTGACGCGATGAGCCTGGCCGGCTAAGGCTCGGTGCGGCTGGTCTCGCTTGAGCCCTGATCAGAAACCAGGGTGAATATCAGCGGCTTGCCCTTGATGGCAGCGCCCTCTTCAGCTGTCGGGAAAACCACGGAAAAGCGTTGCCGTCCGTCCGTGAGCGGCCCAAGCGCCTTTGGCACCGGCACCAGGATTTCCGAACTCGTGACGAACAGATCGGTATGCGTGGCGCCGGGCGCAAAGAGCGCCTCGACCTCCAGCGTGGGCTCATCCCCCTCCAGGTTGGCGGTGACGGCCCCAAGGCGCGGGAGCGTATCAGGACCGGCAGGAGCAGGAACGCGCTCTATGGCCTGTTCGATGAGGCGCGCATCGCCCTTGCCGAGATCGGCAGGCAGGACCGCCCTGAGGTCGACGGAATTGGGGATGCAGAGATCCTTGCACAGGCCGTAGTCGAAGGTCAGCGCCAGCTGGACGGGCTTGTCAGCCTGTTCAGGGGTCACCTTGACCGGAAACACGACGTCGTCCTTGTAGCCGATTGCAGTTCCGTTCGCGTCGGCGAAGCGATGCGGGAGAGGATAGAAAACGTCGATGCTTTTGACGTTCTTGGAGCCGGACCAATCGAAGCTCGGCGGCACGCCGGAATCACCCGGATTGCGCCAATAGGTCTTCCAGCCCTGGTCCATCCTGAGTTGCACGCCGGCGTAGCGGGTGGGCTTGCCGTCCTCGTTCACAAGGCCGCTGACCAAGCGAACCTTGGATTTGCCTTGGCCGGACCAGGGAGACTGGCCGGAGGCGGCGGCAAGGCTGACGCCGGCGACACCGGCGCAACACAACAAGGCGCCCAGGACGGCGAGCGTCGGGCGTCGATCGATCCGTGTCTCATCATTAAGTCCAACATCGCTTGCAGAATTTACTCGCACAGGAGTACCCAAGCGAGCTTGACTAAGACCTTAAGGATTCACTGTTTTGTGACCGGTGCGACGAGAGTGCACGGCCCTGCCTTATTTCGCTCCGCCCTCTTCCCTGAAACGGGAACTGCTGTAGCATGATGCTATGGACCCAGACTTTCATTCCGATGAGGAAGGCTATCTCGACGGCCAGCTTTTACTTGCGATGCCGTCGATGGGAGACCCCCGCTTCTCCCGCTCGGTGATCTATATCTGCGCACACTCATCGGAAGGCGCCATGGGCATCGTCATCAATCAGAGGGCGCCCAATATCAGTTTCGCGGAACTGCTGGAGCAGTTGAAGATCGTCCCCTCCGAGGAACGCATCTCCCTGCCGTCCGCATTGAACGCCATGGATGTCCATCTGGGAGGGCCCGTCGAGACCGGGCGGGGGTTCGTCCTCCACAGCGCCGACTATTTCAAGGCCGAAAGCACGCTCCCGATCAACGACAGCGTATGCCTGACTGCCACGATCGATATCCTGCGCGATATCGCCAAGGGCAGCGGCCCCGCAAAGGCCTTGCTCGCCTTGGGTTATGCGGGCTGGGCGCCGGGTCAGCTCGAGGACGAGATTCAATCCAATGGCTGGCTCAACTGTCCGGCGGACCCCGAAGTGGTTTTCGATCCGGCGGTCGACCGAAAATACAATCGGCGCCTCGACAGCCTCGGCGTCGACCCTAGCCACCTCGTGAGCGACTCCGGCCACGCCTAGGCATGGCTGTCCCCTCAACAGTCTTTTCGATTGGACCTTTGGGCTAGGCCTGAGCCGTTGTTGGCCCGGGCAGGCTCGGCAGATCGCCTTGGTTCTGCACCTCCACATCGAGGCTGGAGGGCGCACGTTCGGCTTGCGCCCGTTCGCGCTCTTTGCGGCGCCGGTGATTGGCGAGCGCGTTGAGCAGCGCGCCGACATCACGCGCCGACATCGGTTCGCCGTAGTAGAAGCCCTGCCCGAACTCACAGCCGATCGAGCGCAGATAGTTCGCATCGGCCTGGGTCTCGACCCCTTCGGCAACCACTTCCTTCCCGAGTTCGTGCGCGAGCGTCACGACCGAGCGCAGGATCAGCGGGGTCTGGTCATTGTCCGAGCTGTCGTGCACGAGCGACTTGTCGACCTTGATGATGTCGAACGGGAAGCGGTGCAGATAGCTGAGCGAGCTGTAGCCCGTGCCGAAATCGTCCAAGGCGAGGCTCGCCCCATAGGTCTTGAGCCAGGTGAGAATCTCGACGGCGCGCTCGGGGTTCTCCATGACCAGCGACTCGGTGACTTCGAGCTTGAGCGTTCCGCGCGCCACCTGCTCGCGGGCGAGAAGCAGCCTGATCTCCTGCACCATGTCCTGGCGGAAGAGCTGCCGGCTCGAGACATTGACGCTGACGAACAGCGGATCGCGGTCGCGCGGCAGGACGCGATGCCACGTGGCCGCCTCGTCCAAGGCTTGGCTGAGCACGTAGCTGCCGAGTTCGACGATCAGGCCCGACTCCTCCGCGAGCGGAATGAAGTCCTGCGGAGACAGACGGCCGCGGGTCGGGTGATCCCAGCGCATCAAAGCTTCGAAGCCGGCGAGCTGGTTCGACGCCAAGCGCGTGATCGGCTGATAGAGCACCGATATCTGCTGGCGCTGAAGCGCCATGCGCAGCTCGCTCTCAAGCGGGAGACGGTTCTCCTCCTCGGTGCGCATGGCAGGATTGAAAATCTCGATGCGATCCGCCCCGCGGCGCTTGGCGCGCAGCATCCCCAACTCGCCGTCACGCAGCATCTCTTGTGCATTGGCTTGCGAGCCGTCGTGAACGACGATGCCGATCGAGGCGGTGAGGATGATCTCCTTGGTGCTGATCTTCATCGGCGTGCGGAGCGCTCGGCGTACCCGCTCCGCCAAGGTCGCGACGTGATGCGGATCGCTGTCCGATATCAGCATGATCGCGAACTGATCACCGCCAAGACGCGCAAGCGTGTCTTGCGGATTGAGATGGCGAGAGAGCCGGCGCCCGAGCGTCAAGAGCATCGAGTCCCCGATCACGAGACCGAAGCTCTTGTTGACGTTCTTGAAACGGTCGATGTCGATGAAAAGGATCGTCGGTCGGTTCGACTGTCCTTCGGCCGCACGGGTGATGGCACCGTCCAGCCGATCCATGAGGAGCTGGCGATTGGGAAGGCCCGTCAGGCTGTCATGCACGGCGCATGCATGAGGCGCTCATGGGAGCGCTTCAGATTGGTCACGTCGCGCAACAAGCCGACGCAGCGCAGAAGGCGGACGTTCTCATTCGGGGCCGCCTGAGCGTTGAGTTCGTACCAAAGATAGGTCCCGTCGTGACGGCGGAGACGGAAGTCCGTCTGGAAGTCGCCGCCCTTCTTTTCCTGCAAGGACTGCATGAGCAGCCGGAAGCGCTCGCGGTCCGAGGCGTGCATATGCTTCAGGAACTCGCTGACGGACACGTTGAGCGCCCCGGGCTCCAGCCCAAGTTCCGCTTCGACCTCGTGCCCCACGGTGATGAGATCGCGGCCCGCGTGCCATTGGAACACGTGGGTGCCGGATCCATCGACGGCGAGAGATTTCATCTGCACGAGACTGGGCGGTCCCAGGCTCATCGCCGACCCGCCTGTGTGGAACGCGAACTGGGTGACGGTGAAGCCGAGCAACACCAAGATCAGAACGAGGCCCGCGATGAGGCTCGACCCGACGACCTCGCCGGAGAGCTTGCCCGTGACGATCATCGAGGCGCCCAAGAGCCAGACGATCAGCAGCATCCAACTCGGGATCAACGAGAGCGCCCTGTCCTGGCCGCGAAGCGCGAAATAGGCGATGAGTACGGTTCCGACGCCCGCGATGATGATGGTCGAAGCGCGCGCAAGCCCCGCGGCCGTCTGCGGTCGACGATCGCGACGACGATCAGGATGAACTGCGCCGCGATCCACACCCAGAACACGCTGCGGATCCACACGTGCCAGAGGCCGATGCGCAAGAAGGTGTAGAGAAACAGCGCCAAGCTCGCGGCAAGGCCGGCCTCCGCCGCAGCGCGGTAGGTGGCTGTGCGATCCGGGCCGACCGGGAACAACTTGTTCCAGAAGCCGAAGTCGACGCAGAAATAGACCAGGGCCGCCCAGGCGACGAGCGCGGTGGCCGGGAAGATCGCGCGGTGGTTCGCGGCGAAGATCGCCGTCAGGAAAATCGCCAGCAGACCCGTGATCCCTAAGAGCACGCCCTTGAACAGCATGCTGTCCTGCTGTTTGGCCTGGTAGAATTTCGGGGTCCACAGGGTGAGCTGCGGCACCTTCGAGGACGCCAGCTCCGCCGCGTAGGTCACGGTCTGCCCGGGCTCCAAGGTCAGCCGGAACATGTCGGCGCGGTCGCTTTGCAGCGACTCCGGCCGGAAGCCGAGTGAGGGCGTGACGGCCGTGATGCGGGGCGCGTCAAGTTCCGGGCGGAATACGCCGGAATTCGCGAGCGCATAGCGCGGCGCTACGAGCCAGCGAACGATGCGGCTGTCCGACGGGTTCGAGAGCGCAAAGACCAGCCAGCTGGGATCGGTGCCGGGGGTCGAGGCCTGAACGGCCATACGGCCGATATAGCCATCGGGTCCGGGCGCCGTTTCGATCTGCAGCCGGTCTCCCCGCCCCTCGTAGAGTTCGCCCTTTGTGGTGATCTCCATCTTCGCGGCGTCGGGGTCGACGGCTAGAGCTTCGATCGCGTTGGCGACACCCGCAAGCGGGGGATAGAACTGTGACAGGGCCAGCAGAAGCCCGTAGGCGAGCACAAGCGCTCCGACCCGGCGCTGCCGCCGGGAGTCGGAGTGTCTTGGCACGGCGTGATGGGCGGTCACCGAGCCATGTGGGGCCACACTCACCCTCCGTTCCCCGGTACGCGCTGATCCGTTTCCAGAAGCGCATAAAGCAGATGGTCGCGCCAGTCGCCGTTGATGCGCAGATATCGGCGCGCGAGCCCTTCCTTCTTGAACCCGACGCGCTCCAGAAGCCGCATCGACGCGGTGTTCGTCGGCAGACAGGCTGCTTCGAGCCTGTGCAGTTCGAGCGAGTCAAATACGAATGGCACGACTGCGCGAACTGCGGCGGTTATGTATCCTTGCCGCGCGTATGCCGCGCCGACCCAATAGCCAAGCGTACACGACTGCGTCACGCCGCGCCGGACATTGCACAAGGTGATCCCTCCCACGAGAGCCGTGGAGTGTGTATCGTAGACGAACAAGGCGTAGCCCATGTCCTCACGCATATCGCGCAGATAATGGCGGATGCGGCGGCGGAAGGAGGCTCTGGAGAGCTCGTCCGGCGCCCAGAGAGGCTCCCACGGGACGAGGAAATCCTGGCTTGCGGCACGGAGTTCCGCCCATGCCGGATAGTCCGACATTTGAGGCGCGCGCAGCAACACCCGATCGGTCTCGAGAACCGGACCGAAATCCCCTGGTGTTGCAGCTCGCAGCAAGGCCATACGTCAACACTCTCTTCAGGCGGCTCTGCTCGCCGGCACGATAAACTTGTCGGCCACGGCTTCGAATCGTCCAAGATTAGCAACCGGCCCCACAGTCGCAAGACTGAGAGGCGTGCCCAAAACCTTCTGCAGCAAGGCCTGCAGGTCCGCAGTCCCGACGGCCTCGATCCGCTCGACGAGTTCGGCCGTCGGCAATACGCGTCCGCAGAACAGGACGTGACGCGCCAGTTGTTCGGCCCGCGCGCTCGAACTTTCGAGCGCCGCCAGAAGCCCCATCTTCATCTGGGCTTTCACGCGTCCGAGCTCGGCCTCGATGAAGCCGGCATTCGCCGCACGGTCCAACTCGTCGCGAATGACGGAAAACAGCTCGTGGGATTTCTCGGGGGCGCCGGCCGCGTGAATGACAAACATGCCGCTATCCGTCAGCCCCGTCGAAAAGGCGTAGACTGAATAGCAAAGACCCCGCCGCTCTCGCACTTCCTGGAAAAGCCGCGACGACATTCCCCCGCCGAGCGCGCCGGCAAGGATCTGCGCGGTGAAATAGTCCGGCTGATGATAGGCGGGTGCCTCCAGCCCAATCATCAGATGCGTCTGCTCGAACGGTTTGTCCGACTGGCGGCGACCGCCGCGATAGACCGCCTCCTGAGGAGTCGGGGTACCGTCGGAGGGCAAGCCGGATAGCCGGCGCTCAGCCTCCGCCACAAGTGCGTCGTGATCGACCGCACCCGCAGCCGCCAGCACCATGTTCGGCCCATGATAGTGCGTGGCGAGATACGACCCGAGATGGTCCCTCTCGAAGGCACAAACGCTGTCCGCCGTGCCGAGAATGGGCCGCCCCACGGGCTGATCGGGAAACGCGGCTTCCGACACGAAGTCGTAGACGATGTCGTCGGGCGAATCCGAACTTGCGGCGATCTCCTGGAGAATGACGTCGCGCTCGCGCGTGAGTTCGCCGCCGTCGAAGCTCGGCTCCAAGATGATGTCGCTCAGGATGTCCAATGCGAGCGGCAAATCCTTCGGGAATGCGCGTGCATAGTACCCGGTCGAATCGACCGATGTTGCCGCATTCAGGTCGCCGCCGACGGACTCGATCTCCTCGACGATCTCACGCGCCGTCCGCCGCTTGGTTCCCTTGAAGGCCATGTGCTCCAGGAAATGCGCGACGCCGTGCTCCATCAGTTGTTCTGAGCGGCTGCCCGCACCGACCCAGATGCCGAGCGACACGGTCTCCACTTCGGGCATGGTGTGGCTGACAACGGTCAGACCGTTGCTCAGGGTGGACCGGGTGACGCTCACGCCTCGGCTCCCGTCAGCGGTGCGTCGGCGCGTGCGTGATCGACGACGAAGTTCGCCACCGCCGCGAAGTCGGCGGGCATGTCCGTACAGCGCTCTTCGCTGCCGAGCTTCAAGGTGAGGCGTTCGGGCTGGGCCGGCTCGATACCGATGGCCCGGCGCACGGCATCGGGGAACTTGGCCGCGTGCGCGGTCGACAGGATGACCATGGGCGTCGTGCCGAGCCCCGCTTCCTGCCGGGCAGCCGCGATGCCGACGGCTGTGTGCGGGTCAACCACCATGCCGGTCTCTTCAAATACCCCCCGAATGGTCATTTGCGTCACGTCTTCTCCAGCGGAATGGGCACTGAAAAGATCGCAGAGCTGCCCGAACTCGCCCTGGCTCAGCGTGAACGAGCCCTGAGCACGCAAATCCTCCATCAAGCTCCGAACCCTGGACGAATCCCGCCCTGCAAGCTCGAACAGAAGGCGCTCGAAATTGCTGGCAAGCTGGATGTCCATGCTGGGACTTGAGGTCGCGATCACGCCCTGCGGCTCGTAAGTCCCTGAGGCCAATGCGCGGGGAAGACTGTCATTGAGGTTCGTGGCGATAACGAGGCGTTGGACCGGCAGGCCCATAGCGCGGGCAGCGTAACCTGCGAAAATATCACCAAAATTTCCAGTGGGCACCGAGAAGGCCACCGGCCGGTAGGGCGCTCCAAGCGTCACCGCCGAGGTGAAGTAGTAGCCGATCTGGGCAAGGATGCGGGCGAAGTTGATCGAGTTGATCCCGGTCAGGCCGAGGCGCGCGTTCAACTCCCGATCGCCGAACAGCGCCTTCACGATCGCCTGGCAATCGTCGAACGTTCCTTCGACCGCGATGTTGTGGATGTTGGCCTCGGTCGCCGTGGTCATCTGGCGCCGTTGAACGTCGCTGACCCGGCCCTTCGGATGCAGGATGAAGACGTCGATGGCGTCCAGGCCCCGGAACGCCTCGATCGCGGCCGCCCCCGTGTCGCCGGAGGTCGCACCGACGACCGTGGCACGCTGTCCGCGCCGCTTGAGCGCACGGTTCATGAATCGCGACACGACCTGCATGGCCAGGTCCTTGAATGCCAGCGTGGGGCCGTGAAACAACTCCAGGACGAAGCTGTTGGGCCCAATCTGAGTCAGCGGCGCGACCGCGGGATGGTGGAACCCGTCATAGGCTTCCGACAGCACCTCTTCGAGGTCGTTCAGGCACGGATCGCCCTCGAGGAAGGGGCTCATGACCCGGTAGGCCGCGTCGGAATAATCGAGGCCTGCGAGGGCGGCAATCTCGTCCGGTGACAAATGGGGCCAGCTCTCGGGCAAGAACAGGCCGCCGTCGTCCGCAAGCGCAGCCAAGAGCGCACCCTCGAAAGAGAGCGCCGGGGCAGACCCGCGCGTGAAATGAACTTCAAGATGTGCCTCTCACCGGAATTCCAAGACTTTTTGCCAGACCCTAGCCCCCGGAGCGCGCACCCGCAATATGGCGGGGGAGCACGGTTAAGACCGCCTCCCGGTCATCACGCTCCAGACATAGGCGGCATAGATCACCAGCAGACAGGCAGCCAGGAGGAACCACGTCAGGGCATATTGCAGGTGTTTATTGGGCAGTTCCAGCCGCGTTTGCCCGCCCTTCGGCCAACCGCCCGGAACGTCGCTTGCCTCCGCATCCAGGAAGAAGGGCAATACCTGCACGGTCCCGCCCGGGAACATGGATCGGGCCATACCGCCCAGGTCCCGAGTGAACCACTGGTTGGCCTCCTCGTCATTGTCCGGCGAGAACAGGTTAGGCTTTTCGCTGGTTCGCACGAGCCCCGTCACGGTGACGATGTCCTGGACCTGCCCCTCTTGCCGGGCGCCGGGCTCCCGGCGGTCGTCCGGCACGAACCCGCGGTCGACGAGGACAACGCGTCCCGAGGCCGTCTCCAGGGGGGCGATGACATGCCAGCCCGGCTCGCCGTCCGACGAGATGGAGTATAGATAGCGCTCCAAATTGTGGTGGAACCGGCCCTCGGCCGTCACCCTCAAATAGTTCGGATCGCCCCACTGTTTGGCGCGTTCGACGGCCTGCTCCAGCGAGACAGGATTGCGCTCCGTCCGCGTCTCGATGCGCTGGATGATGCGTTCTTTCCATTCGAGGCGCTGAAGCTGCCACTGGCCGAGCCAAATCAGAAGGGCGAAGCCGATCAAGGTGGCTATCGTGAGCCTGATGAGAGCCGGAGTCGTCATGATCTAGGCTAGCGGTCCGAGACCAGCTTGCCTTCTTCGGCCTTGTTCCGGAATTGAAGTGCGATCAAGACACCCTTGAAACTGCGAAGCAGGAGAAGTGGAAGAACGAGCGCCGCCGTCCCCCAGACCAGGGCGTGTACCCAATAAGGCGGCTGGTAGACGGCTTCGACATAGAGTGCGGCGCCGACGATGATGAAGCCCGTGAACAGCATTACGAAGATGGCGGGCCCATCTCCGGAATCGGCGAAATCGTAGTTGAGACCGCAAACATCGCAGGCCGGAGCCAAGGTCAGATAGCCATTGAACATCTTGCCCTTGTGGCAGGACGGGCACCGCCCGCACATCCCGGCCCAAACCGTGGAGCCCAAGGGTAGATGTACTTTGTGGCTATGTGGCTCGCTCATCTTCAACCCGCAATCATCTCTTGTCCGAAACGGACGGTGGCCAAAACAGAAGGGGGCGGCCGCTGGACCGCCCCCCTCCAATGTCGGTGCCTATCGCCGTTAGTGGCCGGCGCTTGCCCCCGCGCCCCAGATATATATGGAGCAGAACAGGAACAGCCAGACAACGTCGACGAAATGCCAATACCAAGCCGCCGCTTCGAAGCCGAAGTGCTTGTGCGGCGTAAAATGGCCGGCCAGCGCGCGGAAGAGGCAGACCAGCAAGAAGATCGTGCCCACGATCACATGGAAGCCGTGGAAGCCGGTGGCCATGTAGAACGTCGAGCCGTAGATGTGGTTGGAAAAGCCGAACCCGGCATGCATGTACTCGAAAGCCTGCAGGCTGGTGAACAGAAGGCCCAGCACCACGGTGCAGGTCAGACCCCAGATGAGTCCCTTGCGGTCGTCATGCAGCATGGCGTGGTGCGCCCAGGTTGCAGTCGTACCGGATGTCAGCAGGATCAGCGTGTTGACCCAAGGCAGACCCCAGGGATCGAAAGTGTGGCCGAAGAAGCCGAGGCCCGGCACTTCCGTCTCGGCGCTCGGGATCGGGGGCCACTGGCCGCCCGTAACGACCGTTCGCGCATAAGTCACCGCATCATCCGGGAACAGCGCGACGTCGAAATACGCCCAGAACCAAGCGACGAAGAACATCACCTCGGAGGCGATGAACAGGATCATGCCGTAGCGGAAGTGAAGCTGAACCACGGGCGATTGGTGACCCTCGGCTTCCTCCTTGATGACGTCTCGCCACCAGCCGAACATCGTGATCATCACGATTGCGAGGCCCGGCAGCACGTACCAAAGCTGCGGGTCGCCCGCTTTCTTGCCCATGAAATACATGAGGGCGCCAAGCGCCAGCACCAAGCCACCGAGCGACCCGACAAGCGGCCACGGGCTCGGATTGAGTAGATGGTAGTCGTGTTGCGGTTTTGCGTGGGCCTGGGCCATCGTGAGTTCCCCTTCCTCCCCAATCGATCTTTTGGCGTGCCTAAGCCTCGCCGTGTCGCTTACGATCCCGACGCCCTATCCCCCGGCGCGGCAGCGACATCCGACGGGTCGTCGCTCCGGTAGAAGGTATAGGACAGCGTAATCTCCTCAATGTTTTTCGTACTCTCGTCTTCGACGATCTTGGGATCGACGAAGAACGTAACCGGCATGTCGATGCTCTGCCCTGCGGCGAGCGTCTGCTGCTTGAAGCAGAAACATTCGATTTTCTTGAAATAACGGCCCACGGATTCCGGCGCCACATTGAACCCGGCCGTCCCGCTCACGGGCTTATCGGTGTTGTTGTGCGCCTTGAAGAAGACCAACGCCGTGTCACCGATCTTGAGGTCCACGGAACGCTGCTCCGCGCCGAACTGCCAGGGCAGGTCCTTATCGACATTGGTGTCGAAACGCACCTTGATCGTTCGATCGAGGATGTGGTCCGGCGCCACGGTCGCCACCTGGGTCGTCCCGCCATAACCCGTCTGCTGGCAGAACAGGCGGTAGAGCGGAACCGCGGCAAAGGATAGCCCGACCATGCCGGCGACGACGCCGGCAAGAACCAGCGCGACAAGCCCACGCTTGTCGCGGCGCCCTGCCATCTCAGAACCGTTGTCGCCCGTTTGGGTCACATTCAGCGCCTTACCTATCAAATCTGCCGGATGGCGACATTGCCGCCGAGCCGGACAATGGTGACGACAAAGAACAGAATAACGAGAATCGCGAGTGTCCAGGCGATTGCCAGAGACCTTCTGCGTTGTCGGCGTTTGCGTTCGGCTTCGGCATTTTCCATCACAACGTCCAGATGCGTGACAGTACGCCACCGTCCAACCCGAAGCCATGCTCGACGAGGAGCACCGCGAACAGCACAAACAAATACAATATCGAATAAGCGAAGAGGTTCTTGGCCGCCCGCTCGCCGGCGGCGCCCTCGCGCTCCCGGTAGCAGTCGAAGGCAAACACCAGGAAGAACGCTCCGAAGACGGCCGCGACCAGTGTATAGAGCGAACCGCCGAGGCCTATCACGGACGGCACCATGCCAAGCGGCACCAAGATGATGCTGTAGATCAGGATCTGCCGGCGCGTTTCGTCGGCGCCATGGGTCACCGGCAGCATGGGCACACCGGCACGCCGGTAGTCGGAGCTGCGGATCAGCGCCAGCGCCCAGAAATGAGGTGGGGTCCACATGAAGATGATGAGGAACATCACGAAGGATTCGAGGCCCACGGAGCCCGTGGCAGCCGCCCAGCCGATCATGGGCGGCAGGGCCCCCGCCGCGCCCCCGATCACAATGTTCTGGGGCGTCAACCGCTTCAGCCACATCGTATAGACGAACACGTAAAAGCCGATGGTGAAGGCCAGCAACCCTGCGGCGACCCAATTGACCATGAGCCCAAGGCAGAGAACGGAGCCGATCGCCAGGACCGACCCGAAAGCCAGGGCCTCGTTCGGCGTCAGCGCGCCTTGCGGCAACGGCCGCGATGCGGTGCGGGCCATGCGGGCATCGATATCTGCGTCGTACCACATGTTCAGAGCACCCGACGCGCCGGCGCCGACGGCGATGCAGAGAAGGGCCGCGATCGCGAGGACGGGATGCATGTGCACGGGCGCGGCGACGAGACCGACCAGCGCCGTAAACACCACAAGGAACATGACCCGCGGCTTGAGCAGCTCCGCATAGTCGGAGATGTCGCCCCCAAGGTTATTCCCAAGGGCGACATCCAACCTGCCTTGTGTCGTTTCGACAGTCGTGTCTGTCATTGGCCTACTTACTCCAGCGCCCCACTTCGGCGCCCCTGGACCTTATTTGACCCGCGGGAGCGTATCGAAGGTGTGGAACGGAGGCGGCGAGGAGACAGTCCACTCCAGCGTCGTCGCACCCGCACCCCAAGGATTGTCGGCCGACTTCACCTTGCGGGTGAACTGCACGATCACACCGATAAAGAAGATGATGAAACCGAGGAATGCGAGATAGGCACCGAGCGAAGACACGAAGTTCCAGCCCGCGTAGGCATCCGGATAGTCGGCATAGCGGCGTGGCATGCCGGCAAGACCAAGGAAGTGCTGCGGGAAGAAGGCCAGGTTCGCACCGATGAACATGGTCCAGAAGTGCAGCTTGCCCCAGAACTCCGAGTACATGTAGCCGTACATCTTCGGCGACCAGTAGTACCAGCCCGCAAAGAGCGAGAAGACGGCGCCGAGCGACAGCACATAGTGGAAATGCGCCACCACGTAGTAGGTGTCGTGGAAGGACCGGTCGACGCCCGCGTTCGACAGCATCACGCCCGTCACACCGCCGACGGTGAACAGGAAGATGAAGCCGAGCGCCCAGACCATCGGCGTTTTGAATTGGATCGAGCCACCCCACATGGTCGCAATCCACGAGAAGATCTTCACGCCCGTAGGCACGGCGATCACCATCGTGGCGAACACGAAGTAAGCCTGCGTGTTCACGTCCAGACCCGCGGCATACATGTGGTGCGCCCAGACCACGAAGCCGATCACGCCGATCGCCACCATGGCGTAGGCCATGCCGAGATAGCCGAACACGGGCTTACGCGAGAACGTCGCAACGATCTGGCTGATGATGCCGAAGCCCGGCAGGATCATGATGTAAACTTCCGGGTGGCCGAAGAACCAGAACAGGTGCTGCCACAGAAGCGGATCGCCGCCATGCTTCGAGTCGAAGAACGCGGTCCCGAAGTTACGGTCGGTCAGCAGCATGGTGATGGCGCCAGCCAGAACCGGCAGCGACAGCAGCAGCAGGAAGGCCGTAACCAGGATCGACCACACGAACAGCGGCATCTTGTGCAGGGTCATACCCGGCGCGCGCATGTTCAAAATCGTGGTGATGAAGTTGATGGCACCGAGGATCGACGACGCACCGCCAAGGTGAAGGGCCAGAATGGCGAAGTCGACGGAAACGCCAGGCGTGCCGTAGGTCGACAGCGGCGCGTAAATCGTCCAGCCAGCACCGGCGCCTGTCGATCCGGGGGCACCCGGCATGAACAGCGACGAGATCAGGAGGACAAACGCCATGGCCAGCAGCCAGAACGAAATGTTGTTCATGCGCGGGAAGGCCATGTCGGGCGCGCCGATCATCAGCGGCACCATCCAGTTGCCGAAGGCGCCCATGGTGGCCGGCATGACCGCGAAGAACACCATGATGAGGCCGTGCGCCGTGACGAAAACGTTGAACATCTCCGGATTGCCGAAGATCTGCATGCCGGGCTCCATGAGCTCGGCGCGCATGCCCATGGACAAGAGAGCACCGACGATGCCGCCGACGAGCGACAGGATCAGGTAAAGAGTGCCGATGTCCTTGTGGTTGGTCGAGAACAGCCAGCGCTGCAAACCGTGCGGGTGATCGTCGTGATCGTGGTGGGCCGCTTCTGCCTGGGCATTGTTCGCCATGACTGTTTTCCCTTGTCGTCCTTTGGTTCTTGTAACCGGCCGTCAGGCCACGTGTTGATTTGCTGGAGCGCGACTAGTCGCGCGCCGACGCCAGCTTACCCTTCGTATCGATCGAGGCCGACTTTTTGCCCGCGACCCAGGCATCGTACTCGTCCTTCGAGACAACGCGCACGGCGATCGGCATGAACGCGTGATTGCGCCCGCAAAGCTCCGAGCACTGACCGTAGAACCAGCCCTCTTTCTCGGCCCGGAACCAGGTCTGCTGCAGCCGGCCCGGCACGGCGTCCAGCTTCACGCCGAAGGACGGGACCGCCCAGTCGTGGATCACGTCGTTCGACTTGAGGCTCACGACGACGTTCGCGCCGACCGGAACCACAACCTCGTTGTCGACCGTCAGCAGGCGCGGCTGCCCTTCTTTGAGCTGCGCGTCCGGCACCATGATCGAATTGAAGCTGATGTTCTCGTCCGGATATTCGTAGATCCAGTACCACTGGGCACCGGTGGCGGTGATGGACACATCCGCCTTGGGGAAGTCGTACTGGGCGAACAGAAGCCGGAACGACGGGATGGCGATTGCCACCAGAATGAAGATCGGAATGACCGTCCAGGCGACTTCAAGCAGGGTGTTGTGCGAGGTGCGGGACGGTTCCGGGTTGCTCTTCTCGTTGAACCGGATCATCACGATGACCATCAGCGCCAGAACGAACAGCGTGATGGCGATGATGATGGCCGTCACATAGGTATGGAAGTCGGTGATCTGCGCCATGATGGGCGTCATCGCTTCTTGGAAGCCAAGTTGCCAGGGATGCGCGCGCCCCGGCGGAAGTTCTTCAGCAAGCGCCGAGCCGCTAGCGCCGAGCCCCGCAAGCGCGGCTAGAACCATCAATGCACGATGCAACATCCCCATCCCATCACTCCCAAAGCCTGCTCTTGGACCACTCCTGGTTGGGAGGGTCAAAGTGCGATTATCGCCGACGCGGGCCTTTTGGCCCTGCGCCCACTGTCGCAGTGGCGACGCATATCAGCTTGCGCAAATTTTTGGCGTCGCCCCCGCAAAAACGCATTCTTGAGCCGACCGAGCGTAGCCCAGGTGTCAGCAGTTATTGTGTATTTTTAAAATCATAAAGGATATTGATTGGCAACAGTCATGATTCAGTTTTCAGTTTCTCCAAGGGTGACTTTGATCAACAAGTTCGCCCGGAGGTTGATTCCGTAGCAAGCCGCCAAGACGAGACGTGAATTCGCTGACCCACGTCAAACTTGCGGGCGATAGACCTGGTCGAATTTTGGCCCTATTGCCCGGCGAATGGCCTTGTTACTGCGTAGACCTGACCGCGACGGGGCGCAGGTTCACAGTCTTGTCCGAAGGGTTTTAGCCACCCTAGATCAGCTGCAGGAGGCCGGTCCGCCCTATGCTTACGCCATTGCTCTTGGCTCGCCCTCGTCTTGCCGCCTCCGGCAGCCGGATTTGCCGGCTGCACCTGCAGTTGAGGCTGCTGACCCTGGCACTCGCTGCTACGGTTTTCGTCTTATCCGCAATCGAATCGCCGGTCCGCGCACAAGATGACGGCGGGGCGCAAAGTCCGGCGGGTCCCGCCGCCGTGCTGCGCGGAACCTTCGGTGCCTGGCAGCTCTACTGCCGCACGCCTCCCGGAGCCCGGGAAGAGAAATGCGCGATCGTCCAGATGGTGACCGACGAGCAGCGGCCGAATGTCGGCCTAAACGTCCAGCTCTTCAAGTCGATCGGTGACGACACCAACATGATGCGCGTGGTCGCACCGCTCGGGATCTTCCTTCCCCGGGGCCTCGGCGTGAAGATCGACGGCGAAGATGTAGGCAACGTGCCCTACATCAAATGCGGGAAGACGTCGGGCTGCATCGCCGAGTTCGAACTTCAGGACGAAGTCGTGACGAAGTTGAAGTCGGGCCAGAGCGCGTTGCTGATCATCTTCCCGACCGTCGAGGAAGGGATCGGCATTCCGGTTTCGCTGGAAGGGTTCACGCAAGCGTTCGCGACGCTCAAATAGCCAAGAAAAATCGGCGGCAGAAAAGGAGATATCCGCCGCCGATTCGTCCGTCTTTGGGGGACGGAAAACGCCCACATCCCGTGCAGGGTTCGGAAAGGGGCGTGGCTTGCAGAGTATATGGCTGCCCCACCCGACCGTTCAAGTCGCGGCGCAGCATTCGCCCGACGGCGCAGCAATTATCCTAAACGTCGTGGTCGACGCACCAATCGTGCAACGACTCCAAGATGCCGAGCGCCGAATGACCGAACGGCGTGAGTTCGTAAGTCACGGCCACGGGCTTCGTGGCAATGACCTGCCGGCTCACGAGCCCGGTCTCTTCCATCTCCTTGAGACGTTCGGCGATCATCTTCTTGCTCGCGCCACCCAATTCCCGCGACAACGCATTGAAGCGCATCGGCCCCGCCTGCAGGTGCCAAAGGATCGAGGCCTTCCATTTACCGCCGAGGATGCGCATGCCGCGCTCGACCGGACAGGGCTCATTGCACTGTTTCGGCTCTGGGGAGCCAGTCAGCGGCTCATCGCGTGCGGTACGGCTGTCAGTCACGGTCGATTCTCGGCAGTCCTTGGGCACAGTCCAAATCAGCACTCGCGTTCCGGGGGCGCTCACTAGGTTACGATTTGTATACTGGTTGATTATCGAAACCTGCACGCCTACGTCAAGCGGCATTGCCCGCCCGCATTCCGCAGCGGCGGGACCCGACATCACGCTGCGTATCAGGAGGCTGACAGAATCATGGACCCCAAGCTTTTTAGCCCGCTCGAACTTGGCGACCTAACGCTCCCAAACCGGATCGTCATGGCGCCGCTGACACGAAACCGCGCCCTGCCCAACGGCGACGTGCCGCATGCCCTGAACGCCACCTACTACGCCCAGCGGGCGGGTGCGGGCCTGATCATCAGCGAGGGCACGCAGATCTCGCCCGAGGGCAAGGGCTACATCCAGACGCCCGGCATGTACAGCGACGCGCAGGTCGCCGGCTGGAAGGCCGTGACGGCCGCCGTTCACCAGGCCGGGGGGCGCATCTTCGCGCAGCTCTGGCACGTGGGACGCATTTCCCACGTAAGCCTGCTGCCTGACGGTCAAGTACCGGTCGCCCCCTCGCCCATCACTGCAAACAGCCAGACATTTACCGCCTCCGGGTTCGCCGATGTCTCCGAGCCGCGTGCGCTCGAGACGGATGAGATCGCCCGCGTTGTCGCCGAGTACCGCAAGGCTGCTGAGAACGCGAAGGCGGCCGGCTTCGACGGAATCGAGGTCCATGCCGCTAACGGCTATCTGCTCGATCAGTTCCTGCGCGATGGGACGAACAAGCGCGACGACGCCTATGGCGGGACTGCCGATAACCGCACGCGCTTCTTGGCGGAAGTCTTCGAGGCGGTCACGGGCGTCTTTCCGTCCAAGCGTGTCGGCGTGCGTTTCAGCCCGTTCTCCGGTTTCAATGACATCGCCGATAGCGATCCCGTCGCCACGTTCAGCGTGGCCATGGCCCGCGCGAACGATGCCGGGCTCGGCTACGTTCATCTCGTGGAGGGCCAAACGGGCGGTCCTCGTGAGTTTCCGGCGAACGCCATCGAGACGCTGCGCGCGAATTTCTCGGGCGCCTATATGGCGAACAACGGGTACGACCGGCAGATGGCGGTCGACGCCGTCGAGACGGGCAAAGCGGATCTCGTCGCCTTCGGCTCCTTGTTCATCGCCAATCCGGATCTCGTCGAGCGCCTGCGCCTCGACGCGCCTCTCAATGCGCCCGATCCGCAAACCTTCTATGGCGGCGACGCGGCGGGGTACACCGACTATCCCTCGCTGAGCGAGGCGGCCTGATCAGGCCTGAATTGAGCAATAGGGAGGGCGCCGTGCCGAGCGCCCTCCCCTCGCACATCCAGCGCCCGGCCGCCGACGCCCACAATTTCGGCGCGGTCTTGGCTAGACTGCTGTGCACCTTACCAGCCTCAAGGAATCGGCCTTGAGGAGAGGTTTTGGAGCGGCCGGCATGCGGATTGGACCTTTGCGCTTCTGGACGAGCCTGCTCGGCATGGCGTTCCTTTGCCTTGCCGGGGCGAGCACCGCGTTCGCGGAGGCCGCACCTAGTGACAACGCGATCCAGGCCTCGTACCGGGTCGGCGTTGCGTCGATCGATCTCGGCACGTTCGATCTGACAGCGAACGTCGGCCGCAAGGATTACACCCTCAAGGCGAAGGGGGAGTTCTCGATCCTCGCGGGGCTTCTCTACAGAGCCAAGGGCAAGGCACAGAGCAACGGCAAGCTCCTCGATGCGCGCCGCGCCGCAACGGTTCGACTTCTCCTACGCCGACAGCAACAAGAAGCAGGCGCTGCAGATCGACTTCGGCGAGGCGGCTCGCCCCGCGGTGACACGAACGCCGAAGAAGCGGCGCGACAAGAAGGCCGTGCCTCTTTCGGACGAGCAGCTTCGCAACGTGCTCGATCCGCTGACGGCCGCGTTCCTATCCGTTCACGCCAGCGTGCCGCCCGGGGACCTCGCGGTCTGCAATCAGACCCTGCGGGTGTTCGACGGCAAGCAGCTCTTTGAACTCGCTCTCTCACCGAAGCGCACCGAAGAGCTCGGGCCGAAGGCCGCCGGAGGCATCCCGGCCGCGGCGGTGTGCGCGGTCCGCTACCAGCCGATCGGCGGCCACCGTCCCGAGAGTTCGGCTGTGAGCTTCCTGCAGGAAACCGAGGGCATCGAGGCCTGGCTGGTGCCGATCCCGGGAACGGAGATGTTCGTACCCTATAAGGTCGTTGTGCCTACGTCGTGGGGGGACGGCATGGTGAAGCTGACCGGGCTGAAGTCGGAGCCCGCCGCGCGCCGCGCCAGCGCGCGCTAGAGCGCCTCGCTCTCGAACAGCCTGTCGATATTGCCCTTCCAAGGCCCTTCGTAGGCGGCGATGAGGCGGTCCGACTCCGTCCGGCCGGTCTCGACGATCTCCATAAGGGGGCGGAGCATGTGCGTCTCGTCCTGGCCCTTGTCGTTGCGTTGGGCCCGCCGCAGAAGGCCGCCCTCTGCCAGCGCCAGAACCTCGCGGGCAAGCTCGCGCACGGTGCGGCCCCGGAACGGCGTGGCCAGCCCGGTACGCGGCACGGCGAGGCGCATTTCGTCGCGCTCCTCCTGCGTCCAGCTCGCGATCAGCGAGGCCGCGCCGTCGAGCGCGGTCGTGTCGTAGAGCAGCCCCGCCCACAGGGCCGGAAGCCCCAAGAGGAGACCGAACGGTCCGGCATCGGCACCGCGCATCTCGAGAAACTTCTTGAGACGCACCTCCGGGAAGAGCGTCGTGAGGTGGTCGGCCCAATCGTCGATGGTGGGACGCAGGCCCGGCAGCGCGTCCAACTTGCCGCTCATGAAATCGCGGAACGAAGAACCGGCGACATCGATGTAGCGCCCGTCGCGATAGACGAAATACATCGGCACATCGAGCGCGTAGTCCACGTAACGCTCGAAACCCATGCCGTCGTCGAAGGCGAAGGGGAGACCCCCGGTTCTGTCCGGATCGGTGTCTTGCCACATCTGCGCACGATAGGACTGAAAGCCGTTCAGCTTCCCTTCCGTAAAGGGCGAACTCGCAAACAGCGCGGTCGCGATGGGCTGAAGGGCAAGGCCGACCCGCAGCTTGCGCACCATGTCCGCTTCGTCGCTGAAGTCCATATTCACCTGCACGGTCGCCGTGCGGAACATCATGTCGAGGCCATGGCTCCCGCGCTTGGGCATGTACTGCATCATGATGCGGTACCGGTCCTTCGGCATCACGGGTATCTCGTCCAGCTTCCATTTGGGCGAGAAACCGAGCCCGAGAAAGCCGATGCCCAGCTGATGCGCGACGGAACCGACTTGGCTCAGATGTTGGCGCAGTTCGGCTTCCGTCTCGTGGATCGTCTTCAACGGTGCGCCGGACAGCTCGAACTGTCCACCGGGCTCCAGGCTGATCGATCCGCCGATGGGGCAGTCCGAACACGACAGCGCGATGATCTTGCCGTTCTCCCGGACGGCATCCCAGCCGAAACAGTTGTGATGTGCTTCCAGCAGCGCGCCGATTCCGCGAGGGCCTTCATAGGGGACCGGCGAATTGTCCGTGACGTTGAAACCGAACTTCTCGTGCTCGGTGCCGATGCGCCATTCGGACTGCGGCTTACACCCCGACTCCAAATACCCGACGAGTTCATCGCGCGACTCGATGATGAGGCTCTCGGGCCCGTCCACGCGTGTCGACATGTGAGGAGAACTCCGCTTGGGTCGTTTGGAATAAGAAAGCCGATGGGCGATGCGCACCGGCGCGCCCCGGGGGACGCGAACAGGTCACTCTATTGCGGGTCAGTATATCGTACGGAGCGACCGGCGCGGCAAGAGACAGTTGCGTGCCATAACAAAGCGTTGATCGGTGCTTCGCCGGTCGGCCAACCCGCCCAATGCGGGCTCAGACCATCATGCGATGGTACAGATCGAACATGATCCAGAGGCTACCGCCCACCATGATGAAGATCAGGACGAGCGCGAAAGCGAGCGCTACGAGATTCTCGCGCGGGGTCGTCTTCAAATCGATGTGCAGGAAGAACGACAGGTGCACCAGGATCTGCACCACGGCGAGCGCCGCAATGAGGATCAGCGTGGTCTCGCGTGGGAGCACACCCGTCGCCGCAAGACCGAAGGCTATGACCGTCAGGATCACGGCCAACGCGAGCCCGATCAGGTAGGGCTTGATGGTACGCTCGATCTGAAGCCCCGACTTGATCTCCATCACAGCACCCCCGGCAGATAGACCACGGAGAAGATCACGACCCAGATGATGTCGAGGAAGTGCCAGAACAGGCCGAGCCGCATGAAGCGCGAGGCGACCGGCGCCGTCAGGCCTTTGAAGAACACCTGAGCGAACATCACGACGATCCACACCAGACCGACGCTGACGTGGAAGCCGTGGGTGCCGACGAGGGTGAAGAAGGCCGACAGGAAACCGCTGCGGTCCGGTCCCGCCCCTTGCGCGATCATGCCGGTGAACTCGCCGATCTCCAGAAAGATGAAGCCCGCGCCCAAGAGGAACGTGATGGCGAGCCAGAGCAGCACCTTGCCACGGTCGCCGGCCGAGAGCGCGACGGCGGCCACGCCGAACGTCGTACTGCTCAAGAGCAGCAGCGCCGTCTCGGCCGCCGCTCTGTCGAGCTCGAACACATCCTTTGGCGTCGGCCCGCCGGCCGCATTGCCGACCATGACGAGATAGGTGGCGAAGAGGCAGGCGAAGATGACGGCGTCGCTCATCAGATAGAGCCAGAAGCCGAAATCCTTCTCCTCGTAGCGCTCCGCGTCACGCGGGCCGATCGTCATGCTGGCGACACTGCTCATTCGGCGGGCTCCGGCGCGGCATTGCCGGCAAAGCCGGGCTCGTCCGCCATTTCGTTCTTCGGGGCTTTGGCGAGCTGGGCGAAGCGCTCGTCTTCGATGGCCTTCACCTCGCTGGCCGTCATGATGAACTCATCGTCGTCGTCGGAGGCGCGGTAGATGATCGTGCCGGCGATCACGGCGAGCGCCAGAAGCGCCAGCCACCACATCCACCAGATCGCGGCGAAGCCGAACACGCCGCCCGCAACGCCGATCACGACGCCGGCATAGGTGTTCTTCGGCATGACGATGTCTTCGTATTCGGCCGGGCGCTCATAGGCGACGCCGCGCTGTTTCATGTCCCACCAGGCGTCCCGGCTCTCCACCTTGGGTACCACCGCGAAATTATAGGGCGCCGCTGGGGACGACGTGGCCCATTCGAGGGAGCGGCCGTTCCACGGATCGCCAGTGAGGTCGAGCGCCTGGTTGCGCTCGCGAATGCTGACGACGAGTTGCACGCCGAGACAGATCATGCCGAGCATGATGATGAAGGCGCCGATGCCGGCCACGATGAGATGGGGCTGCCACGCGGCGATGTCGTAGTGCTCCATGCGGCGCGGCATGCCGAGCATGCCGAGCACGTAGAGCGGCATGAAGGCGACATAGAAGCCGATGATCCAGCACCAGAAGGCGCGCGTGCCCCATTTCTCGTTGAGCTTGAAGCCGAAGGCCTTGGGGAACCAGTACATGTAGCCGGCGAGATAGCCGAACAGCACGCCCGGGATGATCATGTTGTGGAAGTGCGCGACCAGGAACGTCGTGTTGTGCATCATGTAGTCGATCGGCGGCAGCGCAAGCAGCACGCCCGACAGGCCACCAATAACGAACGTCACCAGAAACCCGATGGTGAACAGCATCGGCGGTTTGAAGATGATGCGGCCGCGATACATGGTCAGCAGCCAGTCGAACACCTTCACGCCAGTGGGCACCGAGATGATCGTGGTCATCGTTCCGAAGAACGAGTTGACCTTGGCGCTCGATCCCATGGTGAAGAAGTGATGCAGCCATACGGTGAAGGACAGGAGGCCGATGGCGCAGGTGGCCAGCACGAGCGAGACGTAGCCGAACAGACGCTTCTGGCTGAACGTCGAGACGACCTCGGAGAATACGCCGAAGGCCGGAAGGATGAGGATGTAGACCTCCGGATGACCCCACAACCAAAACAGGTTGATGTAGTTCATCATGTTCCCGCCCATGGCGTTCGTGAAGAAGTGGAACCCGAAGTTCCGGTCGAGAATCAGCATGGCGCAGGCCACGGTGAGCGCGGGGAACGCGAAGATGATCAGGACCGACGTGATGAGCATGGTCCAGGTAAAGAGCGGCAGGCGGAACATCGTCATACCGGGCGCCCGGTTCTTGATGATCGTCACCAAGAAATTGATGCCCGTCATCGTGGTGCCGAAGCCCGCGACGAACACCATCCAAAGCCAGTAATCGACGCCGACGCCCGGCGTGTATTCAACCCCCGAATACGGCGGATAGCCCGTCCAGCCCGCGGTGGAGAACTTGCCGACGACCAGCGAGACGAGCATGAGCGCCGCCCCGGCCGTGGTGAGCCACAGGCTGACCGAATTCATGAAGGGAAACGCCACGTCCCGCGAGCCGATCTGCTGCGGCACGATGAGATTTGCCAGCCCCGACAGGAAGGGCATGGCCATGAAGAAAATCATGATCGTGCCGTGCGACGAGAAGATCTGATCGAAATGGTCCGGCGGGAGATAGCCGTCACTGTTGTAGGCGATGGCCTGCTGACTTCTCATCATCGCCGCGTCGACGAAGCCGCGCAGGAGCATGACGAGCGCGAGCATGATGTACATGATGCCGATCTTCTTGTGATCGACGCTCGACACCCACTGGGTCATCACCATGCGCCAGGCGCCGAAATAGGTAATGGCTCCGGCGACCGCGAGTCCGCCGAGCACGGTCACCGCGGCACCGGACGCGGCGACGGCGCTGTAGAACGGCAGGGAATCGATTGTCAGTCGTCCGAAGATATCCACTGATCTATTCCGTCGTTTCCGCTTCCGAGTGATGCGGCATGCGGTCCATGTCGCCGTGGGACCATTTGGCGATGATCTTGTCGAACAGCCCCGGCTCCACACCTGAATAGTAGGTCACCGGCACCTTCTCGCTGGGCTTCGCCAGCGCGTCGTACGTGGCCGCGTCGAGGGACTTCCCTTCCTGCTTCGCCTTCTCCACCCAGGCGTCGAAATCCTCTTTCGACTGCGCGTGGGTCTGGAACTGCTGATCGGCGAACCCGGTGCCGCTGTATTGAACATTGCGGCCCCAGAACGTGCCCTTCTCGTCGGCGAGCAGGTTGAGCCGTGTCTGCATGCCGGCCATCGCATAGATTTGCCCGCCGAGCTTCGGGATCACGAGCGAGTTCATGACGGTGTCGGAGGTGATCGTAAGGCTGACGGGCGTACCGACCGGCATGGCCAGCTCGTTCACCACGGCGATGTCCTGCTCGGGATAAACGAACAGCCATTTCCAGTCCTGGGCGATGGCCTGCACCTGAAGCGGTTTCACGCTCGGATCGATCTCCGTGTAGGGATCGAGCTTGTACGTGTACTCCCAGAGATGGAAGGCCAGCCAGACGACGATCGCGGCCGGAATGCTCCAAACAATGATCTCGGCAGGCCAATAGAAATCGAAGTTCGGCGTGTACCGTGCTTTGAGGTTTGTTCCGCGATAGCGCACCGTGAACCACGCCGCCATGATGAAGACCGGAACGATCACGATCATCATGATGGCGGTTGCTTTGAAAAGGAGACCGCGCTCGGTCAGCGCGATGGGCCCTTTGGGATCCAGCGTGGGCCCGTCGGCCACGCCGCAGCCCGCGCACAGCACCGTCACCCCCGCGACGGCGATCGCGGCCGTTACACGGGTGGTCCATCGAAGTGAGCGTGCGTGTCTGACGATCATTCCTTCGCTGCTTCGATTCTCATGCGATACGGCAAGGCTGCGCAAGATCGTAATGACTTGCGGCCACTATTGCGAGGATAGACCACGCTTGGTGCACAACCTGTGACAATCGAGTCACAGAGTTTTATCGAATTGCAAACAGCCTAGCGCCAATCGCCGCACACGGCGTTGACGAGCGTCAGGCAGGCGACAGCAGCCGTGTCCGCGCGCATGACTCGCGGGCCCAGCGAGATCGGCAGCACGAAGTCTTTCTTGAGGAGGAGCTCGCGTTCCTCAGGATCGAATCCGCCCTCGGGCCCGATCAACACCGCGTGCGGACGAGATGCATCCGATGCCAGCGCCTCGAGCGGCGAAGCGATGGTTGCCGCCTCGTCGGCGAAGACTAGGCGCCGCTGCGGGTTCCAGGCGTTCAGGATGTCTTCGAGCTTTTGCGGTGCGTGCACCTCGGGCACGCGCAGGATGCCGCATTGCTCCGCCGCCTCTACCGCATTCGCCTCGAGCCGTTCGACCTTGACGCGCTCGGCGATCGTGCGCCGCGTGATGACCGGCCGCAGAACGCTGGCGCCCATCTCCGTCGCCTTCTGCGCCATATAGTCGATGCGGGCGCGCTTGATGGGCGCGAAGAGATAGTGGAGATCGGGACCCTCTTCCTGAGGCCGGGCTTGGTGCTCGGCGACAAGTATCATGGACTTCTTGCCTGCAGCGCCGGCACGGGCGCACCACTCGCCGTCCGTTCCATTGAACACGAGGACGTAGGAGTCCGGCTTAATCCGGAGCACATTCGCTAAGTAATGCGTCTGGTCCCGATCCAGCGTTATTTCGGCGCTCGCTCGAAGCGGGGACTTGACGAACAGCCGTGGCAGTTTAGAGGGCATGGACAACCCGCGGCAGCAGAAGCGAAACGGCAGGACACATGACACGTCCGGAGAATGAAGGCAAAGCCGGCGCTCCGGCCGATGCCCCCGCGGCCGACGCACCCGTGGCCGACGCCCGAGCCAAGAACTGGGCGGACCGCTACGCCCCGCCCTGGGCGTTGCCGTATCTGCGGCTGGCACGGGCGGACCGTCCGATCGGCTTTTATCTGTTGGCGCTGCCCTGCTTCTGGTCGGTGGGTCTCGCCGGCATCCACACGGGCGTGGCCTATCCCGATCCTGTCCTGCTCTTGCTGTTCGCAATCGGCGCCGTCGTGATGCGTGGCGCGGGCTGTACGTATAATGACATTGTCGACCGTGACATCGACGCAAAGGTCGCCCGAACCCGGTCGCGGCCCCTGCCGAGCGGACAGGTCTCGCTCAAGAGCGCTATCGCTTTCATGCTGGCCCTGTGCCTCGTCGGCCTCGGCGTGCTTCTCAGCCTGAACAGCTTCTCGATCTGGGCTGGCTTCGCCGTCATCCCCATCGTGGCGCTCTACCCGTTCATGAAGCGGATCAGCCATTGGCCGCAGGCCGTGCTCGGGCTCGCGTTCAATTGGGGCGCCATGGGCTGGGCCGCAGTGACGGGGCGTCTCGATTGGGCGCCGGTGGTGCTTTACGTGGGGGCAGTCGCCTGGACCGTCGGCTACGACACCATCTATGCGCATCAGGACCGTGAAGACGACGCGCTGATCGGCATGAAATCCACCGCGCTCCGGTTCGGCGCCGACACCACGTATTGGCTGAGCGGGTTCTACGCGGTGACGATCGCGGCGATGGGGCTCGCCGGCTGGCTAGCGGGTGGCGGCCCGCTGTTCTTCACCGGTCTCGCCCTCGCATACGGGCAACTCTTGTGGCAGATCGCGACTCTCGACATCGACGACGCCGACAACTGCCTTGCCCGTTTCAAGTCCAACCGAGACTTTGGTTTGATTGTTTTTTTCGCAATTCTGGCCGATATGACGGTTGCATCTTCCCTCTAGAGGGACGATGTGACGGGAATGGACGAATGGCCCGGGAAATGCACGGGCGACTCACATAAAGTTCCCGCAACGCAAGCGGGCCCCGGTGCGTGTCGCATCCGAGGCCCGTGTGACGCCTTGCTGTTAGCTTCCTTATTGGCTGCCTTGAGGTAGCCTTGATTGCGTAGATGGTGCCACGGAAGACTTCCCGGACGCTTAATGGACGTCATTAACGACCGGTAGCTTCGAGCATGGTTGAGAGAGTGTTTCTATCCCGCGATGACCGCGATTACGCACAACAAGACCCACGAAAAGGCGCACGGATCGTCGCCTAGCCGCGAGCAGGATTTCGATATCCTCGGTCGCGCCGTGCGGGAAGCCGGGGCCCTGGCGTCGAGCTACTTCAAGGAATCGCCCAAGGCCTTCACGAAGGCGGACGGCTCTCAGGTGAGCGAGGCCGACCTCGCCGTCGACGCCGCGCTGAAGCTCGATCTCACGACACGCCGCAAGGATTACGGCTGGCTTTCCGAGGAGAGCCCCGACGATCGCTCGCGCCTCAAATATTCGCGGGTCTGGATGATCGATCCCATTGACGGGACCGGCGCCTTCCTGCGCGAAATTCCCGAATGGACCGTCTCGGCGGCCCTGGTTGAGGACGGGGTTCCGGTGATTGGCGTCGTTTACAATCCCGAGAAGGACGAGTTCTTCCACGCCATTCGCGGCGCCGGTGCGTTCCTGAACGGCGAACCGATCCACACGACCGACCAAGCCACCTTGGAAGGGGCCCGGATGATCGCGAGCGGCGGTCTGTTCAAGAAGAAGATCTGGGAAGACCCCTGGCCCAACGTGACGGCTCAGTGGGTGAATTCCGTCGCCTACCGTCTGGCGCTGGTAGCCTGCGGGCGCGGAGACGCCACGATCTCCCTCACGCCCAAGGCTGAATGGGACTTGGCGGCGGCGGCCGTGATCGTGGACGAGGCCGGGGGCGTGATCACCGATCACCGGGGCGCGCCGCATGCCTATAACAGCGAGATTCCCAAATTTCCCAGCCTCGTCGCCAGCGGCCTCGCCCTCCACCCTGCGCTGATCGAACGCACCAGCCGCGTAGACCTTTAGATCACAATTCGGCACATTGCCCGGCGAACCAACGAGCTAGGGGGATTTCGCATGGCTGCAGACAAGCGCGCATCGGAAACGGCGGAGAACGGCAAGCAACTGCTGCATCTCGTCTTCGGCGGGACTCTGACCGAGCTGGACAAGGTCAAATTCGACGACCTGACCAAGCTGGATATCGTCGGTATTTATCCCAACTACGCCAGCGCCTACGACGCGTGGAAGGACGCCGCGCAACGGTCCGTGGACGACGCCCATATGCGCTACTTCATCGTTCATCTTCATCGGCTGCTGGACCCGGAGGCGGCTTAGCCTGCCGGCGGCGCGCCCTCCCCGCCTCTGCGCACTTTGAGCGCTGGTGTCGAAGGGCTTTTCGCCGTAAAGGCCCCATGGCTCTCCCGACGGCTCTCGTGCTAGACAGGGGAACCAGGAGGCGGGGCGCACCCGCCGTGCCTCACAGGAACCGGGATAACCCTTGAAAGACAACGTCTTCATAGATGCCCGCGTGGCTGCTCGCGGTGGCGACGAGCTCACGGGCGAGCGCTACACAACCGGGCAGATCGTCAAACGCATCTGGCGGGAGCATCTGCGGCCCCACAAGGCGCTGCTCGCCTGCGGCGCGATCGCGATGCTGCTGACCGCGGCGACGACCGGCGCCATTCCGTTCGTGATCCAGCGCACGGCCGACGACATCTTCGTCAACAAGAACGCAGACGTGGTGATCTACATCACCATCGCCATCGTCGTGATCACCGTGGTCAAGGCCATCTCGGAATATGTGGCCAACGTGACCGTCGGCTATCTGGGCCATCGCTTCATCGCGGACCTGCGCCTGCAGATGTTCAACAAGCTGGCCGAGGCTGACCTCGGCTGGATCCAGACGGTCCATTCGGGCCGCATTCTCTCCGGCTTTCTCAACGACGCGACGCTCATCCGCGCGACGGCCAGCCGCACGATCGTCACGCTGTTCGAGAACGCCTTCAAGGTCGTGATCCTGATCGGCTCGATGTTCTATATGGCCCCGCGCCTGTCGATGCTGGTGATGATCTTCATGCCCTTCGCTTGGTTCATGCTGTCGCGGCAGCGGCGGAAGATGCGCAAGTCGACCACCAAGTCGCTCCAGGAAACGGGCGATCTGTCCGCATTGGTGACCCAGACGCTCCAGGGCATGCGCGTGGTGCGCGCCTACAAACAGGAAGCCCAGGAAGAGGCACGCGCCTCGGTCGCCATCAACCGGGCTTTGGAGTTCACCATGCGCGGCATGCGCGCGCGGGCTCTGTCGAGCCCCGCCATGGAACTCATCGTCGGGCTCGGCTTTGCAGCCGCCGTCTACGTCGCCGGCATCCATGGCATACGGGGCGAGGCGACACTCGGCTACTTCATGGGCTTCACCACGGCGGCTCTGCTCATCTACGGGCCGCTCAAGAGCCTCGCGACCCTTCAAACGCAGCTGCAAGAAGGCGTCGCCGCAGCGAGCCGCGTGTTCGGTATCGTCGACCGCGAGAGCAAGCTGGTAGAGGCAGAAAACGCCAAGCCGCTCGATCTGACCGCCGGCGAGGTCACCTTCCGCGATGTCGGCTTCTACTACGATCCTGAGAACGTGGTGCTGAAGGGCGTGACGCTCACAGTACCGCCAGGGAAGACCGTCGCGCTTGTGGGTCCGTCCGGATCCGGCAAGAGCACGCTCGTCAATCTGTCGCTGCGCTTCTTCGATCCGCAGGAAGGCGCGGTCCTCATCGACGGCCAGGACATCAAGGACGTCACGGTCTCGTCCTTGCGGGACGCAATCGGTCTCGTCACCCAAGACCCGGTTCTGTTCGACGACACGATCCGCGCCAACATTGCCTATGGGGCCAAGCCCCTGGTCGAAGAGGAAGTCATCGCGGCGGCCAAGGCGGCCGCGGCACACGACTTCATCATGGGCTTGCCGCGCGGCTACGATACGCGCGTGGGCGAGGCCGGCGGCCTCCTGTCGGGAGGCGAACGGCAACGTATTGCCATCGCACGCGCCATCTATAAGGACGCGCCGATCCTCATGCTGGACGAGCCGACAAGCTCGCTCGACTCCGAGTCCGAAGCCAAGGTTCAAGCGGCGCTCGAGAAGCTCATGCAGGGGCGCTCCGTGCTGATGATCGCGCATCGCCTGTCCACGGTGAAGAAAGCCGATGTGATCTGCGTGCTCGACAAAGGCCGTATCGTCGAGACCGGGCGCCATGACGAACTCGTCTCGCGCGGGGGGCTCTATACGCGGCTGCACCGCACTCAGTTCGGCATTGCCGGTGCTCTGGAACAGGCATCCGCCGGCGAGGCGACCGTCGTCCCCGTTCCAGGCGAATAGCGGCGCTTCGGGATGGTGAAGCGTTTTCTCGCATCCGAGCAAGGCACGGCCTTCCTAAGCAAGCTCGCCTCCAGCTATATCCGGCTCGTCTATGCCACCAGCACCTTGGTGCGCGAGCCGGAAGACACCGACGCCAAGCTGTTTGCCCAGCACCCGCAAATCCTCTCGATCTGGCATGGCCAGTTCATGATGCTGCCGATCATGAAGCCGAAGCGCGAGGCGGAGGTGAAGGCCATGGTGTCGCGTCATGGCGACGCCGAACTGATCGGCGATGTGCTGCGCCGCTTCGGCATGGAGCTGATCCGCGGCGCCGGCGCCGGAAAACGAAAGCGCAATCGCGGCGGTGCCTCGGCCATGCGGGAGACTCTGAGGTCGCTGGAATCGGGCGCAACCGTCTGCATGACGGCGGACGTACCGCCGGGTCCCGCGCGCCGCGCAGGGGTTGGCATCGCCACGATCGCCGCGAAGTCAGGCCGCCCCGTGGTGCCGCATGCCATCGCCACAAGCCGCTCCATAAAGCTCTCCACTTGGAGCGCCTTCACGATCAACCTGCCTTTTTCCAAGATGGCTTACGTGGTCGGCGAGCCCGTTCTTATCCCTGACACCGAAGATCCGGAGGTGATCGAGGCAGGACGGAAAGCTATCGAGAGCGCTCTCGCCGAAACGATGGCGCGCGCCTATGACTTGGTGGGTGCAACCGACCCGCTGAGCAAGGAAGAAGCCCTGAAACCCGGCGCCGCGCTCAAGGCCTACCGGCTTGCGACACAGCTTGCGGCGCCTGTCGCCCCGTTGCTGTTGGCGTGGCGGACGCGCAAGGGCAAGGAGGAGCGCGACCGGCGTCCCGAACGCTACGGGATCGCGACCCTCCCCCGGCCCTCGGGCTTCCTCGTTTGGTTTCATGCCGCGTCGGTGGGCGAAACCAACGCCGCGCTTCCACTTATCGAGCACATCGCGCAGGCACGGCCGGACCTTCGCATCTTGCTGACCACAGCCACGGTGACGTCGGCGCGTCACGCGCGCGCGCGGCTGCCCGAAGGCGCGATCCATCAATATGTCCCGCTGGACCGAACCACCTACCTCAAGCGCTTTCTGGACCACTGGCGTCCCGATCTCGCCGTTCTGGTGGAATCGGAGGTCTGGCCGAATCTCGTATTGGAGACGAAGGCGGCGGGCGTCCCGCTCCTTCTGATCAACGCCCGGATGTCGGGGCCGTCCTACAAGAGATGGCGGCGGCGCCCAGGCATGAGCCGGCCCATCTTCTCGGCCTTCGACCTCGTCCTGGCTCAGAATGATCGGCTTGCCGAACAGATCGCGCAGCTCGGCGCGCCCAAATCCTATGCCGCCGGCAATCTGAAGGCCGATGCGCCCCCGCCGCCCGTTGACCCTGCCGCGAAGGCGGACCTGTCGGCCGCATTCTGGGGACGGCCGATCTGGCTCGCGGCCAGCACCCATCCCGGAGAGGACGAGATCATCGGGGCAGCCCACGCCAAGATCAAAGAGGTCTTGCCGGATATCGCCACCATCATCGTGCCGCGTCATCCCGAACGCGGGACGGCCATCGCCGAGATGCTGCGTTCCCGCGGACTGAAGGTCTCGATGCGATCCCAAGGCGGCGGCATCGACGCCAGTACGGACGTCTATGTGGCGGACACGATCGGCGAGCTCGGCCTGTTCTACGCGCTCACGCCGGTCGCCTTTATCGGCGGTTCCCTGGTCAAGCATGGGGGACAGAACCCGGTGGAGGCGATCAAGCTCGGCGCCGCCGTCCTGGCCGGCCCACACGTGCATAATTTCCGCGAGATGTACGGCGATCTCCTGAAGGCGGGCGGCGCCCGGGAGGTCGAGGATGCCGGCAGTCTTGCCGATGCTGTACTCGACCTGCTTCAGAACGAAGTGGCCCGCAAGGAAGTCCACGCCAAGGCCGAGGCCTGCGTCGCCGCGATGACGGGCGCTATGCCGAAGACGCTGGAAGCGATCGAGGCCTACTTCCCTGAGAAGGTGCCGCTGCAACATGCCTCTTGAGACGCCGTCCTGGTGGTATGGCAAGCGCGGAAGCTTCGCGAAAGTCGCGCTCGCCAAAGTCATGCCTGCCCTGCTCTCGCCGGTCGCCTCACTCTACGGCCGCAGCGCCGCCTCGCGCCTGGCGCAGGACCCGGAATACCGGTCGGGACTACCCGTGATCTGCATCGGGAACTTCACCTCCGGCGGCGGCGGCAAGACCCCGACGGCCATTGCTCTTGCCGGGCTGCTCAAGGCCATAGGCAAGACCCCCGCCTTCCTCACGCGCGGCTATGGCGGCAGCGCAAAGGATGTGGTCCAGGTCGCCGGACATGATGCGAGCGAGGTCGGTGACGAGGCCCTGTTGCTGGCGGAGATCGCGCCCACGTTCGTATCCGCGGACAGAGTGGCGGGCGCGAAGGCCATCGAGCAAATGGGCGCCGACGTCATCGTCATGGATGACGGGTTTCAGAATCCAGGGCTCGCGAAGGATCTGTCGCTGATCGTCGCGGATGCGGCATCGGGGCTCGGCAACGGCAAGGTCATTCCGTCCGGACCGTTGCGCGCGCCGTTGGCCGCCCAGATGCCCCATGCCGATGCGCTGCTTGTCATTGGCGAGGGCAAGAAAGGCGATGCGCTCATCAAGCGGTTCGAAGCGGCGGGCAAGCCCGCCTTGCGGGCGAAGATCAAACCCAATTGCGACCCACGCTGGCTCACGGTGTTGCCGACAATCGGCTTTGCCGGCATCGCGCGGCCGTCGAAGTTCTTCTCGACGCTGAAGTCGAACGGGGCCCGCCTCGTTTCCAGTCACGGCTTTGGCGATCATCACCGCTTCACGGAGAAAGAAGCCCGGCGCCTGCTGGACGAGGCGGAGTCCAAGAAGGCGATGCTGGTGACGACCGAGAAGGACTGGGCGCGCCTGACCGAGGATGACGACGATGAAGAAGACAGCGCGGTCGCCGAGCTGAAGAAACGATCGCGGCCGTTCCCGATCGTCGTCACGTTCGACGACCAGGATGCCGTGAAGACATTGCTCGAAGGGACGCTCGAAAAGGCGTCTGCAAAAAGTATCGGCTAGGCTTTTTCAGACGTCTCGCGGACCCGCTTGAGTGAGGCAGCGGCATCCACATACGGCTCCTGCAGCGCGACGCTCCAATAACGCAACTCGTCGAGCGGAATGGTCGTGCCGGTCACCGCACAGCGGACGAATTCGCCGGGCGTGACCACCTGCACCTCTCCATCCAGATAGCGGAGCTTGGCCTCACCCTTGAAGCCGAAATTGCGTTCTAGGCGATTCATCACAGTCGTTGTCTTCCTCGTTCCGTGAACCTTAGCGTCAGGCCGTAGGACTTGCCAGCGCTAGAGCAGGCTCCCCTGAGAGCCGTCAGGGTTCGATTTGGCTTTTTTCTTGGCCTCGCCAGACGGTTTTGGTTTCGCCGCGGCAGGCTCACGTGCGGTGTCGCCCAACACCTGGGCACCGATATGGCCATCCGAGAACTGAATGTCGAGCGCTTCGCCTGCATGTACGGCCCCGGCACTGCGCACCATCGCGCCCTCCGCATCCCGGATAAGCGCAAACCCGCGCGCGAGGACGTTGTGATAGCCGAGCGTCCCCAAGAGCTTCGCCTGCGCATCGAGCCGCTGGCGCGCGCGATCCAGGCGGGCTTGGATCGCCCGCGTACGGTCCCGGTCGAGGCGCTTCAGCAGGTCGCGCGCCGTGGCGGCACGGCGGGCGACAAGCCCCGGCCGCAAAGCGGCCGCCGTGCGCGCGAGGACAGCCCGGTGGCTCTGGGTGTTCGCCCGCAAGGACTGAAGGAGACGGCCGCTCGCGGTGTCGAGCCGTTGGCGCGGCAGCCCAAGGATGGCTTCGCGGCGGGGCAGGCCTCGGGCTGAGGCGGTGACACGACTGCGCCAATGCTCCAGCGCCCGGCGCATCGTGCCGGCCATGCGCACGCCATAGGTCTGCACCGCGTTCAGAAGTTCAGAGCGAACCGGCACTGCGCGCTCGGCCGCCGCTGTCGGGGTCGGGGCCCGGTAGTCGGCCACAAGGTCGATCAAGGTCCAGTCCGTCTCCGTGCCTACGGCCGAGATCAGCGGGATTGCGCTCGCGGCCGCGGCCCGCACGACGATCTCCTCGTTGAAGCCCCAAAGATCTTCCAGGCTGCCGCCGCCCCGCGCCACGATGATGAGGTCCGGGATGATGCCTTCCGTGGCGGCGCCGGCGTTGAAGCCGGCGATGGCCGCGGCCACTTCCGCCGCGCAGGTCTCCCCTTGCACCCGCACGGGCCACACGATCACATGCGAGGGAAAGCGGTCGCCGAGACGATGGAGAATGTCGCGGATGACGGCGCCCGTGGGCGAGGTCACCACCCCGATGACGTCCGGCAGGTAGGGCAGATCCTGTTTGCGCGCCTCGTCGAACAGGCCTTCGGCGGCAAGCTGTTTCTTGCGTTGCTCCAGCAGCGCCATAGCGCCCCCGCGCCGCCGGTCGAGATCCTCGATCACGATCTGATATTTCGACCCGCCGGGATAGGTCGTGATCTTGCCCTTGGCGACGATCTCCAGCCCTTCCTCGGGTTTGAATTTCAGCCGCGAGAACACGCCGCGCCAGACCACCGCTTCGATGGCCGCGTTCTCGTCCTTGAGCCGGAAATAGCAATGGCCGGAGGCATGGGGCCCGCGATAGCCAGAGACCTCGCCGCGCAGACGCACGTGGCCGTAGGCATCCTCGACCGTGCGCTTCAGCGCAAAAGCCAGCTCCGACACCGAGTATTCGGTGACGTTGGTCGGCTCAGGCTGTGGATTGCGGGGTGCCATTCGGGGCGTCTCTTTTTCATATTGTGCGCTCTCGTGCTAAGAGCGCCCGAAAAATTCATGAGGGCATACAATCTCGACAAGCATCGGACAAGCAAGGCCGCGACTGAAATAGGAGCGGCAGACGAAGGGAGGAGACCATGGAGACTACCTTAAGAAGGGTTGGTGCGGTCATTCTCATTCTTGGTTTGTCTGCGGCGGGGGCGGGCTGCGATGACGCCGACTGGAAGGTGTTAGAAACAACTACTCAGTGGAATCGAATTGGAAAGTCTCAGGATCAATGGCTTGAGAAGAAGAGTGTGTTTGGTCCCTGGGACAAGGTGGCGCTGATTTTTGGCTATGCGGACGACTATGAGGGTTGCGTCGATGTGATTGAAGCTTTGGTTCAGAAGTATCCCGCGGCTCGCTATCGATGCGTATCGGCAAACTGATTAAGGACTGAGTACCTTGGACAATCGAAGCGTACTTCTCATCGGTGGCGGCGGGCGCGAGCATGCGCTGGCCTGGAAACTGGCGCAGAGCCCTCTCCTCGACTCGCTCTATTGCGCGCCCGGAAATGCGGGCATCGCAGAGACCGCCGAGTGCGTGGATCTCGACGTGAGCGATCATGCTGCGGTTGCGGCCTTTTGCGCGGACAAGCAGATCGGGCTGGTGGTCATCGGCCCCGAGGCGCCGCTGGTGGCCGGACTTGGGGACGATCTGGAAGCACAAGGCATCCCTGTATTCGGCCCGTCCAAGGCGGCATCGGCGCTGGAGGGCTCGAAAGGCTTCACCAAGGATTTGTGCACCGAATATGGCATCCCGACCGCCGCCTACGGGCGCTTCACGGATGCCGCCTCCGCCAAAACCTATCTCGCGGAGCAGAAGCTGCCGATCGTGATCAAGGCGGATGGTCTTGCTGCCGGCAAAGGCGTCGTCATAGCGGAGAGCCGGGACGATGCCGAGGCCGCCATCGACGCCTGCTTCGAGGGCGCTTTCGGCGACGCTGGCGCGGAAGCGGTCGTCGAAGAGTTTCTGAGCGGCGAAGAGGCGAGCTTCTTCGCCCTTGTCGATGGCGACACTGCGCTGCCGCTCGCAACCGCCCAGGACCACAAGCGCGTCCATGACGGCGACCAGGGCCCGAACACGGGCGGCATGGGCGCCTATTCGCCGGCGCCCATCATGACCGAGGCCCTGTGTGCCCGGACCATGGAGAGAATCATTCTGCCGACCGTCGCGGCCATGAAGGCGCGCGGGACGCCGTTCAAGGGCGTGCTCTATGCCGGGCTGATGATCGAGAACGGCGCGCCCAAGCTCATCGAATACAATGTGCGCTTCGGGGACCCGGAGGCACAGCCGCTGATGATGCGGCTCAAGTCGGATCTCCTGCCCGCACTGCTGGCGACCGCGCAAGGGCAGCTCGCAGGTGTGACGCTGGAGTGGGAGAGCGACGCGGCGCTCTGCGTGGTGATGGCGGCGAAAGGCTATCCCGGCGCTACGACAAGGGCACCGAGATCAAAGGCCTCGAGCGGGCCGGCACCGCTCCGCGCACCGCGATCTTTCATGCGGGCACCGCGCGCGACGGGACACCGGCTTCTCGCGACCGGCGGCCGCGTGCTCGGCGTGACGGCGCTGGGCGACGATATCGCGCAGGCGCAAGCCCGCGCCTATGAAGCGGTGGATGCGGTCGACTGGCCCGGCGGGTTCTGCCGCAGCGATATCGGCTGGCGCGCGGTGAAACGCGGCGTCTGAGGCTTCGTCCGTCGGCGGCGCATTAGGGAGAAATTCACCCTAACGGCCTAGGAAAGGCGTCAGGCACCGTTTCGCCCATCTTTTGTCACCGGAAAATGTTGTGTTTTCGCGATGGCGTCACTATCTCCAAGACAAGCTAAGCCGCAGCCAGCACCTGAGATTCGCACGATGACTTTCGACCCGCCCATTTCCAAGAAGACCGTGTCCGGCGTTGTGGGCGTCGTTGCGATCCTTTTCTATCTGTGGCTGCTGACTTGGTCCGCCCCCGCAAATGCGATGGGCGGCGTGATCGCAGGCCCCGAAGCGCCCGGCGTCAACGTCCATCAGGTCAAGAGAATCTTCAAACGCGACCGCACGCCCGTTTACCCGTATTCGGCCAAGGGTCCGGGCCGCAGGGGCTGGTCGTCCTATATCGGCTTCGTGCCCTATAGCTGGGGCAACGTCGAGAACGAGGCGATCCAGCGCAACCAGTATCCCATGCGTTATTGGCCGCACAATCAGAACGCCCCGCTCCCGCGCCCCTATCGCTAGCCGCTAGCGCTCGCCGCACTCCCTCATCGTCAATCGCTTCGCCCGCGTTCTTCCGGAACGCTCAACGGCGCGCGGCGAAGAAATCCCGCAGCAGCGACGACGACGCCGTCTCGCCAATGCCCCCGTAGATTTCGGGAGCATGGTGGCAAGTGGGCTGGCTGAAGAAGCGCGGGCCGTGCTCCACGGCGCCGCCCTTGGGATCGCCGGCTCCGAAATAAAGACGCCGGATGCGGGCGAAGGAGATCGCGCCCGCGCACATGGCGCAGGGCTCGAGCGTCACGTAGAGATCGCAGTCGATCAGCCTCTCGCTGCCAAGCGCCGCGGCCGCGGCCCGGAGAGCGAGAATTTCCGCATGGGCCGTGGGATCGCGCAGCTCCAGCGTGCGATTGCCCGTCCGCGCCAGCACCGACCCGTTCGCATCGGCAACGACCGCTCCGACCGGCACTTCGCCGCGATCGGCTGCGGCGCGGGCCTCGTCCAGCGCCAAATCCATCGGGGTCGATTTGGAGGCCGATTGGGAGCGCTTGCCGGAAGCGCCATCTTCTGCAAGCTTCGCCGTCATGAAAACCAAGGTGAACGAACGGGCGACCCGCGGTCAAGCGTCGCGAAAACGGGCGCGCACGCGCCCCGCCCCACCCAAGCGCGAGCTGGAACCGATGCGCATCGCCAAGGCGATTGCCCATGCCGGGCTTTGCTCCCGGCGCGACGCGGAGAAGTGGATCGAGGCCGGCCGGGTCTGCGTCAACGGCACGGTCCTGACGACACCCGCTCATGTGGTGAGCGGGGAAGACACAATCCTGGTTGACGGGGATCCCCTTCCCTCCCTGCACGCGCCGCGCCTGTGGCGGTACAACAAGCCCAAGGGCCTCGTCACGAGCCACAAGGATCCGGAAGGCCGGCCGACCGTTTTCGCCAACCTGCCCGACACGCTGCCCCGCGTGGTGTCGGTCGGACGCCTCGACATCAACACCGAGGGCCTGCTCCTGCTGACCACCGACGGGAATTTGGCGCGCCATCTGGAGCTTCCGAGCACGGGCTGGGTCCGGCGCTATCGCGTGCGTGCTCACGGCCAAGTCAGCCAGCGCGCGCTCGACGCCTTGAAGGACGGCGTCACCATCGACGGCATCCGCTACGGGCCCATCGACGCCAAGATCGAACGGACCCAAGGCAGCAATGTGTGGCTGCTCATCGGGCTGCGCGAAGGCAAGAACCGCGAAGTCAAACGCATCGCCGCTCACCTGGGCCTCACCGTGACCCGGCTGATCCGCACCTCCTTCGGCCCCTTCTCCTTGGGCGATCTGCCGAGCGGGACGGTGGACGAGGTCAAACGCAAGGTGATCGCCGACCAACTCGGCCCCACGCTCGCCCGAGAACTCGGTGTGAAGAGCTGATGCGCATCGTCGCCGGACGCTTCAAGGGCAAGTCGCTCGATGCGCCCAAAGGCCTGAACACGCGCCCAACCTCGGACCGGGTCCGCGAGGCGCTGTTCAACGTCCTCACCCATGGCGCGCCGGAGATCTCGTTCGAGAGCACGCGCGTCCTCGACCTATTCTCGGGCTCGGGCGCGTTGGGTCTGGAGGCGGTTTCGCGCGGGGCCCGGTACTGCCTGTTCATCGAGGAAGACGCCGGCGCGCGCGGTACGATCCGCCGCAATGTGGAGGCGCTCGGGCTCACCGGCGTGACCAAGATCTGGCGGCGCGATGCGACCCGGCTCGGCCCCGTGGGCACGATGAGCCCGTTTGACTTGGTGTTCTGCGACCCGCCCTATGGCAAAGGATTGGGCGCAACCTCACTGCAGAGCGCCTTGGACGGCGGTTGGCTTGCGCCCAATGCCGTGGTCGTGCTGGAAGAACGGGCTGGAGAGCCGCCGAACTGGCCGGAAGGTCTGGTGGAGATCGACCGGCGCCGCTACGGCGACACCGAGATCGCGATCGCTCGATACGAGCGTTGAAGGAGAAGACGATGCGACTATGGGCATTCACCTGTCTCGGTTTGGTTCTCGCCGCCGCCTCGCCGAGCGGGGACACGTTCCAGACCGGCGATTGGCAGGGGCGCGCCAACTTCAATGGCGAAGGCGTCTTCACCGATTGCACAATTCTCATGCCCGATCCCGAGCAGACCACGGTCGGCTTCGTCATGACCCATAGCAGCGATCTGGGGATGATTGTCGCCGACCCGGTTCTCAAGCTGAAACCGGGCGAGCAGAAACCTACGCTGGTCCACGTGGAAGGGATCGACTCGGTCGCGGCGATGGCCGACGTCGTGGCGGACAACGGCGTCCTCATTCCTATCGAGAGCGGCAGCCCGCTGGCGCGCGCCATCAGCGAGGGCAAGGAGTTTCGCGTCAATCTCCCGGAGAAGGAGTTTGTGCTTCAGCGCCCAAAGACGGGCGAAGCTCTAGAGGCCCTGAAGTCCTGCGTCGAGAGCCATCGCGGCAAGGATCGCGTCGAGCTCTGAGAGACGCCTAGCGGCGCTGGAACAGCTTTTCGATGTCGGTGAGCTTCAGCTCAACATAGGTGGGGCGCCCGTGATTGCACTGGCCGGAGAACGGCGTCTTCTCCATGTCCCGCAGCAGCGCGTTCATCTCCTCCGGCGATAGGCGCCGTCCGGCGCGAACGCTGCCATGGCAGGCCATGGTGGAAAGGACATGATCGAGCCGGTCGCGCAAGACCTCCGCACCGCTCCCGTCTTCGGCTTCCATGAGGAGCCCCGCAAGATCGGTGAGGAGCGTCCGCGTATCGCAGGCGCCGAGCAAAGCCGGCACTTCCCGGACGGCCAGCGCTTGCGGCCCGAAACTCTCGATGACGAGACCGAACCGCTCCAGCTCGTCCACGGCGCCGAGCAGACTGTCCGATGGCTCGGGCGCCAGTTCCACGATGTCGGGGATCAACAGCATCTGCCGTGCCACGCCGCCATTGTCGAGCGCAGTTTTCAGGCGCTCATAGACCAGCCGCTCATGGGCGGCGTGTTGATCGACAATGACGAGCGCATCGCCCGTTTGCGCGATGATGAAGGTGTCCTGGATCTGGGCGCGCGCGGCGCCGAGCGGGTACGCATCCGTGGGTTCCCTCGATCGCCGTGGTCCCGCGCATGTCCGCCGAGGGCGCCGCGACACCTCCGAGCGGCGCCTGAGCCTGGTCATTGAAGCCCGCCCGACCGGGCGCCGGGTAGGAGACTCTTTGCGCACCGGCATAGGCCTGCGGCCCGCTCTGATAGACGCGCGGTCCGGTGTCCTCGATGGGCGAGACGTATTCGGCCGGGCGCATGCGCTGCAAGGCTCATGAGCCAGACTGCCCGTCGCCCGGTGTCCCGCCTCGCCCAGAGCCTCCCGCACGGCCCCGATCAACAGCGACCGCATGCCGTTGGCGTCGCGAAACCGCAGCTCCGTCTTGGCCGGGTGCACGTTCACGTCGACCTCCTCGGGCGGCATGTCCACGAACAGCGCGACCATGGGGTAGCGGCCGCGCGGCACGAGATCCCCGTAGGCCGCCCGGACCGTGCCGGCGATCAGGCGGTCGCGCACGGGGCGCCCGTTGACCACGAGATAGATGCTGAGCCCGTTCGGACGGTGGAGCGTCGGCAGGCCCGCGTACCCCTCGACCCTGACAGTGCCCCGGGTGGCAGACACCGGGAGAGCGTCGTCCACGAACTCGGCGCCCAGGATACGCCCGAGACGGGCCAAGCCATGGTCGAGAAGCCCCGGCGGGCTGGCCTCCAGCCGCAGCGTGGTGCGCTCGCCGTTGGAGAGCGAGAACGCGATCTCCGAATGTGCCATGGCCAGGCGCTTCACCGCATCGGTAATGGCGGTGGTCTCGGCCCGCTCGGTCTTCATGAATTTCAGGCGGGCTGGCGTGGCGTAGAAGAGATCGCGCACCTCGACATCGGTGCCGGTGGAACGCGCTGCGGGCTTGAGCGGCGCCTTGCGGCCGCCGTCGACCTCGATGCTGAACGCCTCACCTGCGTCCCGGGCCCGGCTGGTGATACGGAGCCTGGCCACGGCGCGATGGACGGCAGCGCTTCGCCCCGGAAAACCGAGCGTCATGATGTGGGAGAGATCCTCGCCCTTGAGCTTGGACGTAGCATGGCGCTCGACGGCGAGATCCAGGTCGCCCGCGCTCATACCCGCGCCGTCATCGGCCACCCGGATGAGCTGAAGCCCGCCCCCGCTCACGGTCACGTCGATGCGGGACGCTCCCGCATCGATCGCGTTTTCCACCAATTCCTTGACGACGCTTGCGGGCCGCTCGACCACCTCACCCGCGGCAATGCGATTGATGAGATTCGGCGGCAGCTGACGAATGGCCATGCCTTGTCTCTCGTGCCCTGAACCGATTGCCCCGGCCCGACGCGCTGCGCGTCAGTGCCGGGCGGTCTCACCTTACCCGATTCTGTGGCCGGGAAAGCCCGGCGGGCAGACAGCCCAGCCGGGCAGCAGCCTAGCCTGGCGCGCCTTCGGTGACGGGTTCCTCGACGGGCTGGCCCACGATCGTGGTGATGAGCTGATCCGCGGCGAGCAAGCGGCCTGCGACGCGCTTGATATCGTCAAGCGTCACCGCCTCGATCAGCGCGTTGCGCTTGGTGACATAGTCGATGCCGAGATCCTCGATCTGAATCCACAGGAGCTGATTGGCGATGCTCGACGAGGACTCGAACCGCAAGGCGTAGGCGCCCGTAAGATAGGATTTGGCCGCATCGAGCTGGTCCTCGGTCAGACCGTTCTCCGCAACGTCTTCCAACTCGTCCTGAATCACTTTCAGGGACTGACCGACGGCCTCGTTCTTCGTCGCGACATTGCCGACAAAGACCGACCCATGCTGATAGGGGAAGAGGTTGGACGTCACCGAATAGGCGAGCCCGCGCTTCTCGCGGACCTCCTCCATCAGCCGCGATGAAAAACCGCCGCCGCCGATGATGTAGTTCAGGATGTAAGCCGGGATGAAGTCGTCGTCGTGCCGCGCGATACCGCGGAAACCGAACTGCGCGAAGGACTGCGGAACATTCATCTTGATGACTTCGCGCGCGGGGCCGAGCGGCGGCTCGGCGTCCGCCACGTCACGCAGGTCGGCCTTCTCGGGGAGGCCGCCGAACAGGGTGTCCAAGGCCTTGCCGAGTTCCTCGGGCGTGATGTCGCCGACAGCAGAAACGACGAGCTTGTCCCGCGCGAAGACGCGATGAACATAGTCGTGGAGGTCGTCGTCCGTGATCGCGCTGATCGATTCAGGCGAGCCCTTGACGGGACGGCCATAGGGATGGTCGCGGAAAGCCAGGCGATCCCAGGCAATGGAGGCGACCGTGGCAGGGTCGTTCTCGTCGTATTTGAGCCCAGCCAGGATCTGCGCCTTCACACGTGCCGTCGCGCTTTCGTCGAAGCGCGGCTCCGTCATGGCGAGACGGGCCAGTTCAAACACTTCGTCCTTGTTTTCGGTCAGGGTTTGCAGCGAGCCCAGCATGACGTCGCGGCTGGCATCGAAATCCAACTGCATCGCCAAGGATTCCGAACGCTCCTGGAACGCGGTCGCGTCGAGTTCGCCCGCGCCCTCGTCCATCATTGAGGTTACGAAATAGGCCTGCCCCTCTTTCCCGGGCGCATCTTGGGCCGCTCCGCCGAAAAAGGCGAAGCGGATCGAGATCAGCGGATTGACGTGGCTCTCTACAAGCCAGGCCTTGATTCCGCCCGGGCTCGTGACTTCTTGGATACTCATCGTATGTCCTTGAGCGGTCTCTTTGGCCAATGGCGCCGCGGAGTCGGGCAGCGCCTTCTGGGCCATCGCGGAGGGAGCAAGAAACATCTGTGCCGCGACGGCGAGACACAGGCCAAACACCGCCAGCGAGGTGCGGACCGTAACCGGCATCTTATGACTTGTCCTTGGTAGCCGCAGGTACCGGCTTTTCCTGCACCTTGCTCGTGTGTTCCGGCGCGGGCTTGAGGATGCCCGTCACCGAATTCTCGTCCAAGAGGTGGTCCACCGCCGCCTTGCGGACGTCGTCGGTCGTGACCGCCTTGATCCGGTTCGGCCAGTCCTCCACGTCCTCGACATCGAGCCCCACCGCCAGACGCCAGCCATACTGTCGGGCCATGCGCGAGATGGAGTCCGAGTTGTAGACGTACTCGGCCAGGAGCGCGGCGCGCGCTCGATCGAGTTCTTCCTGGGTCACGCCATTGGCGCGAACGTCTTCGATGACTGCGTCGATCGCGGCTTCCATCTCCTCGGGCGTGTCATTGTCGCCGGCGATCGCGTAGAAGCCGATACGCCCGGAGTCGAGGCCCGATTCCGAGTACCAGCCACCCGCCGAGGCCGCGGCCTCCTTGTCGACGACCAGGCTCTTGTAGATACGGCCCGTGCTGCCATGCGCCATGATCCGGGCAAGAAGCTCGAGGGCTTCAGCCTCGCCGGGCTTCCCGGTGGTGTAGCTCGGCGCGATGTATAGCCGCTGAACGGTCGTACGGCCGGCACGAGGGTCCTCGAGCGTAACGGTGACCGACGCATCATGCTTGGGCTCGGCGGGACGCTCGCGCTTTGTCAGATCACCATGCGCCGGAACCTTGCCGAAGGTCTCTTCGGCGAGGGCCCGCACTTCGTCGGGCTCAACGTCGCCGGCGACGACCAAGACTGCATTGTCAGGCGCATAGAACCGGTCGTAGAACGCGAACGCATCTTCCCGGTTGAGCTTCGCGATCTCGTGCTCCCAGCCGATGACCGGAATGCCATAGGGGTGATTGCGGTAGAGGGCGGCCATCATCTGCTCTTGCAGGAGGCTGCTCGGATCGTTGTCGACCCGGGAGCGCCGCTCCTCGAGAATCACGTTGCGCTCGGTGTTCACATCGTTTTCGGTCAGACGCAGGTTCTTCATGCGGTCGGCCTCCATCTCCATCACGGAGGCAAGTCGATCCTTGGCGACGCGCTGAAAATAGGCCGTTACGTCCTGACTGGTGAAGGCATTGTCGTCCCCACCCTTGCGGGCAATGATCTTCGAGAACTGGCCTGCCGGGATGGTCTCGGTGCCCTTGAACATCAAATGCTCGAGGAAATGAGCGATGCCGGATACGCCGTAGGGTTCGTCGGCGGCGCCGACCTTGTACCAGATCATCTGGGTGACGACCGGGGCACGGTGGTCCGGGATGACGACCACGTCGAGCCCGTTCTCCAACTTGAATTCGAAGGCTTTCTTCCCGGGCTTCTGCGGCGAGGCCGCCGGCACGGGTGCTTGTCGGCCTCAGCGGTAAGGGTAGCAACTGGCATGGATAGGCTCACCAGGGTTATGACCAAACCGGCCCGGAAGAGGGACGCGGCGATCCAGTGTTCGAACATTCATCGCACCTTTAGCGGAGGGCTAGAGGAAGTGACGCCAAGCGAGCGCCACGGCACTCGTGACGCCTTGTGGGCGCTACCCTAACATGTGGGACGCCCGATCCGTCGATTCAAACAAGTCTAGCCGTCACCGCGCGGTGGCCAAACTTACAGATTCGCAAGGTTTCCGGGTAATTGAGCTGCGATCTTGACCCACCCGCGGACCGCTCCGCGGGGCGGCGCCAGCTAGTACAGGCCCCGTTGGGTGCCTGAACCGCTCTTGTAGCTGCTGGGCGTCTTCGGCTCGAAGGCCTGCCTGTTCTGGTCGGGGAGCGGCGCCTCCGCCTGGTGCGGCGTGATCGGCTGACCGCTCGTAGCGACGGTCGACCTCGATCCCGGGATGGCATCCGATGCATCCGGCTCCGGCACGTCGGGAACCGGTTCCTCGATCCTCTTCTTCTTGCCGCCCTGGAAGAGCTTGTCGATAAGGGTCTCTTTGCCCGCGTAGGCGTTCAGCGGCTCGGCGGCAGCCTCCGCCTCGGCAACCACGGCCTTCTGCTGCTCGACCTCACGCACCCGGACCTTTTCCGGATCGTCCGGCCAATCCTGGCGGGCCGCGGCGATAGAGCGGTTCTCGGTCGGGGCGGGAAGACTTCGGGTGTTCGGCGGCACCATGAGAGGGGCCCGCGCGCTCATCGTGGGGTCGACCTTCGGACCGCCGACCTTGCCGGATAGGCCGGCGTAGTCGAAGACTTTGCCTTCGAGCTCGACGCCGCCGCAGCCGCCAAGGAGCGCCGCGCAGGCAAGCATTGCCGCGATCGTTCCAAGCCGGCGTCCGGCATTTATGGCTGTGACGTGCCCCAAGAGTCCCCTCAAATCCCCAAAAATCCGGATTTGTTTACATTTTAGAGGGGTTTCCGGCCTTTTTGTGACCCCCGAAGAGCGAGTCATACAGGAGTCCGACCACCCCGGCAACGATGGCTACATCGGCGATATTAAAGATGTACCACTGAAAGCCGAAGGCGTGGAGCGAGTAGAAGTCCGCCACGGCGCCGTGCACGGCCCGATCGATGGCATTTCCGGCCGCCCCGCCGACGATGAGCCCGATGGCAACGGCCGTCAGGCCCGTCGATATCCGGGCGAGCCAGGCGATCAAGGCCAAGCTCACGACAATAGCGAACGCGACGAGCGCCAGACGCCCGAGCAGCTCATCCTGCTGGAGCAGCCCATAGCTTATGCCCTTGTTCCACACGAGGATCAGATCGAAGAACGGCGTGACCTCGACGGGCTGCTTGGTGCCGATGTCGTAGACATAGAGCATCCACAGCTTGTTCCCCTGGTCCGCCACCAGCGTCGCCAAGGCCACGAGAAGCCCGAGCGGCGAATAGGGTCCCCAGAACCAGTGACGAAGCATGCCGCTACCCCGCCTGCCCGGCGCGCCGGTCGTACTGGCGAACGGCCTCGGCATCGCGGGGCGACAAGGTCGGGAACTCGGGATCGGCCCCGACCTCGGGAAGGACTTTCCACGACCGCGCGCATTTGTTGCCTTCGGCGCGTGCGAAGACCACCGCCACGGCGGGTACATCCTCGAGCCGGAAGGCGTCCGCCGGCCCCTCGCCGGGAACGAGGCGCGCCCCACTGGTGATCGCGATTTCGGCCAGGTCGAGCCCCTCGAGCGCGCCGCGCAAATCCTCGCCGGCGACATAGACGACCGGCGCGGCCTCCAGGCTCGAGCCGATGCGCCGCTCGCGCCGTTCGACCTCGAGCGCGCCCGTCACGGTGCGCCGGATCTGCCGCACCTTCCGCCACTTCTCGCGAAGCCCTGCGTCATCCCACTCGTGCGGCACGTCGGGGAAGTCGCGCAAATGAACCGACCCCTTGTCGTGCGGGTAGCGCGTCAGCCAGGCCTCCTCCATGGTGAAGCACAGCATGGGTGCAAGCCAGGCCGTGAGCGCGGCGAAGAGCCGGTCCATGACCGTAAGCGCCGCGCGCCGCGTGAGGCTGTCGTGCGGATCGCAATAAAGCGCGTCCTTGCGGATGTCCAAATAGAACGCCGACAGATCGTTGACGCAGAAATTCAGCAGCGCGTGGAAGACGCGTTTGAAGTCGTAGACGATGTAGCCTTCACGCACCATCGCATCGAGTTCGGCGATACGGGCAAGCATGTAGCGCTCGAGTTCGGGCATCTCGTCATAGGCGACGGTGAGATCGTCGTGATAATGCGCGAGGTTGCCGAGCAGGAAGCGCAGCGTGTTCCGCAGGCGGCGATACGAATCAACGTTCGCCTTGAGGATGTCCGGCCCGATGCGCAAGTCATCCGCATAATCGGAGCTCATGGCCCACAGCCGAAGGATCTCCGCACCCGATTGCTCGATGACTTTTTGCGGTGAGACCACGTTGCCGAGCGACTTCGACATCTTGCGTCCATCCTCGTCGTTGACGAAGCCATGGGTGAGCACTTCGTCGAACGGCGCGCGGCCGCGCGTACCGCAGCCCTCCAGAAGCGAGGACTGGAACCAGCCGCGGTGCTGGTCCGACCCTTCTAGATAGAGCGACGCCGGCCATTTCAGATCCGGGCGCTGTTCCAGCACGAAGGCATGGGTGGACCCGGAGTCGAACCAGACGTCGAGAATGTCACCGACCTTCTCCCAGGCGTCCGGATCGTCCACGAGACCATCCAGGAAGCGGTCTTTCGCCCCTTCTACAAACCAGGCATCCGCGCCCTCGGCCGCGAAGGCCGCGGCGATGCGGTCGATCAACTCGCCGGACGCGTTGAAGTCCCGGCGCGGGATGACCTCGCCGGTCTCCTTGTGCACGAACACGGTGATGGGGACGCCCCAGGCACGCTGACGCGAGACCACCCAATCGGGACGCGTCTCGACCATGCCCTTGATGCGTTTCTCCCCTTGCGGCGGCACGAAGCGCGTCGCCTCGATCGCGTCCATGGCACGGGCGCGCAGGCTGTCGCCGGCCTCGAAGTCCTTGTCCATGGCGATGAACCATTGTGGCGTCGCGCGGAAGATGATGGGCTTCTTGGACCGCCAGGAATGCGGATAATCGTGCTTGTAACGGGCGCGGGCCAGCAGCGCCTTCGCCTCGATGAGCGCACGGATGACGGTTTCGTTGGCGTCGCCGAACTTGCCCTTGTCGTCGACCACGCGCTTGCCCTCGAAGCGCGGCGCGTCCTTGGTGAAGAAGCCGGCCTCGTCGACCGTGAAGGGGATCGTCTTGTCGATGTTCCGGTCGCGCAGGAGCCCTTCGCTTTCGACCCATATGTTGTAGTCGTCCGCGCCATGACCGGGCGCGGTGTGCACGAAGCCGGTACCCGCATCCTCGGTGACGTGATCGCCCGCGAGCAGCGGCACCTTGAACCGGTAAGCGCCCTCGTCGCGTAATGGATGCGCGCACATGATCTGACTGAGCATCGCGGCCGTCACGTCGCCGGTCCGGTTCCAGCCCTCGATACGGGCTGCGGTCTTGACGGTCTCGGCAAGCGCATCGGCCAGGATCAGCCGCTCGCCGACCTTGGCCCAATTGTCTTCCGGCGCCTGGGTGATCTCGTAGAGGCCGTACGAAATGGCCGGCGAATAGGAGACCGCCCGGTTGCCGGGAATCGTCCACGGCGTCGTCGTCCAGATCACCACCGAGGCATGCTGCAAGTATGTGGGGTTCGGATTGTCGTCGGTCGCGAACATCACCGGGAACTTCACGTAGATCGCCGGGCTCTCGATCTCCTGATACTCGACTTCGGCTTCCGCGAGAGCCGTGCGTTCCACCACGGACCACATCACGGGCTTGGAGCCGCGATACAGGAGTCCATTCATGGCGAACTTCATCAGCTCGCGCGCGATGGTGGACTCGGCCTTGTAGTTCATCGTCGTGTACGGATCGTCCCAGTCACCCTCGATACCGAGGCGCTTGAACTCGTCGCGCTGCACGTCCAGCCAATGCTCCGCATAGGCGCGGCATTCGCGGCGAAAGGCGACGATGGCTTCGGAGTCGGTGAAGTCCGGCTTGGCCTTGCCCTTGGACCGATACTTCTCCTCCTCGACCTTCCATTCGATGGGAAGCCGTGACAGTCCCAGCCAGGCACATAGTTGGCGTCCTTGCCCATCATGGATTGGGAGCGGCAGATCACGTCCTTCAGGATCTTGTTGAGCGCATGCCCGATATGAAGATGGCCGTTCGCGTACGGCGGGCCGTCATGCAGCACGAATTTTTCTTGGGTCTGGCCCTTCTCGCGTAGCCGCCCGTAAAGGCCCATCTCGGCCCAGCGCTGCAGCAGCTCCGGCTCGCGCTTCGGCAGGCCTGCCTTCATCGGAAACTCGGTCTTGGGCAGGAATAGCGTCTCGCTCCAGTCCCGCTCCGTTTGCGGCTGCACCGGTCTCGGTGCCGCTTCGTGTGCGGGGGGCGTTGTGGTGTCCGTCATCTCAGTCTTTTTCGCGATCGTCTTTGGCTTGGCCGCCTTGCGGGGCGCCGTTGTTGTTTTGGCCGTTGTCTTCTTCGGCGCGGCGGCCTTCTTGGGCGCGGCGGCCTTCTTCGGCGCGACCGCCTTCTTGGGAGCCGTGGCCTTCGCGTCCACGCGGGTCTTCGTCACGCGCTTCTTCGCGGTCTTCTTCACCGCTTTTTTCGGCACGGCTTTCTTGGCAGTGGTCTTCTTCGCCGTAGTCTTCTTAGCCGCGACCTTCTTGGCGACGGGTCTCTTCGTGCTCGGCTTCTTCGCAACAGTCTTCTTTGGTGATGCCTTCTTCGCCGACACCTTCTTGGCGACCGTCTTTTTCGCGCTCGTCTTCCGTGCCGCCTTTTTCGCAACAGTCTTTTTCGGCGCTGCCTTCCTCACGGTCTTCTTCGTCGTCTTCTTTGCCGAGACCTTCTTGGCCACAGCCTTCTTCGGCGCGGCTTTTTTCGTGGTGCGCTTCTTGGTGACGGTCTTCTTGGCCACGCTCTTTTTGGCGACGGTCGTTTTCGCGGTCTTCTTCACCACTTTCTTCGGCGCAGCCTTCTTTGCAGGCGCCTTCCTGGCTGCCGGCTTGCGCTTCGGCGCAGCCGCGGTCTTCGCCTTGGACGCCGGCTTCTTCGCCGTGCTGATTGTCCTGCCCGCCGTCTTGGTCTTCTTCTTGCGTGCGGGGCTGGCGGCGCTCTTACGCTTGGGAGCGCTCTTGCCGCTCTTCGACTTGGTGACCATGATTTCTATGTCCGCCCGTGTTGGATCGCGGAAGGCGCGATTCGAGTTGCGAGGCGTTCTAGCAACCGGGCTAGCTACAATCCAGTGCCCGCGTGGCAAGAGCGGCCCCGAGCGGGAATTGCCGCATGGGATCGGCGGCGCGACGCTCGCCAGCACGGCCCGCACGGCTTCGCAGTCCTTGTCCATCTGCGCCGCCAATGCCTCACCGTCGGGGAAGGCCTGGTCGGGGCGAATGAAGTCGATGAATTCCACCTCGATAGTCTGATCGTAGAGGTCGCCGGAGAAGTCGAACAGGAAGGCCTCGAGCGCAGGCTCGCCGGCGCAAACGTGGGACGCGGTCCCACATAGCCCGCCGCGTCGTGCCGCCCGCCTGCATGGTGCACACGCATGGCGTAAATGCCGTGGCAGACGTCCTGGCCGGGCAACAGCTTGAAATTTACGGTCGGGAAGCCAAGCCCTTGCCCGCGCCCGGCGCCATGGGCAACCGAGCCCCGTGCCCGCCACCAATAGCCGAGCTGCTCGGCGGCTTCCCGTATCCGCCCCTTGGATAGATGCTCCCGGATCGCGCTGGAGGCGAAGACCGTCCTACCCTCGAGCTGGACCGGCTCCACCACGTCGACGCCATAGCCGGCGGCTTCGCCCGTGGCGGCAAGATGCGTGACCGTGCCGGTTCGGCCTTTGCCGTAGACGAAGTCGTAGCCCACCACGACGTGGCGGGCGCCGAACGCCTCACCGAGGATATCGGTGGCGAACGCATCGGCTGACAGATCGGCCAGTGGGCGGTCGAAGGGCAGAACGAACGCGACATCGAGGCCCAGGGCCTCGAGCAATTCCAGCTTCACGGGTAAGGGCGTCAGCCTGAAGAACGGCCGGCCCGGCGCGAAGAATTCGCGCGGGTGCGGTTCGAAGATCACCGCTCCGGTCTTTCTGCCCTCGGCCGCCGCTATCGCCTTGGCCACACCGAGAACCGCCTGGTGTCCGCGATGGACACCGTCGAAATTTCCGATGGCCAGGACCGCGCCTTTCTGGTCCGGCGGTGCTTCCCGCCAGGAGCGGACGATGTCCATCGGAAATCCTTCCGGTTCGAACGGAACTAGTCGTCCGTGGGGCGGCGGGAGACCATCAGCAGCGCCTCTCCGGTGAGAACGGGCCGGCCGTTGGCCTCGCAGACACAATCGAAGGAGACACGCCCCTTCTCCATGTCGACCGCGGTCACCTTGCATGTGGCGATGAGTTCATCGCCGATGAAGACGGGACCTTTGAATTTCATGGTCTGGGACATGTATATGCAGCCCGGCCCCGGCAGTTTGGTGCCCAGCACCGTGGAGAATAGCGAACCGGTCAGAAAGCCGTGCGCGATGCGCTTCTTGAACACGGTCCCGGCCGCGAACTCCTCGTTGAGGTGGACGGGATTGATGTCGCCGGAGAGTTCCGCAAACGCCGTGATGTCCTCGTTCGTCACGGTCTTGGAGACGCTGGCCTCCATGCCGGGCGACAGATCTTCCAGATAGTAGCCGTGGTCGAGGCTCATGCGTGTACTCCCTGCGGTTTTGGTGTTCTTAAGAGGGGCGCAAAATAGCGAAGCCCTTGCGGCGCCGCAACAAGTCTCGCCCGGCCGCTTCTCTTCCAGAAAACATCATGCAGAACAATGGATTAAGGTTTTGTTAACCATGTTCCATAGCCTTGGTCGCGGCAGACGGAGGATGGCCATGCCACTCGATTTCAATATGCCCGTGCTCGTCGTCGACGACTACAGCACAATGCTCCGGATCATCCGCAACTTCCTCGCACAACTCGGTTTTGCAGATGTGGACGGCGCCGATGACGGCAGCGCGGCACTGCAAATGATGCACGAAAAGAACTACGGGCTCGTCATCTCGGACTGGAACATGGCCCCGATGACAGGCTACGAACTCTTACGCGAGGTGCGCGCGGATGGCGGCCTCTCCCGCACGCCGTTCATCATGGTTACGGCGGACGGGTCGCGCGAACATGAGGCGCAGGCGAAACAGGCTGGCGTCAGCGACTATATGCTAAAGCCATTCAATGCAGTTACGCTCAGGTCGAAGATCGAAACCGCGTTCAACGGCTGACCGTGGGGCCGGCCAGAGGACGCGCCTACCACCGCAGACCGTGCGTGGCGGCGATCGGCGGGCTCGGTTCCTCCGCAAAGAGCCCTTCCAGGTGCTCGGCATCCAGCAATCCTACACTCTCATCCGGCGCATGCAGCTTGCTCGCGACGAAAACGGACGGCACACCGAACGCGCCCGCCCCGACAATGTCGGTCTTGGCACCGTCGCCGATCGCGAGGACGTCCGACTTCGAGATGGTTTCGCCGCGCGCGCGGCAATCTTCGAAGCGGTCTCGAACGCAGATCGTAGACCGGCCGGTGCGGCTTCCCGGCATAGACGACATCGCCGCCGAGGCTCTCGTAAGCTGCGGCCAGCGCGCCGGCACAGTAGATGAGCCGGTTGCCGCTCTCGACCTTGTGGTCGGGGTTGGCGCAGATCATCGGCACATCGCGGGCCGCAAGGCTCGTCAGCAGATCCACATAATCTTCGGGCGTTTCGACCTGATCGTCGAACAAGCCTGAGCACACGATCAGCTCCGCGTCCGGACGGGTCAGCGTGACATCTGCTTCATGGAAGATCGGTAGATCGCGCTCAGGGCCGAGATGGAACACGCGCGCGCCCTTGTGCTTGGCGAGCTCATGGCGCGTCAGATCGCCCGACGACACGGTAGCGTCATAAGCCTCGTCCGGCACGCCGATCAGGCGAAGCTGGGCCTGGAGGTCCGGGCTCGGCCGTGGAGAATTGGACAGCAAGATGACCACACCGCCCTGCTCGCGAAATGCGCACGTCGCGGCCGAGGCATCGGGAAAGGCATCGCGCCCGTTGTGCATGACGCCCCAGATATCGACGAACCAAACCCGGCGGCTGCCGCCGATCTCGCGGATGGACTCGATGACGGGAATTTTCAAGGAAGCTTCCATGGCGCTCGGTTAGAGGCTCGCGCGCCGCCGGTCAAGGACAGTGGATGCGGCCTGTCGAAGCGCTACGTCCGGCGCGCTGGCGGTGATAGGATCGTGCCGACGATACGACCGGAGTTCTTCACGTGAAGATCGCTAGGAGGAGACTATGTTCCGACTGAATGGGATGGTCCTGATTGGAGGACTTGCCACACTCGCAATCGCTGGCGGACCGGCCTTGGCCCTGCCCACCCACGATCTGAAGGCCCCGTCCTTGGTCCTGCCCGTCCAGGATGAGGAAGACATGGAGGTCCAACGGGACCTGGAGCCCGACGAGGTCCCCACGACGAAATCCGGCGGCGAGATGATGCCCCCGCCAGACCGCGCGGAAACCAAGAGCAGCGGCGGCAATGTGGAAGACGAGGAGCTACAGCGCGACCTCGAGACGGGCGACTAGACCGGTCGTACTCGGTCGGGCGCGCGTTGCCGGCGGTCGGATGTCTGAGACTGGCTTAACCCGCGCCCACGCCTGACAGCTCGCGCGAGAGCGCCGCGTTCATCGGCTCGGCCTCGGCGAAGAGGTGGCCCTGCGCCAGCTCGATGCCATGGTCGAGGAGGCGCGCCACGTCGCCCTCTTTCTCGACCTTTTCGATGATCAGCGTGATGCCGGCCGCGTCGAGGCGCCGCTTGAGGTCTGCCGCATTGCGTCCCGGCCCGCCCAGAAACTCCGCCGCGCTCACTTTGGCGAAGCGGAAATTGCGGTCGCCCAGTCCGTCGAAGCCAGTTTCCAGATCGACCACGTTGTCGAGGCAGAAGCCGAATCCCAACGCGCCGAGCGTATCGAGGCAGCCGAGCTCACTGTCGTTCAGCCCCTGCATCTCGGCGTTGCTGATCTCCAAAATCAAACTGTCGCTGAGGCCGGCGTTCTCCTCCATGAACTCGATGAGTTCCGGGAAATAATCGGGATCGAGCAGGGAGTGCATGGAAATGTTGGCGAACACGCCCTCGATCGGCGCATTGGGGCCAAGGCGCCGCAGCACCTGGACCGCGCGGACGACGAGCACGTTGTCGATCAGCGGCATCAACGCAGACCGTTTGGCCACAGGCATGTAGTCGCGCGGCATCACGATCTCGCCGTCGCTCTTGCGAATGCGGGTCAGCCCTTCGAAATAGCGCACCTTGCGCCCCGGCAGGGTGACGGTGGGTTGGAGGTACAGATCCACCCGCCCCTGCTCGATACCCTCGCGAATGATTTCGAGCATCGCGTTGTCGTCGTCGTCATCGAAGTCATATGCCAAATCGTCGGCCAACTCCTCGAACGACTCTTCGGGTTCGGGCTCTGGCTCCGGCTCGATTATGGGTTCGGGTTGTGCCGCCGCCAGCGCCGCAGCGAGAATGGCCTCTTCCCGGCCCACTTCCCGTTCCTCGTCGCCGCTGTCCTCATCCTCGGCGTCCTCGAGGGCGGGCTGCGCGTCAGCGCTCTCTTCCGGCTCGGGCTGGAGATCCTCCTGCGGCTCAGGCTCGAAGACGAGGTCGATTTCCTCTTCGTCAATCTCTTCGAAATCGGGTTCGGAGTCCTCGATCAGTTCCGGCTCGGGCTCCTCGAAGAATTCCGGCTCGGGCTCGATCACGGGTTCTGGTTCTTCGACGGGTTCCGGCTCGAACACAGCGGCTGACTCGCGTTCGATCTCCGCTTCGGCGTCGGCGGCAGTGAGCGCCGCCATGGCCGGCGCAGAGCTGGCCGGCGCAGGGCTGCTCGCGGGCGCCGCCGCGGAAGCGCGACCGACCAACTGGGCGATCAGCGTTTCCAGAGCACCCAGATCGTTGGCGATCTTCTGGCGTTGGGCGCGGCTCTCGTTCGTGACCTCTGCGCGGACCGCCTCGATCCGGTCGTAGACGTGCTGAAGATCCACCGACAGCCCTTCTGACCCGGCAGCGCCGACCGCGCCGCTCGCCACGTGCTGATCGAGACGTTCAACTTTGTCATGCAAGGCATGAAGACGGTTCATCCCGTCTTCGACGCGGTCGAGCCGCTGCAGATCGATGTCGATCACTTCGAGCGCTTGCTCGAGATCGTCGAGGCGGTCGCCACCACCGCCACCGCCGCCGGCGCGTCCAACCCGGAGGAACGTCGTCGCCATCACCAAGAACAGAGCGATGGCCCCGATGAGAACCGGTAGCAGCGGCAGTCCCGCCTGCATGGTCAAACCGGCGCCGAATGCGGCCGCCGTTATGGCCATGGCCACGAGAACAATCACGTCAAGCATCGCGAGCCCTCCTGAAGCGGCACGTGGTACCGTCAAGACCTGCTCCAATGGACGGCGTTCCCATGAATTCATGGCCTCGCCGTTCCAAATGGTCCTGGCTTGTCGCGCCGCCCCTCGCTTTCGAAATCATGGGCGACAGGCTATTGCAAAGCAACATCAAATTGGCTGTGCACGTCCTGTGATAGCAATCTTGCGGCGCAAGGCCAAGGTGCACGCCCAAGCGCGCGCCGCATCGATCAATGCGACGGTGCGTCACTCGCCCATCAATAAAGTGTGTTGCAACGTGTGATGCGCCGCTGCCGTGCGCGACTAGATTGCCGGCATCTGTCCATTTCGCCCAGGAACCCGCCATGTCTCGCGCTTCTCACATCGCCGCCGCCGCAGTCGCACTTGCGCTGCTGTCCTCACCGAGCGTCGTCATACCGAATGCTTTGGCCGAACCCGGTCCCGCCGATCTCGTCGACGCGTTGAACAAGGCTTTCGGCAAGTACCCGCATAAGCGGGCGGCCCACCCCAAGGGCCTTTGCGTCTCGGGCGACTTCAACCCGACAGAGAATGCCCCAGAGCTCACCAAGGCGCCGCAATTTGCGAAATCCGTCCCGGTGATCGGCCGGTTCTCGCTCGCAGGTGGCAACCCGAAGGCCCCCGACAACGACAAGGGCAATCCCAAGGGCCTCGCGCTGCGCTTCGACCTCGGCGACGGCGCCAACACGGACCTGGTGATGATTTCGGCCCCAGTGTTCGTCGCGAACACGCCGCAGTCCTTCTTCGACCTCCTGACCGCGAAAGCGAGCGGCGATGCGGACAAGGTGGAGGCGTATTTCGCCGCGCACCCGGAATCGAAGAACCAGGGCACCTGGCTCAAGGAACGGCTCGTCCCGGCAAGCTACGCCGGCGTCAACTATTGGGGCGTCCACGCCTTCACCCTGACCAACGCCGATGGCAAAGAGACGCTTGCCAAGTTCAAACTCCTGCCGCTGGCCGGCGAGGACGGCCTCACCGACGAGCAAGCCGAAGCCAAAGGACAGGACTTCCTGGCGGGCGAGCTCAAGGCACGCCTCGAAAAGGCCCCGGCCGAGTTCGCACTCGTGGCCATTATCGGCCAGGATGGCGACGTTACCGACGATGCCACCGCGCTCTGGGACGAGGAGCACCGGGACAAGATCGCGCTGGGGCGGCTGACGATCGACGCTGTCGAACCGGACGGCACCTGCGACGCGTTCTCGTTTCTGCCCTCAAACGTCGCCGACGGAGTGGCGGGGCCGACCGACGATCCGATCTTCGCGATACGCTCGCCGGCCTATATCGTTTCCTTCACGCGCCGGGTCGCGCCCTGACGTCCGTCGCTCACTGGAGGCGCTACGCCCCGTGTTTGCGACGACCGCGTGCCTTGACGCCTCGGGGAGGCCTGCGTACAAGCGGGTTATTGGCACTCGGGAGGCCTGAGTGCCAAGCATCGGAGTTCCAGCAAATAGGAGCGTATATCCATGAAATTCCGTCCCCTGCACGACCGTGTCGTGGTCAAGCGGCTCGAGGAAGAGCAGAAGACCAAAGGCGGGATCATCATTCCGGACACCGCGGCCGAGAAGCCGCAGACTGGCAAAGTCGTCTCCGTGGGCCCCGCGTCCTCGGCGAGGACGGCAAGGTTCAGCCGCTCGGCGTTAGGCCGGCGATAAGGTCCTGTTCGGCAAATGGTCCGGCACCGAGGTCAAGATCGATGGCGACGAACTCCTCATCATGAAGGAGTCCGACATCATGGGCGTCCTCGGCTAGGCACGTCCCCAAACTTATCGAAACCGATTCCCCCCTGCGCCCGCGTGAAGAGCGGCGCCGTGGAGTCTCAATCCACAACGGAGAATAGTTCAATGGCAGCAAAAGACGTTGTATTTGCCGCCGAAGCCCGTGAGCGCATGCTCAAGGGCGTCGACGTGCTTGCCAACGCCGTGAAGGTGACGCTCGGTCCGAAGGGCCGCAACGTCATCATCGACAAGTCGTTCGGTGCCCCGCGCACCACGAAGGACGGCGTCACCGTGGCCAAGGAGATCGAGCTTGAGGACAAGTTCGAGAACATGGGCGCGCAGATGCTCAAAGAGGTCGCGTCCAAGACCAACGAGACCGCGGGCGACGGCACCACGACGGCGACCGTCCTGGCACAGGCGATCGTGCGCGAAGGCCTGAAGGCCGTGGCCGCCGGCATGAACCCGATGGACCTGAAGCGCGGCATCGACAAGGCCGTTACCGAGGTTATCGGGACCATACAGAAGCAGTCGAAGGAAGTTTCAGGCTCCGCCGAAATCGCACAGGTCGGCACGATCTCGGCCAATGGCGAGAAGTCCATCGGCGACATGATCGCTCAGGCCATGAAGAAGGTCGGCAATGAGGGCGTGATCACCGTCGAGGAAGCCAAGAGCCTCGATTCCGAGCTCGAGGTCGTCGAGGGCATGCAGTTCGACCGCGGCTATATTTCGCCCTACTTCGTCACCAATGCCGAGAAGATGACGACGGAACTCGAGAACCCCTACATCCTCATTTACGAAAAGAAGCTGTCGGGCCTGCAGGCCATGCTGCCGCTGCTCGAGTCGGTCGTGCAGTCGGGCCGCCCGCTGCTCATCATCGCCGAGGACGTGGAAGGCGAGGCACTTGCCACGCTCGTGGTCAACAAGCTGCGCGGCGGCCTGAAGGTCGCGGCGGTGAAGGCGCCTGGCTTCGGCGATCGCCGCAAGGCCATGCTGCAGGACATCGCGGTCCTGACCGGCG